>NZ_CP009286.1:4460500-4772500 GCF_000758685.1 Paenibacillus stellifer
ATCGCATGGATCGGAACAGGACATATGGGCGTACCGATGGCCCGAAATTTGATTCAAGCCGGATATGGCCTGCATGTGTATAACCGGACAGCGGAAAGAGCGCAGCCGCTTGGAAGAGAGGGGGCGGTTCTCCGCAAGACTCCTGCCGAGGCTGCGGATGAAGCCGATGTTATCTTCCTGATGCTGACGAAGGGCGAAGCGGTCCGGGAGGTGCTGGAAGGCGAGAACGGCGTTCTCTCCCATCTGCGGGAAGGCGCGTACATCGTCAATATGAGCACGATTCTGACTGAGGAAGCGAAGGCTTTCGCGCGGCTTACGGAACAAGCCGGGGGCATTTATGTGGACGCCCCTGTATCCGGCTCCGTGGGGCCGGCGACCAAGGGCCAGCTTGTCATTCTTGCCGGCTGCTCGCCCGAAGCGCTTGAATATTGCGCCCCGTTCTTTGACCGGCTGGGCAAATCGACGATTCACTTCGGCGATGTCGGCGCAGGCAGCTCCGCGAAGCTTGCGATCAATCTGCTTCTCGGCGTCGTCGCCCAGGGTATCGGGGAAGCGCTGCTCTTCGGCGAAAGCTCTGGCCTGAAGCGGGAGCAGGTGCTGCAGATGATCGACGAATCAGCCGTCTCGACGAAGCTGTTCGAGGCCAAGAAGATGATGTATGTAAAAGAGGAATTCCCGGCTGCATTCATGATCAGCCTTGTGGCGAAGGATCTGGGACTGGTCCAGGATGAAGCGAAGCTGGCCGGTCTTACGCTGCCGCTTGCGGAAGCTGCCGGCAAGACGTATGCAGCAGCTGACCGTGAAGGCAGGGGAGAGCTGGATATGGCCGCAATCGTGCAGCAGCTCAAGGATATGCGCCGGAGCTGATTTAAGAGTGATCCGCCCGCACAGCTCCATACAGCTCCTTAAACACTTAAAACCCCGACTGCCTCACTATGGCAACGGGGTTTTAAGTCTCCTTATTGCTATTCAATTTTATTCATTTCCTCCTGCAACAATCCATACCCTTGACATGGCACACATTCCGATGATTCCATGTTGCTCAGATTGTTCCTAAATTTTCACTTGCCTGATACTCCGATTCCGGAGTACGTTCACCGAAATTTCCATGCCCAATTGGGTTGCTTGTTCTCCCCGCGTACACGATATTCGCGAAAAACGTTGTCACGTCCGTTTTCCTTATATGCGACTACCGTACATTGTACGCTTCGCTAACCTTTTCCAATGGAATCCTGCTCCTTTCTCGCAGGGACTTTGGTCCTGCTTTGAAATAGCCTTCTTCCTTTTTCAGGTTACCTTTGGGTCCGATCCATACCTTCCGGTCTTCTTAAAGGCCGTCCATCCGCGTGGCTTAAAATCCTTCGGATGAGGTATGCACCGCTTGTCTAGCCCATCGGAACTCTCTCCCTTCCTTTTTGGTTAAGAAGTTTGGAGTATCACCTTCCGCGCTTACCGAAAAATCGATTAGCCGCTGAATTTAAATGAAACCTTCGCTTCAGAGCGTTATCCATCCGGCTTCTTTTTTTAGGCCAGCTCATCTGGTGATGTCATTATTATAGTTCATGCCCTTGAATATGGAAAACGCGCAGAAACGGGCTGAATCGCGCTATTTTCCTGTTTACGAATAATAGCGGGAATCAGCCCATTCATTCTTACGTTTTTACGCAAATTTAACAATTTGCTCCCGTTTTCAGTGCAACTGCTTACATTGCCAAAATATCAGCTCTCCGCTGACTTCAGCAGCTTCTCCATAACCGGAAAATTGGCGATCCGGCCCGGGAACCGGACCTCGCCCCGAACCTCGTAGCCAAGGCGGAGATACAGGCTGAGCGCTCTGTCGTTCTTAGCGTATGTATCCATGCGGATGCTGGAATAACCTTCGCGGGCCGCCTGATCTTCGGCGAACGCGAGCAGGCGGCGGGCAATGCCTTTGCCCTGAATTTCCGGGTGAACCGCCAGCCGGTGCATGACCAGATGACGCCCTTCCTTCTGCACCCAGTCGATCGACTGGTATTCCTCGGCTTCGTTCTCGTCCAGAACAATAATGCCGGCAGGCGTACCGTCATCCTCGAACACATAGAGCGTTCCCTGTTCGATATCCTTCGCGATGACCTCACGGTTCGGATAGCTTTCATTCCATTGGTCGCTGCCGCCCTCTTGCATCACGCGCACGCATTCGGCAATCAAAGCCATGATCCGCTCCAGATCATCCATTCTTCCTTGTCTGATGACGTTCTCCATTTAGGTCTTCAACCGCCTTTCTGCCGGGTGCCTGAGTCAATGACTCTGCTTCTGACAGTCTATCATATAAGGCGGCGCAAGATGAAGCCTCCGGCAAGGGAACGCGGCGGCAAAGACAGGCTCTTTGCCGCCGTTCGACTTTATCCGAACTCCAGTTTATGCCCGTCCTCGAAACCTTTCGCAAAGCCGGTATCGAAGCCAACGTCATAGGCTTCATTGTAGCCCTGCTGGTAGGCGTCGGCCGGCGGAGTCTCCGGAGGGACGCCGGGATCGGCGGGAAGCGGCACCAGCACCGTTTCGGGCGGAGCCGGCGGCGCGGGTGGGGCAGGCGGATTCGGCGGCGTCACTACAGCCGCGATCCGGCGGCGATGTCTGCCGCGGCGCAGCTTCAGCCCCTTCTTCCGCAGCCGGATGCCCGAGCGCTTCCTGACCGCTCCTTTGCGCGCCTTCGGCGCAGCCCCTTTGCGGGTTTTGCGCAATTTGGTCTTGCGCGCAAGCAATACCCGGCGCGAGCCGGTTCTCTTTCCCTTCAGCGGCTTCTTCCGGCTTGTTCTTTTAGTCTTCATCTCCTGTCACCCCTTCTGTACGTCAAGCTGCCGCGTAGGACCGATCCGGGTGGCCTGAGCCAGCCACGGGGAAGAAGGCTCCCCTTCCCTGGGTCTCGGCAGCGAAATACCGGACATCATCCGGCACATGGCGCTCTGGTATTCGCTGAGCACCCTGACATTCTCGCACAGCCTGCGGGCCGCAAGCTCCGAATGGCCGGTCACCTCCGCCACGGATTCCAGAATGGCCGCGAGCGCAGCCTGGCTCCTGGCGATCGAGCGGATCATTTCCAGCTTCACGGCCTGTTCCGAGAGCTGCGGCGCGCTCATTTGTCGCTGTCTCCCAAGCTGAAGCCGTCGGACAATCCGCCCAAGCCGTCGTCTCCGCCGTCTTCCTCGCCCGTGTCAAGCATGGCCTTCAGATTGCTGCAAAGGCCGTTCTCCAGCTTGGTCAGCCCTTCAACCAGCTCTACAATAGCTTCATGCATGGCAAGAGACTCCTTCAGCTGGTCCTCATGCGTATCGAAGGCCCTGGGATGCATGTGATGATGCGCCCAATGCTTGACCTTCTCTGCCTCCACCGCTTTGGCTTCCAGGATGATCGCGATGTTCCACTGGATCGCGGCGGTAGACTCCAGCATCTTCAAATACGATTCTTCTCTGCTCATCATCCGCCTCCCGCTACTCTTCTTCCTGGCCCTGCATTTCCTTAATTACTCTCCCTACCTGTTCGGCCATCGCCTCCTGCAAATCCGCGAAAGCATTAAGATAGGAGATGATGGTCTTGTTCACACGGCCCGCGCTTTCGATGACGCCTTCAGTCCCGCCGAAGTCGGGCTCCGCATCCGGCAGGTCATGAACGATTTGAGCCATGCGGACAGCTACATGGCGCTCGGCGTCAAGGATGCGCGCCATCTGTTCGTGGGAATGGGCCATGTGCTCCAGTATTTTGGTGATTTGGTTCTGCATGGTCATGTCTCCTTTGCTTTAGGCGCCCTGCATCAGCATATGCGCCGAAAGCCCGGCCGGTTACAGATAAGCTCCGAATCCTAAGCGCGTAACGAAACGGGCGTTCACCTTTTGGGCTAGAGACAATCTGCCTGAAAAATATCCGCAGCACAGAGTTCCCTTCCCGGAGCACGCAAAAGGCCGCCCGCAAGCGATTCCCATCGCTCGCATAGCGGCCGGCCGGTACTTCTTTTTGACACGGTTACTCCGACATAATGCGCTTCTGGCCTTCCAGGGCCCGGATCGGCGCGATATTTTGCGTAAACTCCAGAGTTCCCATGTAACGCCCCTCTTCGTCCCGGATGGCGAAATAGCGGATGTAGACGAATTTATCCTTGATTTGAATCCAGAAGTCTTCGGCATCCTTGCGTCCGGATTTGAAGTCTTCCAGCAGCTTCTCCACCACATGCACGCTTTGCGGCGGATGGCAGTTCTGCACGGTGCGGCCGATTACTGCTTTTGTACGGGCGAAGATCCGCTCCTTGCCGTGAGAGAAATACCGGACCACATCGTTCTCGTCGATGAAGGTAAGATCGACCGGGAGATGGTTCATGATCAGCTCAAGCTGCTGTACGGACACGATTCCCGTCTCAAAGCGGATGAAGCCCTGAGGCGCTTCGGCTCCACCGCCGGCTTCCGAATCCGCAGCCACCGTCGGCTCCGGCGCGCGTTCCGGAATCCACTCCTTCTCCGGCGCGGTCAGGCAGAAGCCGATGCTCTCGCTCTCCCCGGCGATTTTGACCCATTCGTCCTCGGTCAGCTTCTCCAGCGCCATCGGCAGCAAAATATTTTCTTCCTTAAAGATCATCTCGTTAACTTCCTTGATGATCAGCTCCAGCGCGTTCAGAACTTCTTCCCGCCCGCCCTCATAAGCGGACAGCAGCGCCTTGGCTTCCTTGATCATGCTCCGGATACCGTCGTCGACGCCCCACATGACCTTTGTCGGACCGTACACGCCGTATTTTTCAAGATAAGGAAAGAGGAGATTCTCCTTGCGGCTGTAATGCTTGTCGATGTCCATCAGAAGATTCAAATCCTCCAGCAGCTTGTAGATTGCCGCCGGACTGTCATCCTTGGCGAACTTGTCCTTGTGCAGCTCCAGAGTGAAGCCCGTCAGCTTCTCCAGCTCCCGGTTCTCCTGTTTGAACGTATGCACGGGATGACCGGGCTGTTCCTCGGGTTTCGACGAACGGTGAATCTCCTCGATCGAGCCCTTGAACACGGCCGTATGGACGGAGCACAGACGCTGAACTTCAGATACCGGAATGCCTTCCTCGGTCATCAGTGCATGCTCCAGCTCCGAAATTTCCGACACCGACACATTGAGGGTCGCTTCCTGGAAGCGCGCTTTGACCTCTTCTACATCCTTGCCCGCATGCAGCTCCTTGATGATGTCCATCAGCATCTGCTGGCGTTCGCTGCGCTCCGGCGCTTGCGCCTCGCGGTTGTTAATGAGTTCGCTCATGATTACACACTCCTTCTCTAGTTTTCTATGCTAAAATGCTGAACCCGCGGCTCCGGAATGCCTCCTTGACGGTGTCCGCATCCATCCGCTTCAGCTTGATTCCCTTCTCCAGCGTCATGAACCGTCCTGCTGTCTGCAGCATGCCCGGCTTGGCGATATCCTTGAAGCCCAGCTCAACCATGATATCCACCGTTTCCGGCCAGCGGGTGGCCAGGTCATACACCGTTTCATCCATGCGCATCGTTTTGTCCATGATTCCCACGCTCCCTTGCCGTCTCTAATCCTTGATCCCAATCAACTGATAACTATTCTCAACAACAGAGTAGCACGGGCATTCATCCCGGATTGTGATTGCAATCACAAAGTTTAAATTTTAATTATTCGTCACGCAAAAAAAGCCTCCAAGATCGCCGCCCTCTCTTCTGGGCAAAGCAATTTTCTCTTGGAGGCATCTGAATTTAGTCTCGTGTTGCTATCCTCTTGCAGCTCGCTGCCCGGGGATCAGCCCGCCTTCCGGTTCAAGGCGTCGTCTCCGGCGTCCTTGATCCCCCGGCCGAATACGCCGAGTACGGGAAACAGCAGCACGCCCGCCGCCAGCAGCGAAGCCCGAATGGAGAACCGGCTTCCGATCCAGCCGACCGCCGGACCTCCCGCGCTCTGCCCGAAGGCATCGGCCTGGCTGACC
Source organism: Paenibacillus stellifer (assembly GCF_000758685.1). Classification (NCBI taxonomy): domain Bacteria; kingdom Bacillati; phylum Bacillota; class Bacilli; order Caryophanales; family Paenibacillaceae; genus Paenibacillus; species Paenibacillus stellifer. Next base: position 4,466,445 of record NZ_CP009286.1, read on the forward strand.
ATCGACAAGACGGTCGCCCGTGTGCGGCTCTCCAGATTCCGGTTGAGCCAGGTGGCGTACACCGGCTCGGCCACCGCAGAAGCGATGCTGACCATCAGCACCGCTGCAGCCGCGCCGCCGAACGATGGCGACAGCGCAAGTCCTAAAATGCCAAGCGCGCGGATCGCCGTCAGCAGCAATAAGCTGAGCGAGAGCGTACGCCCGCTGTTCATGTTGATTCTGCGCTCAGCGGCATGAACGGCCGCCATCCCGAGCAGCGTGGCGGCTGCGCTGAAGATGCCGAACCAGAGCGCCGGCGAAATCGGCCCCGCCGGAAAGCCGATGCCGTTCATCATATAGGCTTCCCACAGCCGGTCATACCCTTCCGAGGCGGCGCCCGTGAAGACGGTTATCAGCACCATGGCAATCAGCAGCGGGCTGCGGCGCACCACGGCTGCGCCGTCCTGCCAGGCCTTCCGCATCTCGCGGATTGGCGATTCTCTCCGGCCTTCGGTTCGCGGAACGAAGCCCGTCTCTTGCATCCTGGCGAGCAGATAGACGCCAAGAATCCAATACATCATCCCGCCGGCCAGGTAAGGCAGATTGGGCATCAGCGTTGACAGACCGACACTGATGCCTATGCCGGCGAGGGAAGCGGCGAGAGTTATTTTCTGAGCGCTCATGAAGAGCCCGCCAGCCCCCTGCTCACCGACTTCGTCCACGATCCAGGCCGTATCTGCTCCGCTGATGAACGTCCAGCCTATCCCGAACAGCAGCTGGGCCGCCAGAATAATGCCAAAAGCCGGAAGCATGACAGACCCGGAGGACAGCCAGACGGCGGTTCCTTCAAGGGTGAAGCCTCCGCCGAGAATGAACATGCCGATAATAACCGACCGTCTGCGTCCGTAGGTATCGGCAACAACGCCCGTAATTCCTTCAAAAATCAGCACCGTAAGCTCCAGAACCGTCCCGATCAGCATGAGCTGAAGGGGGGTAAACCCGAGCTCTTTGACATAATAAATCGTATAGGTTGTAAACATCGTGCTTCCCGCCAGGGAAGTCAAAAACTTCATTCGGGTATATACCCGGGCCGCTCCATGCGAATGCTGCATCTATATTCCGCCTCTCTGTCTTGGCAGGCGGACCTTTGACAATAGTGTCGAATGATTAAATGAATATCTCTAATCAGCCAAGCTGTCCGGACCGCGCTGCCGCTTCATCACCTATTTTTGCGTTTCCAAGCTGTGAATAAGATAACTTACTAACTCCGCTTTGCTGACGGACTTTTAACATAATCAAGCACCTCCGTTGTAAATTATTTCTATTGTAAACGGACTTTTTCGAAATGAACAGACAGCGATTAACATTAGTCTTGGGCTTAATCAATTCCTTTCATTAATGCAGTGGACTGGCGGACAACCAGCTTCGGCTCCACCCAGCGGTGCTCCTCCGCCTGAATGGCATTCGGCTCGTTAATCTGTGCCATCAGCATGTCCCCTGCCGCCGCTCCCAGCGCGAACGTGTCCATATCAAGACAGGTCAACGGGGGCGTCGTATATGGAGCAAGCGGTCTATTGTCAAAGGTGGCGATTCCGATATTTTCCGGTATTGAGATCCCCCGCTCGCCGAGCTCCTGAAGCGCACCGAAAGCCACAAGGTTGCTCATGCACACAATCGAATCCGGAGCTTGGCTGAGGGAGAGCAGCTCACAAGTAAGCCTGCGCCCGTTGGCCTCGTTCGAGTAGCCGGGAAGCACAGGCGGCAATGACGTATGCGGCAGCGCATCCCGGAATCCCGCCACTCTCGCTCCGAACAGCGGGTCGCACTCTTCACCGCCGATAAACGCCGGGTTCCGGTACCCTTGGGCGAGCAGATGCTGCGTCAGAATCGCGGCTCCGCTGCGATTGTCGATATCGACCCATCTCAAGGGCCGGACTCCCGGAAGCTCTCCAATAACGATGTAAGGAAAACTCCGTTCGTTAAGCTCTTGCGCCAGCATTGGGGTCAGGATGGAGTTGTCCAAAATAATTCCGTCCACTTTGCGGCCGAGCACGAAGCGGCTTACGAACCGGTCCCGACCGATATGTTCGATATTGCAGATCGTCAGCTCGTAATCGAGCGGTCCGATAACGCTCTCAACACCGCCGATAATATCGTAGAACGAATAATTCAGGAAATCGCTTTTGCGTGAAAGGTCGATGATGAGTCCGATGTTATAGCATTTCTGTTTGGCCAGCCGTGTGGCGAAGCTGCTCGGCTCATAATTCATCTCCAGCATGATGGCCCGGACTTTTTCCTTAGTAGCCTCCGAGATGGTCGGTGAATCGTTCAGGACCTTGGATACGGTTGATTTGGCTACATTCGCCGCTCGGGCGATATCGTTAATCGTTACTCTCATCGGATTGGGTCCTCCAACATTCCAGTTAAATCCAATTATACTTGATCAGAAGGGAAGGCGGAAAGCCGCGATTTCCGGTCAGAACGCCAAAAAGCACGGAATCCCGGCTCTCCCCGGGGAAGGACAGCGCCAGATTCCGTGCTCTGAATCGGTATTACAAGTATTTGTTATTAATTTTGCCAATCAACCGATATCGTTCCAACACCGCTGGTCGGCGAGGTATACGTATGATTGCTGCCGCCTTCCCATGTTACTGTGGTGCCGTTGGACTTAATGAACTTGAACTGCAGTGCCGTACCCGCCGGAACGCTGACGTCGAAATACCAGGTCGGGTAAGATGCTTCAACCACATTGTACATCGGGCCGATCGCATTGGCTGTGCTCCAGGAGCCAAGCTCGGCGGCACTGCCGACCAGATAAACACTGGTTCCAAGGGCAGTGGTGGCATTGTTGACTTTAAAGCGCACGGTAACCTGATCTGCGGTCAGCACGTTGAAGTTGTTGAATGCGCTGCTCTGCGTGCCGGAAGCATTCGCTACTTTAACGGCCGTTTTGCCTGCGGCCACGCTTGGAATCTTCACTTTGATTTCGCTGTCTTCCCAGCTTACGATGTTCGAACCGGTAACAGCTGTCGTGCCGAAGTAGACAGTACCTGCCGTACTTCCGAATCCGCGTCCGTCAATGGTGACCGTGTTGCCCGGTTTGCCCATGGTCGGACCGACATTAGCGATGGTCGGCGTAGTCTCGGAGGTGCTGTACTGCCATACCGCCGTTCCGCCAGCCGCAAGTGTGAAGTTGCTGACCGCGCCGCCGCTGACAGTAATGGAGTTACCGTTCAGCAGTCCTTTAAGGACATCCGAGTAGGTGCCCGCCGGGAGCGAGCTGAGCAGACCCGAGATCGGATAAGACGTCGTCGTGTTGCGGTTAATGGCGACCAGAGCGACGCTGCTGCCGAATTTCCGCTCATAAATGTATACATCATCGTTCACCCAGCGTTGGGTGGAAGTACCGTAAGCGATAGCCGGATTGGACTTCCGCAGCGGGGCAAGGGCCTTGATTACCTTGTAAGCCGTTGTTGTGTTGTCAAACGACGTCATCATCGCCCGGTTGTTCGGATCGCCGACACCGGTCATATACTGCTCCGTGCCGTAGTAGATCGCCGGAACCCCGCGAGAGGTCAACGTGAGCGCAAGCGCCTGCTCGGTCGGCCGGGTGCTGGCTCCTGCAGCCTGGAAGCGGTCCATATCATGATTGTCGATAAAGGTAACCATGTTATTGATGTAGTTATAGCTGGATGCAGTGCTGTTCAGGACGGTGTTCAGCTCAGGCATCGTTTCCGATTTATCCTTGAATACTTCCCGTACCTCCTGGGCGTACGCGAAGTCAAGCAGATTCATGCCGCTGTTGTTGGCGAAATTGACATTGTCCGAGCTGGTCTCGTCAGCGCCCAGGAACCATTCGCCGAAGGTGAAGACCGGATGGCTGCTGCTGTAGATCGAGGAGACGAAGCTCTTTTGCCAGCCGAACGGCATATGCTTCACCGCGTCAAACCGGATGCCGTCTACCCCCATACCGAGCCACAGCTGGATAGCATTCTTAAAGTAGGCGTCGATTGTGCTGTTGTTCTGATTAATGTCTGCAAGATCGTACAGATTTTTGTAGATACCACTTTCAATTGTGGAGAAATCGGTGCCGCCGTTGTGATGGAACAAGCCGTTCGGATCGCTGCCATATTTGGCGAGCAGTGTACCGTTATCGTAGAGAGCGCCGTTCTCCGCGAAGCTGGCGTCCGTCGATGAAGCCGGGCTTGTGTGATTCGGCGCAAAGTCGATGATCACCTTCAAATTATGAGCATGGGCCGTGTCAAGCAAGGTCTGAAAATCGGTGAAGCTGCCGAAGGCCGAATTGGTCTTCTTGAAATCCCGGGCCCAATAACCGTGGTAAGCGGTGTTGTTAACGCCGGAATAGTTGATGACGGAGGTGATATTCTCGACCGGCTGGGAAATCCAGATGGCCGTAACCCCCATGTCGGTCAGATAACCGTCATTGATCTTGTTGGTGATTCCCTTCCAGTCTCCTCCGAAGTAGAGCTTCAGATTGGAGTGATCGCTGCTGAATGCCGATCCTGTCGGGTTGTTAGATGAATCTCCATCTGAGAAGCGGTCGGTTACGATTTGATAAATGACATCCGTGCTGTAGTCCAGCTTGTTGCTCACACTGGTATCCGGAGACGCAAATGCAGGCAGTGCGGCAACCAGAGCCATACTAATGGATAGCGATAAAGTCGTCAACATCTTTGAATACGTTTTCATACATGACTCTCCTCTCAAATTTGATTTCCGGAAGACAAACGTTTGCATGAATCCGAGAGCTTTGCCGTCTTGTGAATTCCAGGACAAGGTTGTCCATTACGATCGTCCGGAATTTTCCAAGCCGCCGTGTTGCCCCTGCCCTTCATGAAAGGGCTAACTTGAAGCTTTTCTTACTAATTCCAAAGAAACCGGTTTCCTCCTACAAAATACCATTCCTTATTCAGACAAGTCAATACCTAATTTGGGGAAATATTGAAAAACGCGCCGCCTTTACGGCAGCGCGTCCTTCAGCTTATCCCCGGCTTCGCGAAGGGAATCAAATGTCCCCGCATCGCTCCACCATTCCTTGAGCACATCATAGCTTAGCTTGCGGTCTGCGGCATACAGGTTGTTGACATCCGTAATCTCCAGCTCCCCCCGTTGAGAGGGCGAGATGCGCTGGATAATGTCGAATACGGCCTCGTCATACATGTAAATGCCGGTCACGCAGTATTCGCTCTTCGGCTGCTTAGGCTTCTCTTCGATCCGCGCAATCCAGCCGGCATCCGAGCTGTCAAAGACCGGCACGCCATAACGGCGGGCGTCACTCACCGGCTTGAGCAGCACTTTGGCAGTTCCCTCAGGCTGGCGCAGATAGCCTTCCACATACGGTGCGAGATCCTCGGTGAACAGATTGTCGCCGAGCAGGACAACGAACCGTTCTCCTGACGGGATAAAGCCCTTCGCCAGCTCTAGAGCCTCAGCGATTCCGCCGGCCGCTTCCTGGATTTTGTAGGTCAGGGACACGCCGAAGGCGGCTCCGCTTCCCAGAAAATCCGTGTACATCCCGGCGGATTGTTTGCTGATAACCAGCAGAATGTCGGTGATCCCCGCCTTGCGCAGCCGGTCAATCCCGTAGCATATCATCGGATATCTGCCGACCGGAAGCAAATGCTTGTTCATGAGCCGGGTCAGCGGATATAGCCGCGTTCCGGTTCCGCCTGCCAAGATGACTCCTTTCATAAGCCATTCCTCCCTATCTATGATGCCGGGAACGACCGGCGGCGCCGTTAGATGAACAGCGCAGGGTCCAATCCCCACTTGTCGATATACCGTCTGCGGCCCTGCTCGATCAATTCCTGCCAGCCGCCGCTGTAGACCTCACGGAAGCTTGCGCTTCCCTCATGATGCACGAGACAATCTCCGGCGATCAGCATCCGGTAACTCTGAAGCCGTACGCGCAGGCAGAAATCATCATCTTCAAAATGTCCCGGGGAGAACCTTTCGTCCAGCAGCCCTACCCGGTCCAGCACTTCTCTCTTGAACAGCAGACATAATCCGACCAACCGGCGTGTCTCCCGCCATTTGGACGGGTCAGGCCGGTTCGCCTCCTCTGCAGCGGCAAAGAATCCGGCCCTGTCGGTATAACGGACCTCCACCCGCTGCCTTCCGCTTGCAAAATTCGTTACAGGTCCGACCATACCGACATCAGCCGCGCTGTACAGCGCGGATTTCAAGTTGGACAGCCAGCCCTTCGCGACCATGACATCATTGTTCAGCAGCAGCAGCTCCTCGCCGGAAGCGAGAAGCAGCCCCCTGTTGCACGCCGCCGGAAATCCGGCATTGAACGGCAGGGACAGAAAAGGTATCCGCTCCTCCCGGCAGTATTCCGCCGTTCCGTCCACCGAGGCGTTATCTACAACAATCAGTTCATAAGGCTCCTCTGTATAGAATCGGATCGACTCCACACAGGCCTTCAAGAGGCCGAGTCCGTTATAGTTCGGGATAATAATGCTTGTAGTCATGGCTGGTTCCTCCATGCGGCCAGGCGGCTTCGATAGCCGGGTCCTCCCGCCTCGCGGAATTTCCGGACCCCGCCCCGGGCCAGAATTTCGGCCAGCGCCTCGGCGTGATCGCCGAGAATCATCTGCTCCACGGCATTCCCCGCTCCCGTGTTGCTTCTGCGTACCCGGTTGCGTCCGATTACGTTGACAGACGAGGCATTCTTCACGCTCAGTCCGTTCAGTACAGCCGCTGCCTGCGCCTTCGGCGGAACCGTCAATGTCTTAGGCCCGATGATGCTCAGCGCCCGCCGGGACAGCGCATGAGGGACGGCTGTCATGGAGGAGGCCCCCAAATCCTCCCGTCCGACCGCAAGATTGAGGAACAGCTTGCAGCGCGTGACCGGATCGGTATGTTCAAAGGAAGGAAGCAGCGGATTCAGATCGTTGAGCGCCACGTCGGTTCCTTCATCCACGGCGGTAACGAAAGGGGCCAGCGCCGGAGCTGGAATCGCCATATCTCCGTCCAGGAACAGCAGAATGTCGCCCCGACTGAGTCTGGCGCCAATCGCGCGTCCCACATCATGCCCTGCCGCATCAGGATAATGGACCACCATGGCCACAGCCGACTGGCGGGCCCGCAAGTAGCTCTCGTCGGAGCAGCCGTTCAGCACGACGATCAGCTCCTCCGGCAGCAGTCTTTCCGCTTCACGGAGCACGGCAGGAAGAGTCGCTTCCTCGTTCTGCGCCGAAACGATGACCGACAGCGTTCCCCGGCGCGCGGGGGGACGCCAGCGGGCGCCTTTGCTTTGGGCGGGGCTCGCTGCTTTCATGGTCCCAGATTCCAGCTTGGATCTCTCATCTGTACCGGGAGAGATAACCGGCGCATGTAGAGCCTCCGCTTTCGGAGCTTTACGCTTTCTTCCGGTCCTGCGCGTTCCAACGCCGCCGGTTCCGTAACCTCTGTGGCGGCCTTCCGTCACATGCGATCTTCTCATCGTATTCATCCTCTGTCACCTCACCATCTCCCGCCGACGGCTGCCATCCGAATAGCCGGCCCGCTCTCCGAGCCGCTCGAGCATAACCGCAGCCGCCTGCAAATGATCCGAGACGACGATGTCCGCCAGCGGATCGCGGCCGCCCCTTTTGCGCCGTATGACATTCATCCGCCCGACCGGGACCAGGTGAACCGCCTCGACCCGAAGCCCGTGCAGCACCGCCCGGGCCTGAGCCGCCGGCGGACAGGACAGTATCTCCCCGCCAAGTGTCTCAAGCGCTTTTCGGCTCAGAGCATGCGGCACAGTCGTCATGGAGCAGCCGTGGAGATCGGGGCGTCCGAGCAGAAGATTGAGCGTATGTTTGGATAGTACAACAGGATGGGGACGCCGCTTCTTTACCGCTCCCGAATAGCGGTTCAATGCAACATCGACACCGCTGCCGACCGCTTTGACGAACGGAAACAGCCGTTTGGCGGATATAACAATATCTCCATCCGTGAAGAGCAGTATGTCGCCTTTCGCCGCCCCCGCTCCTATGCTCCGTCCGACATCGTGACCGAGCGGCTCCGGGTAGACAAGCACGCGCGCGCCGGAAGCTGCCGCAATATCCGCCGTACGGTCAGAGGAACCGTTGACAACGACAATCACCTCGCATCGCGCGGCAGTTCTTCGCGCTTCAGCGATGACCTTGGCTATTGTGCTCTCCTCGTTCATAGCCGGAATAATGACCGACACCAAGGGTTCCCTCTCATCCGGTGCACCCGTCAAGAGATCGGCAGGAACAGAAGCATGCGGGGACCTGCTCTTGGCTGCGCGCTTGGCTCCAGACTGCCTTGGTCTGCGGCTCAAGGTACGGAGAGCGGTCGATTTGGCTGGCGTACGGCGGACAGGTGCAGCCTTATGTCTCGGGCTGCGCGTTCGCTTGGCTGATTTCATGCTCATCACTTCCTCCCCTGCAGAGCATTCCCCGGGCGGGGTTCATCACAGTGTATGCCACAGGACGGACGGGGCAACGGCTGATGTCTACCTGTACACCTATCTCCGCCGAAAGCTTCGGCCGTACGCCCGCTCCGCTTCGTGAAGCCGATAATCGCTCCGCACACAGTAGGGTAAGACGAGGGATTACTCCCTCGGACTCCCCGTCAAACCGTGCATGCGGATTTCCCGCACACGGCTTTCCTTCGTCAGTTCCCCATCTTCAGGAGTGAGTTCTCTTCATCCGTCGCCGGATTGCCTATTTCACTCCTGAATTAGGAACGTGTGGTGAGTAAGCTTGTTAGAAATACCATTCCCGCTGATTCCAGTACTTTGTTTGGAATCAGCCGATTTGACACCGTAGATTTCTTTTGGCGCATAAAGGCTCGCGCCCTCATCCGCGTCCATTCATCCAGACGTTCAAACTTTTTCTTTACATTCCCTATGCCGAAATAGTTACCAAATCCTCGGGCAATTCCGTTTAGTTTCTTGAGCATTTCGTCAAGGTTATTTCCTTGTTGTCTGCGGGTAACTTGCCGGATTTTATCCTTGTACTTCTTCACTTTCGCGTCCGGTAGTATCAGATAATCCCTCCAAAAGTCGAATCCAAGAAAACGAAATCCGTCATCGAAATGCACTACTTTTGTTTTCTCAGGATGCATTCGCAGCTGTAGTTCGTCTTCTAGAATGGTCTTTGCCGCCAGGTATGCTTCTTTTGCCTGTTCCTTTGTCTTGCAAAGGATAACTGCATCATCCGCGTACCTGACTACGGCGAATCCCTTCTCTTTCATCCCCCAGTCGAAATGGTTCAAGTACAGATTCGCAAGCAATGGCGATAAATTCCCACCCTGTGGAGACCCGATTTCCGTTTCATGGAACTGATCATCTTCCATGAACCCCGCCGTCAGCCACCCGCGAATGAGCGTCAGCACTTTTCCGTCGGTGATTCTCTCATGCACCTTCTCCATCAGTAATTCGTGTGGAATTTCATCGAAGAAGGACATGATGTCCAGGTCAACCACATATTCGTATCCGCCGCGTTTCGCTCGTCGAATCGTATGTATTGCTTGGTGCGCCGAGTATCCCGCACGAAAGCCAAAGCTGTAGTAGTAGAAGTCTTGCTCGAAAATCGGCTCGATGATTTGACGCACGGCTTGCTGACATACGCGATCTCGGATTGTGGGAATGCCTAACGGTCTTAGCTTCCCGTTTTCCTTCTCGATGAAATGCCGCCTTACCGGATCGGGATTGTACCGCCCTTGCTGCAATAATCTTTGAAGCTCTCTTAGGTTCATGCTCACGTTTTTCTCGTACATCGCGATGCTTACGCCATCGATGCCGCCGCTTCCCTGATTCTTCTTCACAGCTAGCCAGGCTTCGTGCAGATTGTTCATTTGGTATACTTTATCGATTAAGGAATAGTAACGTCTTTTAGGTTTCATTGGTGTTTCACCACCTTTGCCGCTACTCACCAAGCTGGTCTTGTTTTCGCTACAGAGGATCGATTCCTTGCTTGTTCCATGGCGCGACAAATGCGTCTTAGACTCATTGCCAATCGCTCCTGTTTGCCCGCCATGTACTCAGGTCGCCAGTAGCCCTCTATCCGTTGGCGTTCTTTCGCCATTGGCGGGATACCCCCACTTGGTACTACCCTTATTCGATTAAGGCGCTTACGATCTCCACTCGCGTCAACTCACAGACTTTGACGAAGCACGTCCCCTTTGCCTCTGTCTCCCCTCTTTTGGAGTGGAGGCAGGGTATGCGACACCACTTTTTTTTCTGGCTGCTTCCACTGAAAAAAAATTTGGGCGCATACTCATCCAGGTTTTCTCCTCCAGTCTGTTACCAGCTTTCATCGGCCCGGATTTACTCACTACTACGGGACGATCCGCCATCTCGCAGCCCTTCGGTTTGGCTTTCCCTTTAAGGTTATACCGCCCCTACCTTGTCCGCGTTTGCGTCAAGGAGACTACGAGACTTCCCTCAGTTATCTGCACCTTCTATTCCATCCATCCTGACCCTAATCACGTCGATGAGCCTTGCAGGTCGTATCCCTTTGTTTGTTTTCCTGCAAGGTATGCTTATTCGCATAAGTTTCCCCGTTTTCTGGGCGGGTCACCCAGCATCGCCGCCACCTCTGGTTCACCGCATTCCGGGCTGGACTTTGCCTGCAGGCCCTTCGGATTCTTCCTCACGGAAGACACCCTGCCCATCCGTGGCAACCTCCGGTTGCCGGATGTCTGCTTCGGCTACGGCACTTTAAAGGGTAAAGTTACCGAGTGGATTTGAACCACTTAGATTGTGCGACTGTGAGGCGCACCAGCAAAGCGCAGCCCCGAGGCTGCGCTTGAGTTGGGTATGCAGAATCGTGAACCAGCAGAACTTCTCCCGATCTGCAGGTTTAATCGTACAGCCGGTCGATCGAGGCCGGCTTCGCTGCGGGAGAACCGATGGCGATCCAGGAGAGAACTCCGAAGAAATGCGAAGTATCTTTTAGCCGGGTGATATGGATGATGGCGTCGGCATCCCCTCTGCTTTTTAATGAAGCATGGAAGAAGGGCTGATTGGTCATGGCAACCAGAACATATCCCGAATGACCGAACGGCTCATCGAAGGTCACCGTCACATCAACGTCGTCAGACCCGGCTGCGAACATAAAGGCTGACATCCCGAACTGCTGAAGCGTGGTGCGGTCGCCGGCGCCCCGTACCGGATTAAAGGACAAATGCTGAGGCGTTACGCCCCCCCGCATAAGATGCTCCTGGCCGACCGAAGCGGGAGCCAGATGGCAGCTCTGTACGATCTCTTCTTCCAGGTGGCGGGACTGGATCGAGGAAGGTGCGATCTTCGTGCCGTCTACCGCACCTTCCTGCAGCTCCGACGAGCCGACCGAGCCGTCTGCCAGCCGGTCGCCGCCGATGCTCTTCGGCACCAGCTTACCGCCGGAGATCGATTCGTCCGGCAGCAGTTCCGGCGACCGGACCTCTGCGGACAGATGCTCCAGCCGGATGCCGCCTGCCGCCAGATGGCGGCTGTCGACAGCGCCATCTGCCAGGTGACTGCCTAAGACCGAATCCGCAGTCAGATGCTGGCTGCCAACCGCCCCTTCGGCCAAATGATAATCCTGGACGCTGCCTTCTTCCAGATGATGGGACTGGATGGCGCGGGCGGTGATTTTCGTACCATCCACCGCTTCCTCCTGAAGCTGTTCGCCCCCTACCGAATTTGCAGCCAGATGCACTTGCTGTACGCTGTCCTCTTCCAGGTGACGGGACTGGATCGCGAAGGACGTGATTTTCGTGCCATCTACCGCTTCCTCCTGAAGCTGTTCGCCGCTGACCGAATTTGCAGCCAGATGCACTTGCTGTACGCTGCCCTCTTCCAGATGATGGGACTGGATCGCGAAGGACGTGATTTTCGTGCCGTCTACCGCTTCCGCCTGAAGCTGTTCGCCACCGACCGAATCGGGAGCCAGATGTACTTGCTGTACGCTGCCCTCTTCTATGTGACGGGTCTGGATCGCGTAGGACGCGATTTTTGTGCCGTCTACCGCTTCCGCCTGAAGCTGTTCGCCACCGACCGAATCGGGAGCCAGATGCACTTGCTGTACGCTGCCTTCTTCCAGGTGACGGGATTGGATCGCGAAGGACGTGATTTTCGTGCCGTCTACCGCTTCCGCCTGAAGCTGTTCGCCACCGACCGAATCGGGAGCCAGATGCACTTGCTGTACGCTGCCTTCTTGGAGATGACGGGACTGGATCGCAAAGGACGTGATCTTCGTGCCATCTACCGCTTCCTCCTGAAGCTGTTCGCCGCTGACCGAACCGGGAGCCAGATGCGTATTATCCACGCTGCCTTCTTGGAGATGACGTGACTGGATCGCGAAGGACGTGATATTCGCACCGCCCACCGCTTCCTCCTGAAGCTGCTCGCTGCCGACCGAACCGGGAGCCAAATGTTCCCAGCCAATGCTCTTGGGGGCCAGCTTGCTGCCCGGAATGGAGTAATCGGGAAGCAGTTCGGACGAACGAACTTCGGCGGACAGATGCTGAAGCTTCACGCCTCCAGCGGTGAGATGCCGGCTTTCCACCGAGCTGTCAGCCAAGTGTTCAGCGTTGACAGAGCCTGCGGCCAGCTGCTCGCTGCCAACCGAATTCGCAGCCAGATGGGAATGCTGCACACTGCCTTCTTCCAGATGGCGGGATTGGATCGCGAAGGAGGCAATCTTCGTACCGTCCACCGCTTCCGCCTGAAGCTGCTCGCTGCCTACCGAGTCCGCAGCCAGATGGGAATGCTTCACGCTGCTTTCTTCCAGATGGCGGGATTGGATCGCGAAGGACGTAATCTTGCTGCCATCCACCGCTTCTTCCTGAAGCTGCTCGCTGCCGATTGAATCCGCAGCCAGATGCACTTGCTGCACGCTGCCTTCTTCCAGATGGCGGGATTGGATCGCGAAGGACGCGATCTTGCTGCCATCCACCGCTTCCGCCTGAAGCTGCTCGCTGCCTACCGAGTCCGCAGCCAGATGTGCATACTCTATGCTGCCTTCTTCCAGGTGGCGGGATTGGATCGACAAGGACGCGATCTTGCTGCCATCCACCGCCTCCGCCTGAAGCTGCTCGCTGCCTACCGAGTCCGCAGCCAGATGCTCATGCTGCACGCTGCCCTCTTCCAGGTGGCGGGATTGGATCGCGAAGGACGCAATCTTGCTGCCATCCACCGCCTCCGCCTGAAGCTGCTCGCTGCCGACCGATTCCGCAGCCAGATGGGAATGCTGCACGCTGCCTTCTTCCAGATGGCGGGATTGGATCGCGAAGGAGGCAATCTTGCTGCCATCCACCGCTTCTTCCTGAAGCTGCTCGCTGCCGACCGATTCCGCAGCCAGATGTGCATACTCCACGCTGCCTTCTTCCAGGTGGCGGGATTGGATCGACAAGGACGCGATCTTGCTGCCATCCACCGCCTCTGCCTGAAGCTGCTCACTGCCGACCGATTCCGCAGCCAGATGCTCATGCTGCACGCTGCCCTCTTCCAGGTGGCGGGATTGGATCGACAAGGACGCGATCTTCGTGCCGTCCACCGCTTCTTCCTGAAGCTGCTCGCTGCCTACCGAGTCCGCAGCCAGATGGGAATGCTTCACGCTGCTTTCTTCCAGATGGCGGGATTGGATCGCGAAGGAGGCAATCTTGCTGCCATCCACCGCTTCCTCCTGAAGCTGCTCGCTGCCGATTGAATCCGCAGCCAGATGCTCATGCTGCACGCTGCCCTCTTCCAGGTGGCGGGACTGGATCGACAAGGACGCGATCTTGCTGCCATCCACCGCTTCTTCCTGAAGCTGCTCGCTGCCTACCGAGTCCGCAGCCAGATGCGCATGCTGCACGCTGCCCTCTTCCAGGTGCCGGGATTGTATGGCACGATTAGTAATCTTCGTGCCATCCACCGCTTCCTCCTGAAGCTGCTCGCTGCCGACCGATTCCGCAGCCAGATGTGCATACTCCACGCTGCCTTCTTCCAGGTGGCGGGATTGGATCGACAAGGGCGCGATCTTGCTGCCATCCACCGCCTCCGCCTGAAGCTGCTCGCTACCGACCGATTCCGCAGCCAGATGCTCATGCTGCACGCTGCCTTCTTCCAGATGGCGGGATTGGATCGCGAAGGAGGCAATCTTCGTACCGTCCACCGCTTCCGCCCGTAGCTGCTCGCTACCAACCGAATCCGCAGCCAGATGGGAATGCTGCACACTGCCTTCTTCCAAATGGTGGGATTGGATCGCGAAGGACGCAATCTTCGTGCCGCCCACCGCTTCCGCCTGAAGCTGTTCACTGCCGACCGAATCTGCAGCCAGATGGGAATGCTGCACACTGCCTTCTTCCAGGTGCCGGGATTGGATCGCATGGGCGGCGATCTTCGTGCCGTCCACTGTTTCCGCCTGTAGTTGGTCCCCCCCTACCGAGCCGGGAGCCAGATGCACATGCTGCACACTGCTTTCTTCCAGATGGCAGGACTGAATGGCATGGGCGGCAATCTTCGTGCCGTCCACTGCTTCCGCCTGTAGTTGGTCCCCCCCTACCGAGCCAGGAGCCAGATGCACATGCTGTACGCTTCTTTCTTCCAAGTGACGGGACTGGATAGCGAAGGGCGCGATCTTCGTGCCGTCCACCGCTTCCTCCTGAAGCTGCTCGCTTCCTACCGAATCCGCAGCCAGATGCACATGCTGTACGCTTCTTTCTTCCAAGTGACGGGACTGGATAGCGAAGGGGACGATTTTCGTGCCGTCCACCGCCTCTACCTGAAGCTGCTCGCTTCCTACCGAATCCGCCGCCAGATGCGCATGCTCTACGATGCCTTCTTCCAGGTGGCGGGATTGAATCGCGAAGGATGCGATCTTCGCACCATCCACCGCTTCTTCCTGAAGCTGCTCGCTTCCTACCGAATCCGCCGCCAGATGCGCATGCTCCACGCTGCCCTCTTCCAGGTGGCGGGATTGAATCGCGAAGGACGCGATCTTCGCACCGTCCACCGCTTCTTCCTGAAGCTGCTCGCTTCCCACCGAGCCCGCAGCCAGGTGCGCATGCTCCACGCTGCCTTCTTCCAGATGGCGGGACTTGATGGCACGGGCAGTGATCTTCGTGCCATCCACCGCCTCCTGTTGAAGCTGTTCCCTGCTGACCGATTTCGGCGCCAGATGTGTGTGTTCTACGCTGCCAGCAGCCAGATGGCGGGATTGGATGGCATATGGAGTGATCTTTGTGCCGTCTACCGATTCCTTCCGCAGTTGGTCGCCTCCCACCGAATTCGGCGCCAGATGCGCATTTCCTACGCTGTCCGCAACGAGATGGCGGGATTCGATCGCATTGTCGGCAATTTTCGTGCCGTCTACCGCATCCTCCTGAAGCTGGACACCCCCAACCGAGTCAGGCGCCAAATGTGCGTTCCGAACACTATCCGCCGCCAGGTGGCGTGCCTGGATCGCATGGGCGGCGATCTTCGCTCCGCCAACCGCATCTTCCTGAAGCTGGGCGCCTCCCACCGAGTTCGGTGCCAAATGCGTGTTCCCTACGCTGCCAGCAGCCAAATGGCGGGACTGAACAGCACTGCCGGCGATCTTCGTACCGTCCACCGCTCCCTGCTGAAGCTGGTGCTGCCCGATCGTGCCTTCCACCAGCCGATCACCTTCGATGCTTCCGGGAGCCAGCTTGCTGCCCGGAAGCGATCCGTCCGGCAGCAGCTCGGAGGAGCGGACTTCCGCTGACAGATGCTCCAGCCGGATACCCTCAGCCGCAAGGTGGCGGCTGCCAACCGAGCCGTCGGCCAGATGTTCGGCCGAAACGGCGCCAGGCGCCAGATGCGGCGCATCGACCGAGAAAGGACGGATATGCTCTCCGCCAACGGCTCCAGCGCTGAGATGACCGCCCTGCACCGCCTCTGGAGCAAGCGCCTCTGCTCCGACAGCACCTTCGCTCAGATGCACGGGCAGGATGGAGCCGGCCGCAAGCTTGCCGGATTCCACGCTGCCGGATTGCAGGTGGACGCCAGCGACGGAACCGGGCTGGAGATGGGCGCTGCCCACTGCCAGCGGCCGAATATGCTCGCTTCCGATAGCGCCCGGACCGAAATGCTCGGGCCGCAGCGCTCCTGCGGCGATGGCGCTGCTGCCCACCGCGCCTGCCGACAGATGTCCGCCCTGCACCGATCCGGCCGCGAGCTTGCCGGATTCCACACTGCCATCGGCCAGCTTGGCGCTGGTAACGGCGAAATCCCCCAGCTTGTCGCTCGTCACGCTTTCAGGAGACAGCTTCAGCGAGGTTACGACATGGTCAGCCAAATGATGGGGCTGAATCGCTCCGGGAGCTACATGAACGTCCTTGACCGATCCCGCCGCCAGCTTCTCCTCCGTAACGGAGCCGGGCTGCAGCGCAATCGGGGCGACGCTGTTCTTCCGCAGATGCCGGGCATCCACTGCTCCATCCGCAAGACGTGCGGCATCGACCGCCGATTCCCGAATTGTCCGCGCGCTTACGCTGGAGTCGGCCAGATGCTTCTCCTCCACCGTGCAAAATGCAATGTGCTCACCGCTCACCGCTCCCGGAGCAATCGAGGAGCTGTCAACTGCGCGATCGGCCAGCTTGGCGGCCGTAACGCTGCCGTCAGCCAGCTTGCCGGCTGTAACGCTCTTTGGCCGCAGATGGCCGGTCTCCAGCGTCTCGGCAGCGATTTCCGCTCCGGTAATCGTGCCGGGAACCAGATGGCGGGCCTGCACAGATTCTTCCTTCAGCTGCTCCGGTCCAACCGATCCCTGGCGAAGCTGCTCCTCGCCAACGGCATCCGGCTGAAGATGGATGGCGCCGACGGATTGCGGTGACAGATGCGCGGCACGCACAGCCGATTTGGCGAGATGACGGGTGGCGACCGCTTCATCTGCCAGTTTGTGGCCGAGCACGCTTTGATCGGCGATCTTGGACGAGGTGACCGACTGCTCGACCAGTTGAGCTGTTCCGACAGCGCCTTCGGCAAGCTTGGCGTAGGTGATGCTGTGGTCGGCCAGATGGCGGCCGGTGACCGTACCGCCGGCGATATGAGCGCCGCTCACCGCATCCTGCGCCAAATGTCGGCCCTGCACCGCCTCATCGGCAAGCTCGCGCGAGCCGATCGCTCCGGACTCCAGATGCCGGCTGCCCACGCTTCCGAACTGAAGGTGACTTGCCCCGATCAGCCGTCCGGCCAGCTGCTCCGGCCCGATAGCTCCGGCTGCCAGATGCTTGGCTTCGACAACCCCTGACCCCAAATGGGTGCTGTCTACCGCGCCTTCGGCCAGCTTCTCGCCCGTAACGGACCCGTTCTCCAGAATGTCTCCGCCGACCGCCGCGTCGGACAGCTTGGATCGGTCGATCAGGCCGTTCTCCAGATGGCGGGCCGAAATGGCGCCGCTGCCGATTTTGTCGCTTGTGACTGCTCCGTCTTCCAGCAGTTCGGACGTAATTACGCAATCGGCAAGATGGCGGCCTTCGATCGACCCGTCCGCGATATGGGCCGCTCCGATTATTCGGTCCGCCAGCTTCTCGGGCCCAATGCTGCCTTCCTTCAGCTTCTCGCCTCCGATCGAGCGATCCAGAAGCTTGGAGCCGGATACGCTGCCGTCGGCCAAATGCTCGCCTGTTACCGAACCCGCAGCAAGTTTGGCCGAAGTTATCGCCTTGTCCGCGAGATGGATGCCCTGTACCGCGTAATCCTGAAGCCAGAGCGAGCCAATGCTGCCATGCTTCAGCTTCGAACCATCAATGCTCCTTGGAGCGATCTTGGGCCCGGTTACCGCTCCATCCGACAAATCGTCGGTATAGACTCTCCGTTTGATCCGTTCCGCTTGGCTGAAGAAAGAGCTATCCGGCTGCAGGCTTTCCAGTACATCCTGGATGTTCGCATCGGCGATTGCCCCATCCGGCTTGGCGTCTGCCGGCAAGTCAGGGAAGACGTCGTCCGGAGCCCGGCCGTCCACCGGGTCGGCCTCCACTTCTGCAGCTGCCGCTGCATGAAGCACGAGCTCCTCAAAATCCTCTTCCTTCATCAGTTCCGGCTTGGCGTCCGCTGCCGGTTCTGCGGCAGTTAATGCGCTTTTGAGCATCGGCTTCGGTTCCAGAATACTGATTTCCGTGATGTCCGGGTTATCCACAAAATAATGAATTCTTTTCGCCTTGACCGGCGGTTTTTTCCTGGATCTGCTCACAAGCAGTCCCTCCCTCCGCTGTGTTATCGCCTATGCATCATATGCGGACGCCCGTTCAGGTGACACCGGACATTCCCGGAAGTTGCACGGCATGCCAGGGCACTCCGGTTCTTTCGTCCCGCCCGGTTCTGAACAACCGGCCAAGCTCCGGCATTTCCGTTCATATCTGCAACGCTCTTATGTGCAAAATAGGCGGCTTCTCCCCTCATTCGTCCATGCCTGCGGGCGGATTCGGCATATGCTGGAGGAAGAACGGTGACAGACCTCCGGGAGGGTTGGACGAATGGAGCATAGACTCGTCGGTATTCTGCTGAATGCGGCAGCGCACGATGGAATTCCCCGGGGCCGAACAGGCTGGGAGTCCTTAGATCTCTATGAGAAAGGCGCAGCGGCTTACGGGCTGAAGGCGTGCTTTCTGAAGCTGTCCGAACTGGACCTCGCTTCCGGGCGCTGCCTTGCTTATATCCGGACTGCCCGCAGGCTCGTCAAGACCACCGTCCCGATTCCCGGGGTCATCCATAATCGGGCCATCTACCCGCCGGGAAGCACGGCGACCGAAAGACTGTCTGCGCGGGGCATCCGGGTCTTCAACCTGCACACGCGCTATCCCAAGGACGAAATCCACCAACTGCTAATGAATGAGCCCGGTCTAGTCCCCCATCTTCCCGATACAGAATCCGGGATCGAAGGACTGCGGAACATGCTGGAGCGGCACTCGGATTTGATTCTGAAGCCGAGGAGGGGAAGCGTTGGCAGAGGAATTATGCGGCTGAGAAGAGATAATGTCGGCTGGATCTGGGAATTCCTTTCAAAAGGCCAGGTGGAGTATGTGCGGCTTCCCTCCCCCGAAGTGCCGTCGGCCTTGCTGCTTCGCATTCATGAGGGCTCCTATCTCGTTCAGGAGCGTCTGCCTCTGGCCGAAGCGGAGAACCAGCCTTTCGATCTGCGCGTAACAGTCCAGCGCGGCTTCGGGGGAGAATGGGCGGTTACGGGCCTCTTCGCCAAGCTGGCTCCGCCCGGCAGCTTCGTCTCCAATATCGCCCGGGGCGGGGAGGCGGCGGAAGCGGTGTCCGTACTGGAGAAGGTCTTCACACCCCGCGAAGCCGCCCATTACCGTATGGGAGCAGCCGATCTGGCGCTTAGAGTGGTGCGCACCCTGGAGCGGAGCCTGCCGGGACTCGCCGATGTCGGCCTTGATATCGGAGTTACCCGGGACGGCAAGCTGTACTTCATCGAATGCAACGGGCGCGACCAGCGATACGGCTTCTTCAAGGCCGGATTAGCTAGCGCCTGGAAGGACAGCTACCGCCGGCCCATGGCGTATGCGCGTCATTTGCTGGATCAGGATGTCAGGGAATAACGTTATTGATTTGTCTCCTATTCTATGTCAATATAATGCAGAGCGGCCCGTGGCTTCGCTTAAGAGAAGCACGGGCGCTGCATGACGGAAGGGAGACAAGGCATGGTTAAACCACTGCTGCGCCTGATGACCGAGCTGTCCTCGCACCGGTGGCTGTCCCGCTTGATGGGCGCTTTTGCCCACAGCAGATTCAGCCGCCTTCTGATCCCGGTCTTTATTCGCACTTATCAGATTCCTGCTGCCCAGGCGGAGAAGAATCCCTCGGAATATGCCTCGCTTAATGAATTTTTCAGCCGGAGGCTGAAGCCGGGGATGCGGCCCGTAACCGAAGAGCCGGATGCCGTGGCCAGTCCCGTCGACGCGCTGATTACGGCTATGGGAACGATTGAATCGGGTACCCTGCTTAACGTCAAGGGACAGGACTACAAGCTGGAGGAGCTGCTGAACCACTCGCCGCATCAGGAGCTGTACAAGAAAGGCTATTTTTTCGTGCTGTACCTTAGTCCTACGGACTATCACCGCATTCATTCCCCTGTAACCGGAAAGCTGACGGAGAGCGATTATATCCGCGGCAGATGCTATCCAGTCAATGAATTCGGCATGAGGAATATGAAGAGCGTATTGTGCCGCAACGAGCGGCTGATCACCTATATGGCCCACAGCGCCGGCGAAATCGCCGTAGCCAAGGTGGGCGCGATGAATGTCAGCGGCATCAAATATTCGGACGAGAGCCGGCGCTCTTTTGAGATCGGCGATGATCTCGCTTATTTCGAATTCGGATCTACTGTCGTGCTGCTGACGGAGAGCGGTATTTTCACCCCCCGTCCCGGGCTCGAAAGTGGTGCCAAGGTCAAGATGGGAGAACTGCTGGGATTCCTGCGGCGTCCCGAATAATCATGTTGTGTGGGCATACGGCTAAGCCCCTTCGCTTTTCCTGCGGGAGAGCGAGGGGCTTTTTTAGCATGGTGGATGTAAGTACTCCTGAGTTCCTCATTTATGAAAAATCATGAAAAATGCCGCGCAGCCTCCCGCTCCAGCAGCTCTCTGCCGAGCCCCGGGTAAGCCAGCTCCTGCGAGGTCACGCACAGGCCGGCGGAGACGGCGGCGAGCCTCATGCACTCCAGCGGAGAGCGTCCCTGCAGAAATCCATACAAAAAGCCTGCGAAGAAGCTGTCGCCCGCACCGTTCGCATCCTCCAGCTTATATTCGTCGATGATCGGCATCTCGATCCATTCCCCTTCGCCGGTCAGACAGGTCGCCCCTCTCTTGCCATGCGTGCAGACAACAAGCCGTTTGCCTCCCGCCACCAGTGAGGACATCACTGCCTTGTAATCACTCAGATTATCCGAGCTCAGAAAGACATAATCCGCCGCCTCGATATATTCCTTGTGATACGGATTCTCGCCATCATAATCGTGAAGATCCGTCCAGACCGGCTTGCCCGATTGCAGGCACATTTCGATGAGAGTCTTCGTATAGGCGATAATATTCAGCACAATCACATCGCTGCCCTGGATCAGCTTCTCGAGGCGGGACAGATCAAGAGGAAGCCGGGAAGAGGACTGTGTGATGAACATCGAGATTCTGCCGCCGTTCTTGTCCATTAGATTGATATGTCTTTCGGTTCCGGCCGGATCGGGGTCCCATACAAAATCAACGCCCGCCGCGCCCAGCGTTTCGGCAATGCGTCTGCCGTAATCATCCTCGCCGATAATGGAATGGAGCGTTACAGGCACCTCAAGCCGGGTCAGCGGCAGCGCCTTTCCCGCGCCGGTCGAGCCGATCGTCTCATGAAACGGGGCATAATGAATCGTCTGGGGCTTGGGCTCCGGCAGCGCATCCAGCCGCACGATGGAATCATAGGTGGTTCCGCCCAGAATTAAAACCTTAGGCATGTTCATTCCTCCTGTCACTTTGATTGCATAGTCATTGAAATCATTATAGTTCATTCTGTATCTAATTCAATATGTATTTTATATATATCTAATCCAAGGATTGTTTGACTGACACTCTCCTTTTGTCATACTATAGGTTAGAGAAATATCAAATCTATATCTATGACTGGTCAAAATAGGAGTTACGGGAGGGTTATAAAAGTGGAGTCTACCTTGCAGCTTACCGTTCACCCGCCGATGGAGTTTCTGTACGCTCTGTTCGCCGCAGGGACGGGAAAGCATTTTACAGAGATGATCCGTTCCTATGATCTGGAGCCTAGCGATGACATCAAGAACGCGCTCCGGAATATGGATGCGGCGCTCTCCCGCTATCTGAGGCAAGAGCTGGAATATTTCTACGATTTGAGCGGGGTCGGCTATATTCTGTACAAGACGATCGCGGCGCGTCCGGAGCTGGAGGACATCCCTGGACTGCTGGAAGCCTTCCGCGCGAAGTCCGCCCCGGAATTCCTCTTTGAAATCCTGCAGAGCGTCTGCAAAAATACACTTCCTCCTAAGGAAGATCCTGCTTACCGGGAGCTCTCGGAGGACCGAGAAGGGCAGCTTGCCCTGCTGAAGCGGACGCCCTTTCAGGATGCGGAACGGAAGCGGCGGGTAACGGAAGCGGCGGAGAACCCGGAGGAGATCAAAATGCGGTTCGAGCTGCTGCTCTCCCGATTTTATGCGGCGGCTTACGCTCCTCTGGAAGAAGGTATTATCTCGCTGATCGAGCACGGACGGGAAAATTATGAGCGCTCTCTGGGCGAAGACCCTGCCGATTTCAAGCAAAAGTATATCTCCCTGGAGAATACGAAGAATGCGGAGAATACAGAGACTGTGGAAACAGCGAGAGAGGTACAGAAACAGGCAGAACGCTGTTATGTGCACCTCAGCTTCTTCAAATACGTTGGCTGTCACGCCTATTCCTCATATGGCAGCGGGGCGGACGACTGGTTCGTGCTCGGCTTGTATTCCGACCGGCTGTTCCAGGAATCCCGGCTGCTGGAGAAACAGGCTGCCTTCTTCAAGGTGCTGGCCGACCCGAAGCGGATCGCCATTCTCCGGCTGCTGAAGGAGCGTCCCTGGTTCGGACAGGAGCTTGCGGAGAAGCTGGACATTTCGCCGCCGACCGTCTCCTACCATATGGGCTTTCTCCAGCAGACCGGCGCGGTCAGCTTCGTCCGGACCGACAACCGGTTCTACTACTCGCTGAACATCTCCCGGCTAATCGAGCCGCTTCGGCAGTTCATCGGCGGGTTTGAGGAAGAATAGGAAATGGCATAACAGTGGTGAAAGATAGTGAAGGATTAATTCCTAACCCCCCGTGACGGAAGCCTCACCAAAAACAGCCCTCCGGAACATGCCGGAAGGCTGTTTGACTGTGTCTGTTGAAGGAGGATCGCCCGTTTACTCGCTGACCTTGCCCTGGTTGGCGACCTCGGCGGCCTTCACCTGAATCTTCTCCTGTTCGCCGAGATAGAAGCGCCGGATCGGATTCACTTCCTCATCAAGCTCATAGACGAGAGGAACGCCGGTCGGAATATTCAGCGACAGCAGCGCCGTCTCATCGATATCCTCCATATATTTGATCAGCGCGCGCAACGTGTTGCCGTGTGCAGAGATCAACACCCGCTCCTTCTTCATCACGAGCGGCACGATCCGCTGATTCCAGAACTCCCCGACCCGGTGCACCGTATCCTCCAGGCTTTCGCCGCGGGGGATGTCGCCCGGACGGACATCCTTGTAGCGGATGTCGTTTCTGGCGTATCTCGGATCATCCGGCTCCAGCAGCGGCGGACGGACCGACAGGCTGCGCCGCCAAATCTGGAGCTGCTCCTCGCCGAACTTCACGGCAGTCTCACTCTTGCTCAGTCCCTGAAGGGCGCCGTAATGGCGCTCGTTCAGCTTCCAGGATTTCTGCACCGGAATCCAGAGCAGGTCCAGTTCCTCCAGAATGTAATTCAGCGTCTTGATCGACCGCTTCAGAACCGAAGCGAACGCAAGATCGAAGGTATAGCCCGCTTGCTTAAGCGTTCTTCCCGCTTCCTTCGCCTCCTGGATCCCCTTCTCAGTCAAATCCGGATCACTCCAGCCGGTGAACAAATTCTGCTTGTTATATTCGCTCTCTCCATGACGGACCAGCACGATTTCGTACATACTCCCACTCCTCTCCCTTGTGCTTCCTTCTCCATTACAGGCTCCTCTTCCTACTTAAAGCAATCCATAGGGTTCATAAACAGACGGGACCGATTTCGGGCCAAGTTCCTTTCGCCCATTCTCCTGTTGCTCCCATAACTGACTTTTTGCCAAAAAAGAATGCCCAACGGAGCTTCGACTGTCCGGCGATTCATCTTCTCCGTACTCTACGCTCAGGTCCCGCAGTAGGTGCGGTAGGCGCAAGAGGACGGAGCCGGAGGCTCGGCATAGCGGTCCTGTCCGGAGATGTATGCATACGGGTCTGACAGCGCCTCAAGCAGTCTCTCCATAACAGTGAGATCATCCCGTTCCACTGCGGCTTCCAGCGCTTCCTCCACATTGTGGTTGCGGGGGATGACGGCGGGATTGCTGCGGCGCATCAAATCCCGGGAAGCCTCCCTGTTCTCCTGCTGCCCGTTCAGCCTGGCCTCCCAGCGGGCCTGCCACTTGGCGTACTCATCGGAATCGAACAGAGCGGTACCCTCTGTTTGGTTTAGGGTCAAGGAGCGAAACGTGTTGGTGTAGTCCGCCCGATGACTATGCATCAGCTCCAGCAAATCTTCCGCAAGGGCCTCGTCCCCTTCTTCCTCCCCGAACAATCCGAGCTTGCTCCGCATCCCGGCAAGCCAATTGCGGTTGTAACGCTCCATGTACTCCGCGATCGCCTCTTCCGCCATGGTGACGGCGGTATCCTCGTTCTCATGCAGCAGCGGGAGCAGCGCCTCTGCAAGTCTTGCCAGATTCCAGGCGGCGATTTCCGGCTGATTGCCATAGGCATAGCGTCCACGCTGATCAATGGAGCTGAATACCGTCCGTGGGTCGTAGGTATCCATAAAAGCACAGGGACCGTAATCGATCGTCTCCCCGCTGATCGTCATATTATCGGTGTTCATCACGCCGTGGATGAAGCCAACGAGCTGCCATTTGGCGATCAGCGAAGCCTGCCGCCCGCACACTTCGCGAAGCAGCGTAAGATAGCGGTTCCCCTGCGTATCCGCCTCCGGGTAGTGACGCTCAAGCGCGTAGTCCGCCAAGGCGCGAAGCGTCTCTTCGCCGCCCTTCCAGGCGGCGTATTGAAAGGTCCCGACCCGCAGATGGCTGGCTGCCGTACGGGTCAGAACCGCTCCCGGCAGCGCGGTCTCGCGGAAGACCGGCTCGCCGGTCGCCGCAACCGCCAGGCTGCGCGTAGTCGGAATGCCAAGCCCGTGCATGGCTTCGCTGATGATGTACTCGCGCAGCATCGGACCGAGCGCGGCCCGGCCGTCTCCGCCGCGGGAGTATGGCGTGCGTCCGGAGCCTTTAAGCTGGATATCGATCCGCTCTCTGCCTTGGGTAATCTGTTCGCCGAGCAGCACGGCCCGGCCGTCGCCCAGCATGGTGAAGTGCCCGAATTGATGTCCCGCATACGCCTGGGCGATCGGAGTGGCGCCACCCGGAAGCCGGTTCCCCGCCAAAATCTCTGCTCCTTCGCCGCCGCTCAAGGCTTCTGCGTTCAATCCCAGCGCTGTCGCCAAGGGGGCGTTCAGCACGATCAGCTTCGGCGCGGTGACAGGAACAGGATCTGTCTCGGCATACAAAGATTCAGGCAGACGCGCATAGCTGTTGTCCAAATTCCATCCTTTATCGGTTTCCGGTTGATTCGCTGTCATCGGTGTCTCCTTTAGAATTAATGATTTCCATTCCATCTAAAGATTGTCGTTAGTAGAGTTATACTTCCTTCCGGTTTCTATACCCGGCCGCCGAAGGAACCGGACAGTCGAAAGACGCCTAGGGGGAGGGAAGGCG
Organism: Paenibacillus stellifer; assembly: GCF_000758685.1. NCBI lineage: Bacteria > Bacillati > Bacillota > Bacilli > Caryophanales > Paenibacillaceae > Paenibacillus > Paenibacillus stellifer. Next base: position 4,491,863 of record NZ_CP009286.1, read on the forward strand.
TCCGGAAAAGTCAAAAACCGGAGAAACAAGCAGCTTCTCCGGCCAATCGAAAGGTTATTCTGGTTCAGTGTCATTGAAGAGTCCCCGTTCAAACCGGCAGACTCCGCCGATAACCGGAGGCCTCCGCCGCACGCCACTGCATCCGGTCTGCGGCAAATTCCGCCGCTCCGCAAAGTCACTGAGCTAAAGGGGAAATCAGCGGATTTCGGACGGGCTTTTTCCCGTATGCTGCTTGAACTGGCGGCTGAAGAAAAAAATATCGCGGTATCCCAGCGCGTCGGCGACCTCCGTCACGTTCATGCCGGCGTACAGCAGCAGATGCTGGGCACGTTCGATCCGGGTTCTGATGATGTAGGACTGGACCGAGGAGCCGATCAGTTCCTTGAATTTGATCGAGAAATACCTTGGCGACAGGCCCGCCCGCGCAGCCAGCTCCTCCACCCTGTGCGGTGTGCCCGGATTCTGGCTGATATAGTTCGCGACCTCATGAATCACTTCGGCAAGCTGGTTGCTGACATTCCGCTCCACCGGCATGGCCATGTCGGCCCGAAGCAGATTGATCATCAGCTGCTGCAGAATCAACCGGCCTTCCTCTTCGGCGGCAAAAGTCTTCACCAGGAACAGGCGCACGTAACGAGCGAGCAGGTGCTCGAACTCAACCGAATCGCCCAGCACCCGGTAAGGCTCCGGAATATCGGTGACTGGCTCGTTAACGTCAAAATGAATGTATGTAATGACAAGCGGCCTTTGCGGATTATGCGTCGCGCTGGTGTGATCACCCGGACGAAACAGGAAGCAGCTTCCTTTCCCCACCTTATATGCCGTCCCGTTGCGAGTCACCGTGCCTTCACCGCTCCACACATAGAATAAGTCGTAGTTGGGCAGCGGCTTCTCCCTTTTCTGCCATCTCCATCCCGGCTCGCAGACGATTTTGGCCAAAGCGGGGAGGATCACAAAAGCGGACGGCGGCACATGAAGCATCGTTTCTCCTCTCCCTTCAGACATTTCCTTAATCATACATCTTCACGTTTCATTTTGCACATCAGCCCAGGCTTCGGCGAGCCGGCGTACCCCTTCTCTCAGTCCGGACCCGTCCAGATGGGAAAAAGCAAAGCACGCCGCCGGCTCTGCCGCCTCCATCCGGTATCGCGCCGCGTCCCGGAAATCCGCCCCCCGCAGGAGGGCCGCCCGCTTAAAGCGGCCGAAGGCTTCTTCGCTGCGAAGCCAGCGGGCGTATATATGCAACCCCGCATCGCCGGGCAGCGGCTCGAACAGGCCGGCCGGCAGACCGGCCAGCAGCTCGCGCAGCAGGCGGCCGCGCTCGCCGAAGAGGCGGGACATCCGCCGGATATGCCGGGCGTAATGTCCCAGCGCCATGAAGCGGGCCAGTGCCCGCTGTTCCAGAAGCCCGGCGGGGAGCGGCTCGTACAGGGCTTTCGCCCGGATGGCCGGACCTGTCAGGGAAGGCGGGAGCACCGCGTAGCCGATACGCAGGCCGGCGAACATCGTGTTGGAGAACGAGCCGACATACACGACCCGTTCTCCACGGTCGAGCGCCTTCAGCGGCTCGACTGGCCGGCCGGACCAGCGGAACTCGCTGTCATAATCGTCCTCGATGATGACGGCGCGCCGGGCGGCGGCCCATTCCAGCAGCCTGCGGCGGCGGTCCAGCGGCAGCACGGCTCCCGTCGGATACTGCCGGCTTGGCGTGACGAAGAGCAGCCGGGCGTCCCAGTCCTCCGGCACAAGGCCGCTGCGGTCCACCCGGCCGGGAAGCGGTATGCCGCCGGCCGCCGTCACGGCGCGGCGGATGCCGTGAAAGCCGGGGTCCTCAACCACGGCCCGGCCTCCCTCGTCCAGCAGCAGCTGCGTCAGCAGGACGAGCGCCTGCATGGACCCGCTGAAGATGATGATGTCCTCCGCATCGCTCCGGATTCCGCGGGTCAGCCGCAGATGGGCGGCGATTGCCCGGCGCAGCCCCTCGTCCCCCTGCGGGGGCGCGGTGAGGCCGAGGGCGCCGCCGGCCCGCCCTGACGCATGCGACAGCGCGCTGCGCCACTCCGCATACGGGAACACCTCCATCGGCATTCCGGCGCTGCGGAAGCTGATGAAGGGGGCTGGCTCCGGCTCGTCCGTCGCCGGAAGGCCTGCCGGCAGCCGCCGGGCCCAGGCGGACAGCGGCAGATCCGGCACCGGAGCTTCGGCCGCGGCTCCGGCCCGGGAGAGTCTTTCCGACACAAAGGTGCCTCTTCCCGTCTCGCCCCGCACATAGCCGTCAGCAGCAAGCATGTCGTAGACCTGCGACGCTGATCCCCGGGACAGCCCATACTGCTCCGCAAGCCTGCGGGTCGAGGGGAGCCGCGCACCGCCCGGAAGACCGCCGTTCAGGATGGCGGTCCGCAGGGCGTGATACAGCGCCAAATATTTGTACCGGTGCTCGGCCAAATACCGGTCCAGATCCAGTACCAGATTCGCTTCCATTTCTTCATCCCCTCGCAACCGTGATATCCAACCGCAAATTGGACTAATAAAAATACTGTAAATGGGCTCTTTTTTAATGTCAATTATCCGGTATGATCTTGAGTATTCCATTCACAATCGAAGGAGCATTGCCATGAGAAGAAAAGAGTTTAAAGTCGAGTCGGAGGAAGAGCTGGAGGCGTTCCTGGACAGCATGAGCTTCGGCTTTCTCGGTGTGATAGACGGAGAAGGCCGGCCGCGCGTGACGCCGCTGAATTTTGTGTATACGGGAGGCAATCTGTACTTTCACGGCAGCCGGGCCGGGGGCAAGATGGAGGCGATCGCCCGCCAGCCCCAGGTCTGCTTCACCATTGCGGACGAATTTGCGCTCATCCCCTCATATTTTACCGACCCTGAAATGGCTTGTCCGGCGTCCGCTTTCTTCAAAAGCGTAACGATCTTCGGCCGCGCCGAAATCGTGGAGGACCTGAGCGAGAAAGCTCTTGCGCTCGGCTGTTTCATGAAGAAGCTGCAGCCCGAGGGCGGATACGAGCCTATTGAAGCGGATCATCCGAAATACCGGCCCCAGCTAAAAGCCGTCGCCGTTGTGCGGATAGTGCCGGATGAAATCACCGCCAAATTCAAATTCGGCCAGAATATGAAGGAGGATGACAGGAACGCCGTCATCAGCGGTCTTGAAGCGAGAGATGGCGAACGGGACGCCGAGACAATCGAGATGATGAAGCGGTACTGCCCGTATCATGCCGGACTGGATACCGAAGAAGCCTGACGATGAAATGAACAGAGATCACCCGGAATGACGGGGGTCTCTTTTTTGTCTGTAAACCCTCAGTCGAAAAGCGCAAAAATTGTCTCCATTTTTTTTGGAAATCCTCCTTTTCACAAGTGACTCTTCCGTAAGGCAGATGATATAATGTTAGGCAATGTTAGAGCGTTCACTCACATCAGGCTGCTAAGATTTCAAGATAACCGGAAGGATGAAACCGATGAATCCACAGGCTGGACAATTGAATGAGAGCATCAAGGCCGGGAACAGGCATGTGTACGATATGCTGTCCTCTCTCGGCAGAGAAATCTATTTTCCCAAGGTTGGCATTCTGAGCCAATCTGCTGAAGCAACTGCAAATGCCAAAAAATACAACGCCACGATCGGCATCGCCACCGAGAACGGAGGCCCGATGCATCTGGGCGTTATTCAGGATAAACTCTCCGCTTATTCGCCGAAGGATCTGTACGGCTACGCTCCTCCTGCAGGCAAGCCCGAGCTTCGCACTGTATGGCGGGAGAAGATGCTTCGCGAGAATCCGTCGCTCGAAGGCAAAGCATACGGAAATCCGATTGCCACCAATGCGCTGACCCACGGCCTAAGCATCGTCGCCGACCTGTTCGCCGGACCGGATGACGCCATCGTCTATCCCGACAAGAACTGGGAGAACTATGAGCTGACCTTCGGTGTCCGCCGGGGTGCGGAGCTCGTGAATTATCCGCTGTTCACCGAAGATATGACCTTCAACAGCAACGGGCTGCTGGATGCGCTCCTGGCGCAGAAGGATAAAGGCAAAGCCATTGTGCTGCTGAATTTCCCGAACAATCCGACAGGCTATACGCCGGGTCTCAAGGAAGGCGACGCGATTGTGGACGCGATCGTCCGGGCGGCTGAGGAAGGGGTCAACATCGTAGCGGTATGCGACGACGCCTATTTCGGTCTCTTCTTCGAGGATTCGCTTAAGGAATCGCTCTTTGGGAAGCTTGCGAACATTCATCCGCGCGTGCTGGCCGTCAAGATTGATGGTGCGACCAAGGAGGAATTCGTCTGGGGCTTCCGGGTCGGCTTCATTACCTACGCTTCGGACAGCCCGGAAGTTCTGGCCGCTCTGGAGCAGAAGACGCTTGGCATCATCCGCGCGACCATTTCCAGCGGTTCGCATCCGTCCCAGACCTTTGTGCTGGACGCTCTGAAGGCTCCGAAATTCGAAGCCCAGAAGGAAGAGAAATTCCGGATCATGAAGGGACGCGCGAACAAGGTCAAGGCGCTGCTCGACAGCGGCAAATACGGAGATGAGGCCTGGACGTACTACCCGTTCAACTCCGGCTATTTCATGTGTCTGAAGCTGAAGACCGTGAATGCGGAGGAGCTTCGCCAGCATCTCATCCACCAATACGGCCTTGGCACAATCGCGCTTGGCGAGACCGATCTGCGCATCGCCTTCTCCTGCATTGCCGAAGAGAACCTGGAGGATCTGTTCGATCTCGTGTACGCTGGCGTACGCGATTTGGAGAAAGCCCGAGCGCTCTAAATGCCATCCGCCACCGCGCTTTACCGCCGCTTTTGCGGCGGCTTTTTTTACTTTAACCAGCTGATTCGATCCGATAAAATAACGTGGTGCCCCTTACCCCATTTTTCAACAAAGGAGTCGATTTTCATATGTCAACCGTAGCCTTTATTCTCGTACTGATCGTTGCCGCCGAGCATCTCTACATCATGATCCTGGAGATGTTTCTGTTCGGAACTCCCGTCTTCAAGCGCACCTTCCGCACACCGGACTCTCTAATGCGCGATCGCAACGTCAAAGTAATGATGGCCAACCAGGGATTGTATAATGGCTTCCTCGCGGCGGGATTGCTGTGGGGGCTGTTCTTCGCAGGCGATTCCGGCAGGTCGATCCAGCTCTTCTTCGTCTGCTGCGTTATTATCGCCGCCTGGTTCGGAGGATTCACCGCCCAGCGCAGCATTATCGTGAAGCAGGGACTGCCGGCCATGGCCGCGCTCGTGTTTTTGCTGCTGTCCTAGGGCATATCCCGGGCATATATTGATTTTTTCCCGCTTGCTCCGGCATTGGCCCATACCCCTCCGCACAATGGCACATACAATACGATGTACTCAAGTACAACAACCTCTCACCGAAAGGGGAATGAACATGAGCGAAGAAGCAAGAGGCGGATACGGATACGGACCTTTCACCAGCACTGGTGCAATCCTGGTTCTCTTCATCCTGCTGGTTATCATCAGCCGTTCTCTGTTCGTCTAATCGACCGCAGACTCCATCACCGGGAGGGCGCCTACAGGCTCCCTTCCCTCACCATGTTCACGGCTGACAGCCCTCGGAATCCGGGGGGAACCGCCGTCAAAGAACTTTCGAGAGTCCAATGCAAAGAGGCCCTGGCAAGCCAACAGGCTAGCGGGCCTCATTTTTAATAACCGTTGAACCAGAACCGGCAGCTCGCCCGCCCTAGAAAATCCATAACAGCAGCGCGGCAACTGCTCCTATAATTGTAATTCCGATCAGTAAATCCGATACTTGTCTGAGGAGGCCGGGAGCGCCTTCCCGGTGAAGCTTGCTCGCATTGACATCATGATTCGCTTTGTGGCCTCCGGGATCAGTCGAATTAGCAGGGGGACCCGGACTAAAAAAGTCGGTCATGGCTATCAGCTCCTTTTCCTCTTTTCCTCATTATACACCGGATGATTCCAAATGATCTCGGATTTTATAACGATTCCCATACGGTGAAAATAGCTCCGGCCCGCAATTCGCAGCCGCTCCAACGTCAAAGTGTGCTTCATGGGTGTCCACCTTCACAGGTGTCCGCCCTCGCCGGTGCCCGGGCTGCCAGGCTTCAGCTTTGCGAATCCTCCGCCGCGCTCAGCCCAGCTTCACTGCGAAGGCCTCGTATGGCCGCAGTGCGAGCTCGGCGAAGTTCGCCGATTGGCGGTCGTAGTTCGCGATGATGATCTCATCGCTCGCACCCAGCTCCGGCAGCGCCACCGTCACGGCCTCGCCGCCGAAGTTGGCGGCGACGAGCCAGGTTTCTCCCTCGTAACGGCGCAGGTACATGAACACCTGCTCCGGCACATCCTTCACCAGCTCGAATTCGCCCCAGACGACAATCGGGTGGCTCTGGCGCAGCGCGATCAGCTTGCGGTAGCAATGGAAGACGGAATCCGGGTCTGCCAGATTGTCCTTGACGTTGATCTCCGCATAGTTCGGATTCACATGCAGCCACGGCTCGCCGGTCGTGAAACCTCCGCCCGGCGTATCGTCCCACTGCATCGGCGTTCGGGCGTTGTCGCGGCCCTTGGCGTTGATCGAAGCCAGGATGTCCTCCTTGCTGTAGCCAGCTTCCAGCCGCTCGCGGTACATATTGATGCTCTCGATATCCTGCACCTCGGAAATGTCCGTGACCGGATAATTCGTCATGCCGATCTCCTCGCCCTGATAGATGTAGGGCGTGCCCTTCATCAGGTGCAGAAGAATGGCGAACATTTTGGCGCTTTCCTTGCGGAAGGTCTGGTCGTCGCCCCAGCGGGAGACAATGCGCGGCAGGTCGTGGTTGTTCCAGAACAGGCTGTTCCAGCCCTCCCTGCCCAGCTCGGTCTGCCACTTCGTCAGCACCGACTTCAGCTCGCCGACGGAAAGCGGCTTCAGATCCCACTTGTCCTTGCCCTCCTGCTGGTCCAGGCCCACATGCTCGAACTGGAACACCATCGACAGCTCCTTGCGCGCGGGATCGGAATACAGCTTGGCGATCTCCGGCGTCGCGCCCCAGGTCTCACCGACGGTCAATACATCATGCTTGCCGAACGTCTCGCGGTGCATTTCCTGCAAATACTCATGCAGCTTCGGACCGTTGCCGGTGATTTCCCGGTCGGGAATTTTGCCGACCAGATCGATGACGTCCATGCGGAAGCCGCCGACGCCTTTGTCCAGCCAGAAATTCATCAGATCCCAGACCTCTTGCCGAACCTTCTCGTTCTCCCAGTTCAGATCAGGCTGGCGGCGGCTGAACAGATGCAGGAAATACTGGCCGCTCACCTCGTCCAGCTCCCAGGCTGGGCCGCTGAACGTCGATCTCAGTCCGTTCGGCACATCGCCGTCAACCGGGTCCCGCCACACATAGTAATCCCGGTACGGATTATCCTTGCCTTTGCGGGCTTCGATGAACCACGGATGCTCATCGGAGGTATGGTTGACCACCAGATCCATGATGATGCGGATGCTCCGCCGCTTGGCCTGCTCGATCAGCTCGTCCATGTCCGCCATCGTGCCGAACTCGTCCATAATATCCCGGTAATCGCTGATGTCATACCCGTTGTCGTCGTTGGGCGACTTGTAGACGGGACTTAGCCAAATTGCCGTAATCCCAAGCTGCTCCAGATAATCCAGGCGGTTGATGATTCCACGCAGATCGCCGATCCCGTCCCCGTCACTGTCCTGAAAGGACCTCGGATAGACCTGATAAATCACCGCTGTCTGCCACCATTTTGAATTCACATTCTCACTCCTGTTCCCCATATTTGACGACCAGCATCGTCCAGATGTCCAGTCTCGGCAGGACAATCCGCGCCGCTATGCCCTGTTCGTGCTTGGTAAGCGTATAGTCGGGATACACAATCTCCCCGGCCAGATCATCCGGGCTAGCCGTATAAATCGTTTCGGCCGGATGATCCAAAAGCACAGTGCAAACGATACCATTTTGCGGTTCGGGCCTGCTCCGCTTGCCGTGTTCCCAGTAATCATCCTCCAGGCCAATCAGATTGAGCAGATGGACGATCAAATAACCCGGCTTCCGCTTCACTATCGTCCAGACGGACCCTGTATCGCCGTTTGGAGCGAACGCATGGCTGCCTTCGAACACAATCTCCGTGTTGACTCCCGCCGTATAAGTGTACGAAACATCCTCCAGAGCGGGATGATGCAGCAGCGCGCCGAACCTAACAATGAAATCATAATATCTTCTGACCTCCAATGCAAACGTTTGTCGCATCGGGGCGTAGTCCGGATAGTACGGTTTGGTTAACATTGAGTTGTCCTCGCCCAGCAGCAGATGGTAGCCGCCGCTTGCGAAGATCGTTGCCATTGTCAGTACAGCTCCGTTCTCGGCCCATTCGGGATCGTTGCCGGCCTCCGGGTAGAATGACGGCAAGTACGCGGACAGGATAACCGGTTTCTCCGGGTTCAGCAGCCGGGCGTTGTCGATCAGCCCTTTCAGCTCCCGCAGATGAATGACTGGCGGCCAGACTTCGATGTAGATCGCTTCCTGGTCCGAGGAGGCGGTCTTGCTCACTGGATAATTTCCGACATTGTTGAAAATCAACCCGGCCGACGGATCGATCTCCGTCACCGCTGCCTTGGTCCGGTCAATCAGCGCCGGATAACACTCGGCCAGATCGACGGTTTCTTCCCGGCCGTCTATGCGGCGGACCGCTTTTTTGGGAAAGCCATACTGGTCCATGTGGATGCCGTCGAAGCCGGCCGCCACCACCCGCGCGAACTGCTCGACGATGTGGTCGGTCCAGGGCGAGCCGGGCGTAATGTCCATAATATAGAACAGATCGATCAGTTGAAACGGATCACCGCTGCGCTGGTACAGTCCCCATTCTGGACGCTGCTGCAGAAAATCCTTCAATCCGGCGTATACCGCACCGTATGCCATTGCCGCCATGCCTTTGCCCTGAACAGCAGCCAGCTTCTCCTTCACCACCCGGTAGGACATCTCCCGGCCCATCGGATCCGTAAATTCGTCTGTCGGCGGAATGAGATCGTCGTGCCTGTACATCCAGTCGTAGAACTGAATGACGTTCAGGTGGAACTTGTTCATGCTCTCCACATCGCGCAAATCTCCCGCTTCACCGCTGCGGAAATCGCTCAGGAAGCCATAGCGCGGCGCCCGCCGCCAATGATCGGCGATGTCGTAAGCTGTGGAAGCGGCGCCCAGGGCTACCCCTTCATGCAGCACTGTCACACGGGCGCCGTACCCCGCCCACTCCGTCTCCTCCAGATACAGGGGGGTCGGCAGCTTCAGCAGTTGTCCACCTGTAGTTAGAACGCTCAGTGTATGGCTAGCTACCGTCCGCTCCAGCTTGTTGAACACGATCCGCAATTCCAGAATCGCGTCTTGCGCGGTCTCCAGCTCGATCAGCAGGCTTCCCGGCTGCCCAGGTCTATACTGGGCGCGGTCCGGGTACACCTCCAGATGAGTCAGCGCCGCACCAGCCGGCGGGATTGCTCCCTCCTTCTGATGTAAGCCATTGTCCGGCTTCATTCCGTTCTCCGGATGTATGCCATTCTCCCGGTATGCCGGATTCTCTGTATTGTTCGTATTGTTCGTGTTCTTCGTATTCACCATCTTCTCCACCCCGTTTTCTTCATCATGTCCATTCAGCAGACCGGGGTATGACCGAAAGAATCATACCCCGGTGCTGCTTATAGGATTCCGCAGCCTGCCCGGCCTGCGGTTAAATCCATTATTTCTTGCCGTTTGTTGCCAGCCAGGCGTCAAGCTGCTTCTGGGCCTCGGCGATAACCTTGTCGGCGCCGGCCGCTTTTTGCTTATCCAGCAGTTTCTGCAAATTCTCTTCCGGATCAAGCTGGCCGGATTTCAACCCGTCCACGAATGCCTTGTTGGCGTTGTCGATGGAGATCAACTCGTTCTTGACCGGTTCAGGGTCAAAGACAAAACCGAAGATACGCGAAGGATTGGAGGTTACCTTTTTGTTGAACGCCTCGTAGTTCAAATACTTCTTCGGATCTTCCCCGACCCGGGTATAGTTCAGCATCTGGTTGCCAATCTGCCACATAATATCATGGTAATAGCCGATATTGTCCGTCGTCTTGCCTTCCGGCAGGGCCACCTGGCCGTCCTTCAGCACATAATGGGTGCCTTCAATGCCGAAGTTAAACAGCGTGAGCAGGTTCTTGTCCTTGAAGAACAGGTTCAACAGCATCATGGCGCGCTCCGGGTCCTCCGAGGTTTTGGAGATCGCTTGCATGGTCGCCGTCATTTTGCCGGTCTGAAGCCGGTCGATGCTCAGCGGGATTTGCAGCATTTCGCGGTTCGCCTTGATGGTACCGTTCGGTGACAGCGCCGCCTTGCCGATTTCCATATCGGCTACGATGTCCATATCGCCAACAAAGGCGAAAGCTTTGCCTGTCTGGAGCTTCTTCCACGCATCCAGACCCGGGGTCAGCGCGTCCTTGTTGATATATCCGGCCTTGTACCATTTGTTCGTCATTTTGGCCAGCTCCATGTAGCGCGGCGTGGTGAATGAATTGATGACTGTATAGTCGTCGGCCGGCGTGCCTACCGTGTTGATGGCCGCAATGCTGACGATGGAATCCAGACTGCTGGAGGAGTAATACGCCTCCAGCGGAAAGCTCGGCGCCACAAGCGGCGTGATGCCCGGCTCCTTCTCCTTGATCGTCTGGAGCATCGGCTCCAGCGCCTCTACCTTGCCGGACTTGAATCCGCTGAGGTCAAAGTTGTACTTGTCCACCAGCTCCTTGTTCAGATACACGCCTTGCGCGCCGCCCAGCTCCTGATGGGTGTGAATGCCGTACAGCTTGCCGCCGCGCTTGGCCGGATCATGGTAATTCTTCTCGACGGCCTCGATATCGGGGCCGTATTTGGCGAGCAGGTCATCCAGCGGAAGCAGCGCTCCCTTGGTCACCTGCTGCTGGAAGCCGAGCCAGTCCGCCGTGAACAGCAGATCGAATTTGTCGCCGGAGGCCATCATCAGATTGGTCTTGTCGCTCCAGGCGCCCCAGTCAATCGGCTCCAGCTTGACGGTCATATTCATTTCCGGGTACGTCTTCTTCAAATAATCGTTGATGGCCGACTGCACCAGCCCGTTGTCTTTCTGGGGAGCGTCGGGGAACACCATCACGACTTCGTAAGGCTTCAGGCCGGATGCGCCGGACGCCGCCGAGCCCTCCGGCTGCGACGAGGCCGAGGCGCCGCCGTTGTTATTGCCGCCGCATCCGGCGGTCAGGGCCGCAGTCAGCATCAACGATGCCAGCACGGCCGAACTTTTTCCAATCCATTTCATGTCATGAACCTCCCCGGTATACTCTTGCCTGTCTGTTGCATTGCAATGCTATACTAATCCGGCCATGGCCGGGATCAGCCTTTCACGGCCCCCACCGTAAGTCCCTTTACAAAATACTTTTGCAGGAAAGGGAAGACCAGCACGAGCGGTCCGATCGCAATCATGGCCATCGCCATCCGGATCGATTCCAGCGGCGTCGTCACCTGCGCTGTGTTGCTGTACGCCTTGTTCGCAATTGTCTGGAGGAACGAAGCATTCATCAGTGTTTTGTTAAGCAAATATTGCAGCGAGAAGAGCTTCTCATTCTGGATGAAGACCAGGCTGGTGAACCAGTCGTTCCAGTACGAGACCGTGATGAACAGCCCAATGGTGGCCATAACCGGCAGCGACAGCGGCAGAATAATGCTGAAGTAGGTCCGGAACTCGCCGGCGCCGTCGATCTGGGACGAGTCAATCAGGGACGGCGGGATGCTGTTGGTGAAGAATGTCCGCATGATAATGACATTAAAGCCGCCGATGAGGCCGGGGATGATCAGCGCGAGCAGCGTATCCTGCACATGCAGAAACCGCGTGTAGACGAGATACCAGGGCAGCAGCCCGCCGGAGAACAGCATCGTAACCAGAATGTAGAAGCTCAGCGCGCCCCGCAGGGGGAATTCGCGCCGCGACAGCGAGTAGGCCATCGCCGAGGTCACGAACAGGCTGACGATGACGCCGACGACCGTGACGAAGATGGAGACGCCGTAGGCACGGACGATTTTCTCAGCATCCTGAATGAGATACTGGTAAGCCACCAGGCTGATTTTGCCGGGCCAGAAGCTGTAACCGTGCACCGTCACCCAATCCTCGTCGGACAGCGAGATCATCAGCACCAGCCAGAACGGAATGAGGCAGGCCAGGCTGAACAAGGTGAGGACAATGAGAATAAGCGGATGGGTCCTTTTCTTGATCATGATAAATCTCCTCCCGGGAATAAAGCGCTTTCCATACTAGAACAACGCATTTTCTTTGCTGAACTTGCGGACGATCAGATTGACGGAAATGACAAGGATGAAGCCGACCACCGATTGCAGCAGACCCGCGGAGGAGGCAAGCCCGGTATCGCCGGTTACCATCAGCGCGTTGTATACGTAAGTGTCAATGACATCTGTCGTCTCTTTCAGCATGCCGGAAGCCATGGTCGCCTGATAGAACAGACCGAAATCCGCGTTGAAAATACGGCCAATGGCCAGCAGGGTCATGATGATAATAACCGGAGAAATCAGCGGAATCGTGATCTTGGTCATCTGCTTCCACCGCCCGGCGCCATCGATGACAGCCGCTTCATAGTATTCGGAGTCGATCCCGACAATGGCCGCGAGGTAGACGACTGCGGAATAGCCGACGTTTTTCCAGGCGTTGACGATGGTCAGGATGAACGGCCACTGCTGCGCTTCGGCGTACCAGTTGACCGCGTCCTTGCCAAGCGGCTCCAGTATGAACTTGTTCACGAAGCCCAGCTCCGGGTTCAGGAAGCCGTATACGATATAGCCAACGATAACCATGGAGATAAAGTTCGGCAGGATGACCGTGCTCTGAAAAAACTTGGACGCGATCTTGTTCTTCACTTCGTTGAGCAAAATCGCCAGCAGCACCGCCAGTGTCGTGTTGATCAGCAGAAAGCTGATGTTGTACAGCAGCGTGTGCTTGATGATCATCCAGGCATCGTTCGAGGCGAACAGGAACTTGAAATTGTCCAGCCCCACCCAAGCGCTGCCCCAGATGCCATCCGTGTAGTTGAGATCCTTGAAGGCCAGGAAAATGCCGAACATCGGCAAATAGTTGTTGATGAACATCAACAGGATGCCTGGCAGCGCCAGGACGATCAGCGCCCTGTACTTCCAGAACCTTCCCCCTTTTCTCTTGCTGCGCACCGCGGACGGCGCCGTCTTCAGCGCTTCTACTGAAGCCATATACCCACCTTCTTCGTTTCGTTATGGCTTCATTATAAAGAGCGGGAGACGCCGGCCCCGCCGTTTTTGTAACCTCAGTCCATTCGTTTTGTGACTTTCCGGTATTCCTGGGGATTGACTTCGAACTGCTTGCGGAACATTTTGGTAAAATGGGAAAAATTGCTGTATCCGACCTGCTGTGCGACGGCGCTGACCGTCATGACGGTCGTGTCCAGCAGGTCGCGGGCCCGGTTCATTTTGGCGGTGATGAGGAAGTCGATCAGGTTCTGGCCGGTCTCCTTCTTGAACAGGCGGGACAGATAGGCCGGGTTGAGGCCGACATGGTCGGCGATGCTCTCCCGCGAAATCTCTTCCTCCACGTTCTGTTGGATATAGCGGATGGAGCGCTGGATCACGCCGTCCGTCTCCTCCGGCTCGAACGCCGTCTCCATCACCGCCGCAGCCAACCCCTCCGCCCAGTGCATGTACTGGCGCAGACCGCGCACCCGGGCCGAAGCCCAGGCGGAGAAGCCCGGAACATCGCTGGCGCTGATCCCCTTGACCTGAAGAAAATGATAAATGATCTGAAGCGTATCCTGATGCAGCGACTCCAGATGCTGACCGTGCAGACTGGCGCGCTCCTCCATCCGCTCCACCAGATCGTGGATATAGCGGGTCACCGTCTCCCGCTCACCGTTCAGCATGGGGGCGACCAGGCCCGACAGATGAATCTCCTCCGGGAGCCCGGCCGCGGCCGTCTTCTGCGGCCGGGGGACATGCAGCAGCACAGGCGGCGTGCGGGTAATCGTGTCGCGTTCCATGGCCCTCAGACTCTCGCATAGCCCCGGAAGCGCTTGCAGTGTCCGGAAGCCGCCGATGTAGCAGGTGACAGAGCAGTAGAAGTAATCCTGACACGCTTCATAGAAGCGGTTCCCGGCCTCCGTCAGTTCCCGGACGCTGCAGGATGCCGGAGGCGCCGCTTCTCCGCCCTCCGCCGGACTTTCACCGTAGAGCAGGACGAACAGGACGCCGCTCTTGTCGGTCACGACCTCGCCCCGGCGGCCCTCCAGCCAGACCTCCTCCGCCGCTTTCTTGACAGCATAGTCCATAATTTCCTGGTCCCGTGATTCCAGCGGCTTGCCCCATTCCTGGGCGCTGATCAGAACCGGCAGCACCCGGCTATCTTGCCCAAGGCCGACTCCCGCCTCCGCCAGCTCCCGTTCGAGGAAATCGCCGAAGCCCAGAATACGGCGCGACAGCAGGTCCTGCCAGAAGCGCTCGATCCGGCGCGGCTGCTCTTTTTGCCATAGAGAGCGGTACTTGCGGTACATCTCGTTATAGGATTGCTGCTCCTCCTTCTCCCTGATCGCCTGGAGCATGCCCGTCACGGCCGCCGACAGCTCCTCCCCGTCGACGGGCTTCAGCAAATAGTCGAAGCTCCCGAGGCTGACGGCCTTCTTGGCATAGGCGAACTCGGTGTGGCAGGTGAGAAACAGCGACTCCGTGTGCGGCGAATGCTCCCTGACCCAGCCGACCAGCGACAGGCCATCCTCGTCCGGCATTTCAATGTCGCAGATCAGAATGTCGATCCGCTCCCGGGTCAGAATCTTCCGGGCCTCGTCGGCCCCATTGGCCGTAAACACCTTCCCGATGCCAAGCAAGCTCCAATCGCGGCCATGCACGATACCCTCCACCGCGAACTGCTCGTCATCCACAACCAGCATTTGATTCATGGTCATTCTCCTTCCGTATATTCCAGCGGCAGCATCAATCTCACGCGGAAGCCCGTGGGCTCTACCCGGCTGAATCCGATGGACGCTCTCTCGCGGTATCGCATCGCAATCCGCTTCTTCACATTCCAAATGCCGATATGCCGGTCCTCCGAGGCCGGCTGATAGTCCGGCGCATTCAGCTCCCGCAATTGCTCGTCGTCAGCGCCCTTGCCATTGTCCGCCACTTCGATGACCATCCATCCGGGCCGGTCTTCGTCAGGAGAGGCGGCAATGGATAGCCGGAACACCTCTCCCTTGAGACTGATGCCGTGAATCATCGCGTTCTCCACAAAGGGCTGGACCGTCAGCGACGGGATGCAGGCATGCCGGATGTCTTCGGACAGATCAATCTGAAATTCAAAAGACTGCTGGTAGCGCATCTTTTGAATCTCCAGATAGTTGCGGATATGCTCCAGCTCCTGCTCCAGCGTAATGCTGCTGTCCTTGGCCTGAAGCATGAACCGGAAATACTGCACCAGATGGCGGACCGTTTTCTTCACCAGCTCGTAACGCTGCAAATCGGCAAGCTGGAAGATGATGTTCAGCGTATTGAGGAAAAAATGCGGGTTAATCTGCGTCTGCAAATGCTTCATCTCCGCTTTCTGCGCGTTCAGCCGCTCCTCGTACACATCGATCTTCAGGTCTTGAATCTCGACCGCCATGCTGTTGAACGCCTGGTTCAGCGCCTGGAACTCCACCAGATTGGAGTCGGGCAGCTTGGTCTCCATCGCTCCGTCCCGGATGCGGTGAATGCCGCCGAGCAAATTCAGGATCGGGCGGATGACCATCCGCCGGAAATAATACAGATAGATCAGCAGAATGAGCAGAATGAGAAAGGGCAGCACATAGATGACGGCCTGAAACGCATTCAATCCCCGCAGCAGCTCCGAGTAAGGGATGACCACAGCCAGATTGATGCCAAGCGCGGCCGACTGGCTGGAGACAACGACCAGCTTCCTGCCCCCTTCTGAGAAGGAAAAAGAGGAATTCTGGTTCAGCTTCTCGCGGGGCAGCCGGAAATCCGCGCCCAGCGTGGACGATGCGCCGGTCAGCACCTTGCCGTCGTTGTCGACGATCAGCACGTCGCCGCCGGATTGCAGGTTGAGGTTGCCAAGCGGCGAGCGGAGCGAGTCCATCCGGATCAACGCGCCGATGTAGGCGGGATTGCTCAGTTCGTTGCCGACTGTCCGGTTCAGATAGTAATCGCCGCCGATCTTCACAATCGACCATTTATATTGCAGCCGTTTCAGCCGGTCGGTATTGCCGACCGCCCCGGTAATCCAGGCGCGCACCTGATCCATGTATGCCTCGTTCGTACCCAGCACATTGGAGAGGGTCAAGGTATCATTGGGACTGGAGTACAGGTAGAACATGTCGACGGTGTGATAATAGGCCTGGTAGGACTGGTTTCTCTGCATAATGCCCATACGGGCAAAATAATACTCGGAGTCCGTCAGGCCCGGCCTGCCGAATTTCTGAAAATTCTCGTCATGGTCAACGATGTCAACCAGATTGATCGTGATGTCCTGCAAGCTGCTCTCCATCATCTTCAGATTGGAGTTGACCAGATTCTGATAGGACCTTGACACCTGCGTCAACACGACATCCTTGGCGTAGTACCCCGCCGCGAACAGCACCGCCAGCAAGGGAATCGTTATGGCGGCAAAGAGCTGGATCAGCCGCAGCCCCAGCGTGTTTTTCTTGGATCTCATGTAGCCGTCCTTTCCGCCGCCTGAACTGAATGCCGCAAGCCGCAGGCAGAATGGTATATGATTCGACAATCCGTATTATATACATAAATCCGCGCGGTCGAACAGACGGATAAAGTTCTGCCGATGAAAGGCCGTCCGGGGTCTAGCTCAAAAAAGGCCTCTTTCCGCCCGGATTCGGGTGAAAGAAGCCTTTATGAAAGTTCTGCTAAAGCATGGGACAGCCTGCGCGGATCGTGTCGGAAGGCCAGACCCGTAAGTCAAACCCGTCCCATCTTGATGGCCGGTTCGGCGGTGTTTACGCCACCCCACGCCTGACACTCCACATCACCAGCCCGGGACCAGCCACTCTACACCACCGGCCCAGGACCGGACGCCTACAGCTCGTCATCCTCCGGATTCCGCAGCTTCCGGTCCAGCCGCGAGCGGCTGAACAGAACCATCACAAGCCCTGCGGCGAGCGTCAGCAGGGAACGCAGCAGCAGATCCGTTCCCGCTGCGGCGAGAGGCAGCCAGAGAACGAGCGCGAAGACGAGCTGCAGCCGGAAGACGAATGCGACCGTGCTGCGGCTCCGGCTGTTCCCCGGCAGCGGATATACCGACAGCCAGAACGACTCCCCGTGAAGCTTAGACAAGGCTGAAAGCTGAATGCCGATGATGAACAGGAAGAACAGATACAGGGCGTTCGCCAATAGACCGCTCCGGGTCCAGCCGATCAGCAGCAGACCGAGGACGCCGATCCGCAGCACGATGCTTAAAATATCTCCCCGGGCGAAGCTCTTGGTCAGCAGATAGCGATATGCGCTGTCTTTGCTCCAAGGCAAGCTGCTTCCCCACCGGGACAGCCAGCTCCGCGCATAGACCCGCTGCTGGCGGCCCGGCACCTCGACGAACCATCCCAGCACCATAATCGCTCTCCCGCTCTGCGATTTCTCCAGCGCGATCAGCCGCTCCCAAGGGACGGCATGCCGCGCAGGAATCGCCAGCGAAGCTAAGTACGCAGCGGACAACAGGAAGGAGAAGCCGAGTCCCTTGTGAAGCGGCTGCCACAGCCAAGCTGCGGCAATCAGCCCGCCGACGCCCCAGCGCAGCAGCCGGTATCCCGCCGTCGCCGCTCTGGACGTCATTTTCAACTCCCGCCAGCAGCCGTATGAGGCCAGAAGCTTGACGCCAAGCAATACAAGCAGGGTAGCATGCAGCGATTTGGGCACATCTTCGGTGCGTATGTACAAAGGCCACAGCAATATCACCACGGCCGCGAGCCGAATGGTCTTCCACACGATCCCCCTGATCCAGGCGGGACGGAAATACTCCGCCATCCGGTGCTCCTGGGGCAGCAGAAAGATGGAGTCCGCCGGCTGAAGGTAAGTGCGGAAGCTGCTGTGCACTGCGGCGGGTACAAGAATGACCAGCATAATCCAGCGGATGGGAATACCCGCCGGAAGATCGCGCAGCAGCGCGGTGTACCAGGCGGAGAAGGCGATCAGGATGAACATAAGCACGAACGCCACGCCGCTCTGGATGATGTAGCCGACATAAGGAAGAATAGCCCCGGCAGCCCGGTGCCGGCGGTCTCCCTGAAGCTGGCGGAGATCCATGCTATTTCCCTCCCTGCACCAGATCGTAAAACAGCTGCTCCAGCGGCAGACCCGGTCTGCCGGCGGCTCTTCCGATATCGGCCAGCGTTCCCTCGGCGATTACCTTGCCCTGATGCAGCACGATGAACCGGTCGCAATAATTCTCGATGGTGGACAGAATATGAGAGCTGAGCAGAATGGATGACCCGGAATTCCGGATCTCCAGCATGAAATCGAGCAGCGAGCGGATGCCAAGCGGATCAAGTCCCAGAAAAGGCTCATCGATGACATATAGCGCGGGGCTCGCCACGAACGCGCACATGATCATCACCTTCTGCTTCATCCCTTTGGACAAATGCCCGGACAGCGTATCCATCTTGTCTTCCATCCGGAACAGCTCGGCGAGCCGCTTGCTGCGCGCTTCATAGTCAGCGCGGTTCACGCCGTATGACCTCGCCGTGAACTCCACATGTTCCCGGACGGTCATTTCCTCATACAGAAGCGGGGATTCCGGGACAAAGGACAGGGCGCCATGATACACCTCCGGGTCCTGCTCCCGCTTCTTCCCCTGAACGGCGATTTCGCCTTTATGGGGCGTCATCAGGCCGAGGATATGCTTCATCGTCGTGCTCTTGCCTGCCCCGTTCAGGCCGATCAGCCCGACCATCTCCCCCGGCTGTACCCGAAGGGAAATATCGTGCAGCACCGGCTTGTTCAGGCTGTAGCCGCCGGTCAGTCCGGATATCTGAAGGACGGGGGCTTCGTTCATTGGCCGTCACCTCCCGACCGTTTGTCCTTCAGCCATTTCGGCGCACCCTTGTTCTTGCGGTTGCGCTCGCGCTCCGCGCTCCGGGCCGCCTTGCCCGGCGCCGGAGCAGCCTTGGCCCCGCGCCCGCCCGGGGCCGTTCTCGCACCGGGCGCCGCATTTCCGGCGCCCGGCTCCCGCCGCTGGCCGCCGGCTTCGCGTCCGGCCGGCCGTGCCGATGCGCCGCCGGTTCCGGCGGCGGCGCGGGAAGAGATGCCGGCGGTGCGGACCGCCGGCCCCGCGCTGCGCGGCTTGCCGGGGCGTGGCCCGGCGCCGCCGCGCAGCTCCTCCGGCGGCAGAATCTTGCCGCCGTACAGCGCCCGCTCGGCGACCTCAATGCCGAGCTCGCGGGCAAACTTGCGCATGATGAACGTCTGCTGCGCCGTGACGATCGACATCGACAGGCCGCTGCGTCCCATGCGGCCTGTGCGGCCCGCGCGATGCACATAATGCTCCGCGTCGAAGGCCGGATCGAAGCTCACGACGAGGGTGAGGTTCTCGATGTCCAGCCCCCGCGCCGCCACGTCGCTCGCTACCAGCACACGGAACTTGCCCTCGCGGAAACGGCCCAGCACGGTGCTGCGCGTCACCTTGTCGGCGTCGCCATACAGCGCACCGGCGGTAATCCCGAGGTAGTTCAGCTTCGCTTCGACCTCGGCGATCACCTCCGCCGTATTGGCGAATACAATAGCCCGAGGCGCATTGTAGTGCCGCAGCACCCGCCGCAGCACATCGACCTTGTCCCGCTCCTCGGAGACAATATAGAGATGCTCCAGCGTCCGTGCGGTCTTCGCTTCCGGGTCGATGCCGATCTCGGCCGGGTCTCTCATGACCTTGGCCGACAGCGCCCGCGTCTCCGGTCCGACGGTGGCCGACAGCATCGCCAGCTGCCGGCTGCGCAGGGCGCTCGCGATAATCTTCTCGGCTTCGCCCGCTCCGCCGACCTTGAAGAGCTGGTCGGCCTCGTCGATCACGATGGTGCTCACCTCGTGCATCTTCAGCTTACGCAGCCCGATCAGCTCCAGCACGCGGCCTGGCGTTCCGACGACCAGCTGCGGATGCTCCCGCAACCGTTCGATCTGCCGGCCGATCGCCGCGCCGCCGATCAATCCCATCGTGCGGATGCCCCGGCCTTCGCCGTATCGCTCCGCCTCGCGTACAATCTGCATCGCCAGCTCCTGCGTGGGCGCAAGCACCAGCTTCTGCACCGCCCGGCGATCCGAATCGATCCCCTGAAGAAGGGGCAGGAGATAGGCCAGCGTCTTGCCCGTGCCGGTCTGGGATACCGCCAGCACGTCACGGCCTTCGAGCAGGAGCGGAATGGTCTCGGCCTGCACGTCGGATGGCTCGGTAATGCCGAACTCCGACAGCCTGGCCGCCAGATCCTCCTGGATGCCGATTGCCGCAAAAGAAGCTTTATTCATAGGGATATTCATCCTTTTCACAGTAGTTATTCCTTCATTATATGCCAAAAAGGCCTATCCACCAAATGGAAGGCCTGATGCCTGATGAGAAGTCCGATGTCTATTTCCGGTTCAGCATATTGTAGGTCAGTCTGTCGGCCAGGCGCGGAGCCAGGCCGTACAGGCGGATGCCGATAGCCGCCAGGAGGGGGAGGTCCAATTCCTCCTTGCCTTTCTCCATCAGCTTGATGATCTTTTCGGACACATACTGGGCGGGCATCATGAAGCTGCCCACGTTCTTCACATAGCTGCCCGAAGGGTCGGCAACCTTGAAGAAATTCGTCTCAATCGGTCCCGGGTTGACTGAGGAGATGACAATTCCGCTATGGCGCAGCTCCTGTCTCAGCGCATTGGTAAATCCGATCACCGCGTGCTTCGATGCACTATAGGCCGCGGAACGCGAAGTGCCGATCTTGCCGGCCATCGAAGCAACGTTGACAATATGACCGCTGCGGCACTCCAGCATATGCGGTACGACCGCCTTCGTGCAGCGGACAACGCCCATATAATTGACATTCATCATGTCGTCAAATTCCTGTACCGGCATATCGGTGAAATCCTCAAACTTGCCGTAACCGGCATTGTTAAGCAGGATATCGATTGTGCCGTACGTCTCGTAAATCTTCGCGAACGTGATCTCCACATCGCGGGATTGGCTGACATCACAGACATGGAGGCCGTAAGGCCCCGGTATTCCGGCCGCCACCTCTTGCAGCTTCTCCTCCGAACGCGCCAGAAGAACCGGAATGGCTCCCCGGCTGCCGAGCAGCTGCGCTGTAAGCGCCCCGATGCCGCTGGAAGCGCCGGTAATGACTGCGATCTTCCCTTTAAGCTCCATTGCGAGCTTTCAGCTCCTGTCTCTTATAGGATGATATTCCTATCAACCATATTAAGAGATCATCACCTGAATATCCAGTTCGCCGATGCCGTCCATCAGCAAGGGAATGCTTAGCGCCTTGCGCGGGAGGAAAGCCACCAGATTCTCCGACTTCATCACCTGCGGCGGCGTAATATCCACAGCCACTCCCTGGCTGGAGAGAATGGTGCTTGCGTTGCCGCTGATCATGTTCCCAAGCTCGGATATGGCGCTCTGCCCCATTTCATCCATTTCGGCAATCGGATAGCCGCCCATCATTGCAGACACCATGCGCAGCGCCACTTGTTCCGCAATGCCGAAGACGATATCACCGCTAAGCTGCCCTGTCATCCCGACTTTAATCCATATATGATTATCGATCAGCTCAATCTCTTTAATTCCCAGATTCCCGGTAGACGGCGACACTTGAATCACCTGTTCAATAACGACACGCGCAGATTCCAAAAATGGATTTATGACTTCCGCCTTCATACTAGTGCTGTGTCCCCCTTTTCCGGTTTGATTCCATGTTACCAAAGTCCCATGTCCAATAAACCATATTATATCTCATTTATCGGCAAAATTCACCAAAAATTAAGGCCTCTGGTCATAATTAATTTGCGGGGTGAGCGGTGTCATTGCCCTGATCTTCGTAATCTCCTATAATTTAATCAAATGCCGACATATGGCGTAAGATATATACATAAATACAGGTCAACACAGGTTGGCAAAAGGGGGCATCCGCATGAACATCAGCCAACTGGAGACGCTAATCATGATTTCAAAGACGATGAGCTTCCGCAAGGCGGGAGAGCTGCTGAATCTGACCCAGCCTGCGGTCTCCGCGCAGATCAAAAGCCTTGAGGAAGAGTTCAAGACCCAACTGGTCGATCGAAACCAGCCGGTTACGCTGACGGATAAAGGCAAGGTGTTCCTTGCGCATGCGGAGCAAATCGTTAACATTGTCGATGACCTCAAGCACAGGCTCGCCGATCTGGACGAAACACCACAGGGGCATATTATACTCGGTACGACAACATCCATCGCCATACAGATTCTGCCGCGCATTCTTTCCTATTTCCAGGACCAATTTCCTCTTATCAAGACATCGATTCAGTCCATGTCCTCCACGCAGATCTATCAGCATGTCGAGAACGGCCTTGTCGACGTAGGCATCGGGTATCTGATCGGCGACAGCCCGGGAATGACAACCTCGGTTCTGTATTACGACACCTTCGAGCTTGTCGTCTCTCCGAGACATCCGCTGGCGGCGCAGCCCGGCATGGCCAGAGTCGAAGTGCTCGGCCAGACGCCGCTTATTCTGCTCTCTCCCGACACCGTGGGCCGCATGTTCGCCGAGGAGGTCTTTGCAAAACACGGCATCCAGAGCCATGTGATCATGGAGCTGACGAGCAGCGAGGAGGTCAAGCGGATGGTGGAGCTTGATCTGGGGGCAGGTATCATCTCCAAGCAGTCGGTGGCTGAGGAAGTCCGCGCCGGAACGCTCAAGATCATCCCGATCATGGAGCTTGAAGTAACGCATCCCGTTGGAGTCATAACCAAATCGGGCAAATATGTAGGCTCGGCGATGCGGCAGTTCCTGAGCGACTTGAAGGGAATGCCGGAGACACATTTTATCGGTTCGGAATAACGTGCTGACAGTCAACCCATTCTGGCCAAAAGGAGATGCATAAATATGAAATTTGACCTGCACACCCATCATTTCCGCTGCGGCCACGCTGATGGAAACATCCGGGATTATATTGAAGCCGGCATCCAAAACGGACTTAAAGTCATAGGCATTTCGGATCACACGCCGTACTTCGGACATCCGGAAGACCGTGCTTTTCCCCATATTGCCATGGCGAAATCGGAATTCGCGAATTATGTGGAAGAGGTCTTGTCGCTGAAGAAGGAATATGACGGGGTTATCGACGTTCTGCTTGGCATTGAATCCGACTTTTTCCCCGAGCATGTGGAAGCCTACCGCCAGGTATTGAACTCCTATCCGTTCGATTATATTATCGGGTCGGTGCACAGCACGGGCGGGGTCAGCATTTTCAACAAGAACCGTTGGAAGCATCTCGGGGCCAAGGAACAAATCGCCGTCAAGACCGAATACTACCGCCTGATCGGGGAGTCCGCCCGCAGCGGCATGTTCCAGATTCTGGGCCATATCGACGCGATGAAGGGCAACTATCCCGGCTTCTCCGACATCCCCGCCCCCGGTCCGCTGGACGAATGCCTGAAGATCATCGGCGACTCCGGTGTCGCCATCGAAATCAACACATCCGGCAAAACGAAGCTCAGCGGCGGATGGTATCCGTCCGACGATATTTTGGAGCGGGCGCTGCGGTACGGCGTGCCGGTTACCTTCGGCTCGGATGCGCACAAGCCTTCCCGCGTCGGGGATGAGCTTGAGCAGGTTGCCGCAAGGCTTAAGGAAATCGGCTTCACCTCCTGGGTGTATTTTAAAGAACAGAGACAGATCGAAGTCCCCCTGTAGGCATGTCGTTCCTGGAAAAAATCAAACAGCGACAGACCAGGGCGGGGTGTCCAGGGCTGCCGCTGTTTTCATTCAGTAATCTAGAGACAGAAACCGCTCCGAATGAATTTGTTCTCTAAAATTGGCGATCTTAGCCGCCAAACGGCTCTTCACTAGAGTAAATCTCATGGAAAAATCCCATGTACAAGATATCTTCTTCCAGACATTTTATAAGATACGACAGCTCCTCGTTACACTCAGACTCTTCCCAATTGTTGCCCATATCCTCGAATCTGCCTAATATATTTTCCATAAGATTGACTTGGATAAATAACGGCAACTTATCCAGCATCGAGTCTTCGAGATTGGTCTCGGATCTGTATCCCGCGAGGACTATCTCAAAATAATCATCCATGAACTTTCTGCGTTTACTAGCGTCTGGTTCAAATTGTATCCAGCCCACGCCGTTTCCCCAGATACTGGCCAAGTCAAACATATACCAACCGAAACATGAGTTATCGAAATCATATACAGTTATTTGTCCGGTATCAAAATCTATCGAATAATTCCCATCATTGTAATCGAAATGGATCATACCAAAAGTCTCCAGGCTCATATCCAATCCTTGTAAGGTATCAAGGAGTTCTACCATCTTTCTCCTTAAGCAAAGGCAAGGAACACGGTATCAGTTTATCAATATATTCGGCATTGTATTTGTCAAAAAAGCTAAATCGGCGATGGACAGGCGTATACCCTTTCGATATTTGGTGCAGTCTCCCCAGGGTTTTGCCGCAATTATAATAATATTCGGTAATTGGAACTCCCTCTCGGTACCGATAATTATTTTCTACAAGCATTTTCCCCTTAGCCTTTTCAAACAGGCAGACAAATAAGATGTGGTCGTTGTGGGTGATCTCCTCCAGCAGATTCCCCTTTCGGGAGCTGATAATATTTGAGACACACATCGGTTAGGTGGATTCCAAATAACAGTTCGGGATGGTTTGATGCCAGGTATCTTGTAACGCCAGACCCAATTTCCCCGCCTGCGGCAGCAAATTTATTGAATATGAAAGCGTTTAATAGGCATTGTGTTCCCCCCCTTGTTATATCGCTATTATATCCCTCGCATTTGTCCGGTACACTGGTGTTAATGAAGTATTTAACTATACGATTTGATAGGTGATTGCTATGCCGCAGGATTATGGTAGCGATATTACGAAGCGAATAACGATGAAGACCCTAACACATGCTTTACTTATTTATTTCCGAGTTGTTCCGCTAAACCGATTAACAGTCCTTCGGTTCCACGAATGTAGCAGAGCCGGTACGAGTCCTCGTACTGAACCACTTCGCCGACGAGCTGAGCACCGTGCTTAGTGAGTCTGGATACCATTTCATCAATGTCTTCAACAGTGAACATCACACGCAGATAACCGAGAGCGTTCACAGGAGCAGTCCGGTGATCTGATATCGTAGGCGGGTTAACAAATCGCGAAAGTTCAAGCCGGCTGTGGCCATCCGGGGTAACCATCATAGCAATCTCTACGTTCTGAGAACCCAGTCCGGTTACGCGACCAGCCCATTCACCTTCAACAATGGCCCGCCCTTCGAGCTTCAAACCAATCTCCTCAAAGAAAGAAATTGCGTCATTCAGGGATTCTACAACGATGCCGACATTGTCCATTCTTAGTAGTTTATTCTCGGCCATAGGTTCCTCTCCTTATGTGCACTTTATACGTTAACAATTCGGAGTTCCGATATGATATCCTGCTGATTCCTATGCATGAAAAATGAGCTTCCTTGAAAATATGATTAGTATGAAATAACATACTATTGTGCAGATTGTACATCATAAGGAGAGATTAAGGATGCAGCAAGGATGAGTGAATTCTTTCAATTGATGAAGGATGTCAGATTCAGAAGAACTATGCGAATGATTTTTAAGTTTGCTTGGGATTTCTGGTGGCTGGGCAGGCAAAAGCACTTTATTCCGAGACGGCGCTTGGAAGCCAGAACAAAAGCATTATATCGAAAACAGGCAGCTTATTTTACGAAGACTGCAATGGATATGGGCGGATTAATTATCAAGCTGGGTCAGCATGTGAGTGCGCAAGTGGATATTTTGCCGAAGGAAGTCATTGATGAATTGTCCAAGCTGCAGGATTCTGTAGCGTCAGTGGATTTTACCGAGATCAAACATAGGCTGGAGAGTGAGCTCAGCGCAACCATTGACGAGATTTTTGCTGAGTTTAGTCCGACTCCTATCGCTGCGGCTTCCTTAGGACAGGTACATCGGGCGACCTTGCGAACAGGTGAAGAAGTCGCAGTGAAAGTGATGCGTCCTGGAGTCGAGGATATTATCGCCATTGATTGGAAATCCATACAAGTTGCTATTCGATTATTGAAACGCCAGACGAAGATTGCAGACTTCATGGACCTCGATGCCGTGTATGATGAGTTCTACGAAACCGTTATGGCAGAGCTCGATTATCAAAAAGAGGGACGAAATGCCGAAGACTTTCAGATGCAGTTGATCCATCGGGATGATATCGTTGTTCCAGGCATTCATTGGTCCTATACAACTTCAAAAGTTTTAACCATGGAGTTTTTAGAAGGTGCAAAAATCAACGATTTTGCTAAGCTTGATGCTTGGGGTGTTGATCGGACTAAATTAGCGAAGTCATTGATGGAAATATTTATAGAGCAGATTCTGGTGGAAGGTTTCTTTCATGCAGACCCGCACCCGGGAAATGTCCTCGTGCAGCCTGACGGCACAATAGCATTAATCGATTTTGGGATGGTCGGACGAATTGCAGATGATATGAAGGCGCAGATGATAGCACTTGTAATGGCTGTGTATTTAAAGGATGCTCACGGCGCAATTGATGCCCTTAATCGTTTAAGATTTTTAAGACGGAATGTAGACTTAGAGGTGTTTTCAAGGAATCTTACGTTATTATTCGAACAACTTAACGGTGATACGTTTGACTTGAGTTTTGTGACGTCAGGTGACAATTCAGAAGAGTTACGCCATTTCCTCTATTCTCAGCCCTTTCAGTTACCTGCAAACACCACATTTTTGGGAAAAGCAATGATAACAGTTTATGGACTTTGTCTAGGACTGGACCCTGAGCTTGATTTGATTGGGACCGCTAAGCCTTACGTCGAAGAGGTTATGCGTGGCGATCTGCGAGGAAGTGCTGTTTCCACCGTTGTCAATGAAGGCAAGAATCTTCTAAAAGGAATCATTCCTACGACAAAGAAGTTTATTTCTGTAGTCGATAAAATGGATAGCGGAAATTTGCGGGTAAAGTTATCGAGCTCCTTTGAGAAAAAATTAATAGATACGCAAAATAAGAATACAGGACGGATTGTTGCCACAATCATTGGAGCGGTATTGTTCCTGACTGCTGCAAACCTGTGGAATGAAGTAAATCATATCGTTTCTTATGTGCTCGGCACCCTGGGGCTGCTCATTATGCTCGGCCAACTCAAAGCGAGAGAAAGCCGCCGTGAAGCAAGACATGCCAGACAGATGCAGGCTATGCGTGAACAGAGCAGATTAGAAAAGTCGAAGTTTAAATCCCGTTGATGTGTCATTCGATTCGAGAGTCGGAGGCTTATACTCCCATATCAATGTCATTTTGACTTAATCTTATCGTCAGAATGCAAAACGCCAAGCATGGCAATGTCCGATACTGAATGTGTGATCAGATACGCTTTCATATCCTTATTAATTTTGTAGGGGAGTTTTGCTGTTTTAAATAATTTGGCGAGGTTTTCTACACCTTATCCTTTTCATCAATTTTACGCACAACTATTCCTTAACGCCATACTTAATTGAGTTTCACCTGTCAACCTCTCTTTCTTTATTTCGTCTTTGGCTCCAGCGACAAAAGGATTTATCGTCAGAAGAATTTTTCAAGTTAGTGCACAACCTATATACAAATGGGATAACGCCCTATTCTAATAATTGAATCTACCATTCAAACCCAATCATTGTGTTGCACAACAAAAAAGCTCGCATAGGCTTGTTTACACTTTGTTTTCCATAGAGAGTGACCTACCCTGCTCCTATAGTCCAACATTACGCTTCACCCGCAGGTGCGGAGCCGCCCGGCTTCTCCGGTTCGCTGCATTTCGCCTTGACGCTGTAGATTGCCTGCTTATTGCGCTCTCCCCATTCCTTCATCGCAATAATGATTGGCCCGAGCGATTGGCCGAATTCGGTCAAGGAATAATCGACACGCGGCGGGATCTGTCTATATATCTCACGGTGAACGATGCCGTACTCCTCCAGTTCGCGGAGCTGCAGCGTAAGCATGCGCTGAGTGACCTCCGGCTGCAGCCGGCGGAGTTCATTATATCTTTTGGTCCCGGACAGCAAATGATACAGGATTACCCCCTTCCATTTACCGCCAATGACCTCCAGCGTGACGCTGACGGGGCATCCGGAATATGGCTGATTGTCCACCTCTGCGAATGTCATGATACTGCTCCCCTTTCCATTAGGCACAAAATGGTTCCTATACAACATAAATGTGCGTACTTGCTAGAACGTTAGGTAAAGATTACACTCCTCCCATACCCTAAATCAACGCCGCTTTGACCCTAATCGCCCCATTCCCGACAAGTTGCTTCGCGAACTGCTCGAAGATGCGCTTCGTTCTCCATCCTGGTCCAATACCCAGCCATGGGAGGTGTACGTAGTGACCGGTGCTGCTCTGGAGCGGCTTCGTAAGTCCTATCTGGAAACACATGACCGGTCTGAACCCTACGCCCCGGAGGTCCCTATGCCGCAGACATGGCCGGAGGACTTGCAGGACCGCAGCCGCCGCAACAGCATCCGTCTGTTCGAGAACGTCGGCATTGCCCGCGAGGATCAGGAAGCGAGAGCAGCCAACTGGCGGAATAATTTCCAGTTCTTCAATGCTCCGGCGTTGGCCATTCTGTGCCAGGACCGTACACTGACAGAATGGTCAATCATGGATCTGGGCACCTTCGGGGGCTATCTCATGCTGTCGGCGGAGCAGCACGGCATTCAGTCTGTGCCTGCCTTCAGCTCTGTCGCTTATCCGAAGCTGCTGCGTGCAGAGCTGGATATTCCCGAGCATCTCCTAATCCGCACCGGCATCCTGCTCGGTTACGCGGAGGAAGATCATCCTTATAACCGGCATGTGTCGGAACGCGAGCCGCTCGAACATCTGGTGCATTTTAAACAATAAGGTTCGTGGTTCAGTCAGTGAAAAAGTATGTTCTGGAGCAGCAGCCAATACGGCTTTAGGTATATAAAAACTCCATTTTGTTTGTTCAAAATGGAGTTGCCCTGTTAAAGTTGATTGTGCGGAGTCCCTAACGACTCATAAATTCAAAAATCTCCTCAACAGCTTGATGATACCCGCCTGCTTCCCGAAGGGATTTCCCTATATTGGTTACAGCTTCCTTGAAAGATGGGCGGCTTAACACATGATCCACAGCATCACGCAGCTCTTCTACAGTCAAGCCTTGCATTTGCAATTTAAGGCCTGCTCCGGCTTTGGCCACTTGCTCCGCAATAATCGGCTGATCCGCGCTTTGCGGGATTACAATTAACGGAACCCCGTAATAAAGACCTTCATGGGTACTATTCATTCCGCCATGTGTTATAAACAATTTGGCATATTGCAGTACATCCGTCTGAGGAACGTATTGGTCTACGATGAAGTTCCCAGGTATTTTTCCCAAATCAGAAATTCGGACTCTGTCCCCGATAGCCATGACAATCGTATGCTCCGAGTTCCCAAATGCTTCGAAACAGAGCTTGTAGAAATCACTCGCCTGGTTAAAGACTGTGCCTAGCGAGATGTAAATTGGGTGGGTTCCCTTGATTGCAGTAAAGTCGAAGTGTGCTTGCGTTAACCGTGCAGTGATGGATGGACCTACAAATTTATAAGTCGTGTCAAAAGCTTCGCCGGAAGGTTGTAACTCCCTTGTTGTATAGACGATGGTAAGCGGTGCAGGATTACAAAATACTTCGTAAGGAGAGTGAATCTCCGCACCGTATTTTTCCTTGATGATGACCGTCAGGGTTTGAAATTTATCGTTAATTGGTTTCATGATTTCGGCAGGGGCATCTGTGAGAGATTGCGCCATTATGGTGTCGAATGATTCTTCGGTCTGGGCAAAAGAAGTGCAAGAGCTGATCGCAGGAAGCTTCAGAATTTGGGCAAGCATACGTCCACAGCCGAACATGGAATCATGGATGATATAATCAAAATGCTCTCCCTGGATTTGTTCAAGAACACTGGGGATAACGATATCTGCCGTAAGCAGAAGACCGCTGACTCTTTGGAGCAAATAATTCCGTCCGCCTGATATAAAAGCCTGGATAAACTTTTGACCATCAAAAGTCCGTACCGAAGCTCCCGTCTTCTCCATACGCTCCCGGAACGCTTCTATGCAAAAGTACACGACCTCTTCCCCACGCGACACAAGCTCCTGCACAACTCCAATCGTTGGATTGATATGTCCCTCTGATCCGCCATTAATAAATATAGAACGCGCGCCATTTCTGTCACTCCTCACGCAAATTTAATGATGGAACAATCGGATACCCGAACAGGCCATTACCATGCCATATTCGTTCGCAGCCTCAATGACTTGTTTATCACGCAAAGAACTGCCAGTTTGAACCACATATTTAACGCCGCTTTGGGCGGATCGATCGATATTATCGCGGAAAGGGAGAAAAGCATCGGAAGCATAGGACACTTCTTTTAAGCCGGCAAGCCACTTCTGTTTCTCGGATTTAGTCAACCGTTCAGGTACCGCATTAAAATAATGCCGCCACTGCATCTCTTCGGCTGATGTAAAATCTTCATTCGTCCATCCGTCTATTGCATTATTCATTTCGGTACGCGATATCCCTGCCCGGAAATCCATTCGACTTACGATTGGGTGCTGTCTGAGCCACCAATTGTCTGCCTTTCCTGCTGCAAGCCGCGTACAATGAATTCGTGACTGCTGCCCTGCGCCAATCCCGATCGTCTGACCGCCTGACGCAAAACAAACGGAGTTGGACTGCGTGTATTTGAGCGTAATAAGAGCAATAAGGAGATCCCTCTTCGCGTTGTCTGGGATGACTTGCTCTGTTGTTACAATGTTCTGCAGGACCGCCCCCGAAATCTCCGCATCGTTTCGCTCTTGCTCCATTGTGATGCCGAATACGGACCTTCTTTCAATCTTTTCGGGTATATAATCCGCATCCATTTCCAGTATAAGGTACTTTCCGTTCTTTTTCTTTTTGAGAAGCTCCAATGCATCCTCGTCATATCCTGGCGCGATAATGAGATCCGAGACCTCTTTTTTGAGTAAATGGGCCACGGTCACATCAACCCGATCACTGAATGCCGCACAGTCGCCAAATGATGACATTCGATCCCCCCCTCTTGCTCTTGCGTAAGCAATAGCCAAAGGGGACAGTTTCATATCCTCCACAAAATAAGATTTGACAAGCGAGTCGCTCAACGGGGAATAGACAGCAGCACCGGCCGGGCTGACATGCTTGAACGAAGCTGCCGACGGTTGGCCGATACTTCGTCTAAGCTCTCGAACAAGCTGGAAAGCATTTAAGGCATCCAGAAAGTTAATGTAGCTGGCTTCACCGTTCAAAATTTGGATTGGCAAGCTCCCATTGGTGTAAAGTTGTGCGTGCTGTTGGTGGGGGTTCATTCCATACCTTAAACTAATTACGCTCATCTATATCCCTCCCACTATAAATTAATAAAATCTCTTGTTTACTCACTCTTTCTCGGATTTTCACTCATTGACAGATCGAGAGATGGAGAAGTCATGTAAGGATGACATTATTTTCTGGAGGAGCCGGTGGCGGGAATAGAGGTCGGGGGATTATTTCCAACCCTTAGATAATTCCTCTGATCGCACCTTGGATATCCACACCTTCTTTTGACGGCTTACCCTCCCATGTCACGCTGGGTCTTAGCCCTTACATTCCTTCGTTCTGCCTCTCAAAAGGTGGACGCCGTTTCTTGCTCCTTTACAGGGTCGTTGCCCTTATGGAATAATTCCTACGGCTGCTCCGTGCTTCCGTTGTCTTGGCTCATTCCGGTCCGGCGGTAAACATGAATTCGGTTTGGCTTAAGCTGCCATCTGTAACTGAGCCTGACGCACCGGCCCTAACACGTCGTTTGCGTTGTACGGAACCTGCTTGGTTCCGAGCGTATGAAGCACGCGAATGAGCTTCCCACACAAGGCTACAAGGGATTGCTTTTTCTTGAGCGGATTTTGACTTCGCTTGGTG
Source organism: Paenibacillus stellifer (assembly GCF_000758685.1). Classification (NCBI taxonomy): domain Bacteria; kingdom Bacillati; phylum Bacillota; class Bacilli; order Caryophanales; family Paenibacillaceae; genus Paenibacillus; species Paenibacillus stellifer. The sequence goes on from NZ_CP009286.1 coordinate 4,524,065, forward strand.
AAATACTGGTGCAGTGCCTTAAACTCGGCGTTCTTTGCCACCATGGGCATCACCGCCCGGAACAGCAGCGCCCTTAGGCGTGCGCGTCCACGTTTAGTAATACTGGATTTGCCCTTTTTCTTTCCCGAACTGTTCTCCTTGAGGTTTAGTCCGGCGAGCCGAATAATCTGCTGTCCATGCTCGTAACCGCTCAGATCCCCGACTTCGGCGAGAAACCCTGCCAACGTAACTACGGCTACGCCCGGAACGGTAAGCATCTCTTTCGTTCCCGGAATTTGAGCAAGGAGACGTTCCACCTCGGCCAGAATCTCTTCGAGTTGTCTGGCGAACATCTCATACTGCTCCAGAAGCGTCTTGATCTCCACTTTCGCTCCGGGAAGTCCTTCCGTAAGCCCGATGGAACGCCTCGCCGTTTCCATGAGGTGCAGCGCTCGTTTCGCCCCTACGGCTCGTTTTACGTCTTTTTTCCACCGCTGGACAATGGCCTCTGTGCCCATCTCTACGATTTCTCCTGGCGTTGGAAACTCGCTAAGCGTAATGCGTGATGCCTTGCCTTCCCAGTCTTTGAAGACCTGCGTGTACTCCGGAAAAAAGCGGTCCAGCCAGTTCTGCACCCGTCTTTGCACCTGCCCGAAGTTCACCATGATCTTCTCCCGAAGATTCATGAGAATCCGCAGGTCGGCGTAAACGCTCGTTGGCAGTTTGGGCTCGCTGTACTTCCCGTTTCGCACCAAATCGGCAATGACCTTGGCATCTTTATAGTCATTTTTCGTGGGTGAATTGTCTTCCAGTTCTTTGCTTTTGTGTACGTGATGCGGATTCACAATGACCAAAGGAATGCCCTGCCGCCCTAAATATTCCGCCAGCGTAAACCAGTAGTGTCCGGTGGGCTCAATACCGAAGAGGACGTCACTCTTGGCATGCTCCTGCTGAAGCTCCTTCATCCACTGAACCAGTTGCTCGAGTCCGGCACGGGTATTAGAGAACACACAATCCTTACCCAGTTCGATCCCTCGAAAGTCTATGGCGCGAGCCACATGGGTATCTTTGGCGATATCTGCGCCGACCACGAGGGTATTTTCGGAAATTCGGGTGATTCGTTGATTCTGTTTCTTCGATTGTTTATACTTCATGATAGAGTGCCTCCTATGCTGAAATTGTTCTTTGGTCGGAACGTTTCCCAGTATACAGAAGGCGCTTTTTTCATTCAAACCTCAGATTAATTCATTACAGGAATGGCTCCGTAAATAAATAAAAGTACCTGATAATAATCAGATACTTTGCCCAGGCGTACGGCGGATAATAATATGTGCTCCCCCGTGGTTTGTCCACGTTTACGCCAGTCACACATACCAAATATTTACTTATAGTAGTCCCAAAATCTCGAAAAATCAAGCAGGAAACGGCCATAATCGTTCCATTGACCATACATTCGATGGCCTTCACTTGCAAGACCATTTTTAGAATGAGTTACTGTTTGTTGGATATTACATTATCGAGAAACTGATCTGCATCGCTATTGAATTTCCAGTTAATTGAAAATTTATCAACCAGCATTCCAAAGCAGGTTATTCCCTTTGACCAGCTCACCTGTTACCGCCTTCATTGAAGGCAAAATGTCCGACATCATGATTTTCCCGCCTGCGAATTCTATGGAAGACTCCATGATCATATTCAACTCATTTTCCGGCATTGGGTAGTCTGGATTTTGCGGGATATCCCCGAATTTCACTTTTTTTACTTCAATTGCGTTTAAAGCCTCCGAGTAAAATTCAATCACTTGTTCTGCAATTCCATCAAAGTTTAAATAGGCAATAGCTGACATAAGGCATACCCTCCTTCTTGTTAGAAAATGAATTCGCGCAATTATTTAACGTTTCCAAAAGAACAATTCTTCGCGATATGGAAACCTTGAGTTTATCCAACATCCCGATCTATTCGGTCAATGGAGTTCATGGCGGCTACGGCATTATGGATGAATACAAGGTTGATAAACGTCTGTTAAGCAGCTCCGACTTGGAGAATATATTGACTGCGCTCGGCGGATTGGAACAAATCCTGATTAGCGAAGAAGTTGAAATAACGATCAAAAAAATAGAAGCCATGGTTAGCCCATTGACTCCTAAAGGTTCAATTCAACTGTCTTTTTATGATTGGGAGGGTCGGTCTGAATTTCATTTGATTATTTAGATGAGCATTTTGCATAATTCATATTTTGATTTAAAGTCAAAGTTAGGTTACAACGAAATCTCAGTGTTGTGAGAGTGGAGTGAAAAATAGACAGACGGACAGAATTTCAATGAATCGGAAGTTTTTAAGCGGCGTTCTGTACTCGTTGCTTCGCAATGGCAAGCGCAGAGGCAAGTAACACAATCGCATTTAAATATTGGTGAGTTGTCACTTTTTGAATCCCCCAGACGTGAAGCTGGTCTGCAGTTAAATAGGTCTTCATTCGAGAATTGCAGCGTTCTACACTGGTTCGTTTATTGTAAAGTTCCTTCCAGCCTCGGCTTTCCCGATGCGGTAGCGCATAACGCCGGAGATCCGTTTGACTGTTGATTTTAACCACCATTCCATAATTGGAGGACGAACAAGCGGCCATGCCCAAAGGACAATCCACTTGACCTGTCGCATGTGGACAACGGAATTTTAAATGCACCTTTTCCTGTCCCCAATACGTCATGGGAAATCCCATCGAACAACAGGGCGTGCCTTTGCGGGTAATCCCCGCTGGCGGTTCCTTTTCATTCCGTGGATTCAGCGGAATAATGGCTTGCGCCTTGACGTTCCGGGCGGCCTCGTAGTTTTTTATTTGGTCGTAGCCCGCATCCAGCATGAAGAATTTCACTTTAGATTTCGCAGCGACAGTCGTCATGAGTGCAGGCCCTTCGTCTCCGTCGTTCACATGGGCAGAGGTCACCTTGAGCGCCATGGGAAGTTCACTTTTGGCATCGACGGCCAGATGCAACTTATAGCCAAACCACTTGACTTTGTTGCCAAAGGTGTCAAACTTGGCACCCCAGTTGGCATTGCCGGTGAGTTCACTTTTTCGCTTGGGTTCCTTTTTCTCGTAAGCGTGAATAGCGGCGCTGTCGATAGCGACATGAGTTCCGTCGATGATTCCAGCTTCTTGGCACTGAGTCACAAGATCCTCAAACAACTGCTTGGCAAGGCCTTTGCCAGTCAACTCGGCAAAGACTCGACTTAATGTAGAAATCGAAGGAGCGGGGATATCCAGTCGAAGCCCACATTGGTAACGGAAACGGAGGTCAAACTTTAGTCTGCGCGCTAGGCCGGTGAACGTATCGATATTCTCTAAAGGAGCTGCGAGTAGCGCGCGAAGAATGCCTTGACGACAGTGTCCGTCTGCTCCTCGGGGTGAGGGATTTCTCAATTCTCTTGCGTAAGGTCGCAGGTCCAAAGCGCTGAAAAAGATGGGCAATCGCTCTTTCGATTCGATTTTTTGAAGCTCTTCAAAGGAAAATAGACTTTCTTGGAGAATATACATAGTGACTTCACTCCCTTGGGTTTTCTCGTTTGGTCACTTGAAAACTTCTCCAAGTTGGGGTGAAGTCCTTTTTTATGCTCAAAATTGCTTTGTGTAACAAGGGCTTAGATTAATGCAAAATGCTCAGATAAAAATGGCACTGCGACGAAAAGAACGGTCGAGCCCTATCAGCTTCATTTTAGCGAAACGAGTTGGTATCTGAAGGGATTCTGTTTAGAGCGCATGGGATATAGAACGTTTAAACTATCCCGGATCGATCATCTTAATATGAATGAACAAAAGTTTAGCCCTAGAGATGATCTGTTGAAGCAAGAGCAGGAAGCAAGTTATCAACCGGAGCTAGTCGCTGTCAAGGCGTTGATTTCACCTGGCATCAAAGATCAATTCATTGAAAGGTACGGTCGAAAAAGTATTGAATCCTATAGCTCTGAACTTTTCTTGGCAACAATCTGTGTTCCTCAAAACAGTATTGGATTTCAATTCTTAGCAAGTTTCGGTACAAATCTAGAAATCGTAGAGCCTAAATCATATGTTGAAGAATTTCGAAGTTATTTACTTCAAATGGTGAATCGTTCCCGATAGCTTAATCTTCACAACTGGTCGGGTAGACCATGAAGATACATATTTATGCAGTTAGAGTTGGTTTTTAACGCTTCGATGGTCTTAACATTCGGAGACTTATATATGGTCAAATAGTCAGCCTCGTCATAATCTTTTCGGATCGGAAAGGCAAGTCTTTCTTCATTCAATGAAAACTCTGCGTGGATTCCAGGTTTATTGCCTCGTGCATCCAAACGGATCCACGTTCTCAATTCCTGTATATAAACAGCGTTTAATGCGTGAATACAATATCCCGTATCTGGAGTGTCCCCGATCGTAAGTCGTTGATAACAGAATCCAGATGGTATGCCTGCTCTTCGCAACATTGCACACAAAAGGTTCGCTTTTGCATAACAAATGCCTTCATTATGAATCAATGTTTCCGATGCGGAACAAGTAATTCTAGAACTCTGGATATCCCAAGAATGGTCAATCTGATCTCTGACATATTCATACGACTGTTTAATAAAATCCACTTGATCTTGTGATGATGCTGCCAATTTGGAAGTCAATTCAGCAATCAGGAGGTGATCATAATCGACCTCTGCTGTCATGGTCAAGTAATCGTCAACGACTTGCGATTCACAGATAAGATTCATTATTTTATCCACCTTTAAACAATAACGGGAATTTTTCGGTTCTCTATTCGGGAGTATTGACTTTCCTGCTGTGGTAAGGTTTATGCTTTACGAAAGAAATTCCGGCCGGAATAACTTGCGAAAGGGTGTCTTCGTTTGAAAATTGGAGAGTTCGCAGAATTGAATTGTGTTACTACAAAGATGCTCCGACACTACGATGAGATTGGGTTGCTTAAGCCCGCGGCAATTGATCCCTGGACAGGCTATCGATCCTATACATCAGAGCAATCCCATCTTTTGAATTGGATTATGATTTTGAACGCATCGAGATTACCTCAGCACTTAATGAACAGATCCCGGTTTTTCGGTTTGACATCAGCCACTTCAAACAAGTTAATGACGATTACGGCTTCGAAGCAGGAGATAACGTTATTGTCGCTTGTTATAAAATGATTGAATCCAACGTTAAAAAGTATATAAATCATGCAACCATTGGCCGTGCGCATGGTGATGAATTTATTATATTTGCCAAAGCGAGCAAAGACGTGACCAACCAAACCGCTCAAAGTATCATCAACGCTATGAAAAGTTTTGATTTTGCCACGATCGGCTGTCCGAAACAAATGGGATGCTATATCGGAGGTCTAGTCGGACAGTTCAAAAATAGCACAAATATTCGAAAAAAATAATCGAGGATTCTATAGAAGTTATTGACCGCGCAAGGCGAAATGGATCCAACTCGTTCACCATTGAATCATACCGTGTCTAGAAACAATCTATACCGATGCATGGAATGCCGACTTCCTTAATCCTCTAACTTAGTGATCATGTCATACACTTTACTCAAATTCGTCTTAAAGTATGTAGTAAAGTACCAGCTACGATACAATTCCGGTACTTCAATCTCATCAATGCTGTTCTTACTTTGAACGGCTTCTGTCACGATTGCCATAATATCGGTTATATATCCCTTCACTTCGTGAAGTTCTTGCAAAGAGCATACTTCGCCATGTCCCGGTACGATCGTTTCTACATCCAGCAGTTCGATCTGCTCCAAAATATTCAGCCATTCCTGAGGATTTGCATATGTCAAAACCGGGTGATGTTTGGAGAGCACCAGATCCCCTATTACGACAATTTTGTCTTCCGGGATGTACACAATTGCATCACTTTGCGTGTGTCCCCCGCCAAATGTAATGAGTTGAATGCTACGATTACTGCCATGTATGGTCATCTGCTGATCAAAAGTTATTGTCGGCAGCGAATGTACTAGATTGGGGAGCATCTTCATAAACTCACGGTCACTAGCATTTTCCCATGCCATTTCCCTTTTTAACTTTTCATCCGTCTCTTGTTGTATTTGCTCTTTAAATTCTTCGATAGCCTGATACAATTGCTCCGTGTTTTCCCGATATTGGGCTAACCTGTCTCTGGCAAAAGTATTCATAATCTCACGAGTAGTTGATGTTGAAATAATATGAGCCGCTGGTAAAAACACTTGATTTCCAGAGGTATGATCACTATGCCAATGCGTGTTGATTACATAGGATACAGGGTTTCCCGTGAGGTACTCTGCGGCAGCTTTCAAATCCTCTGCAGCCTGTATTGTCGAGAATGTATCTACGACAAGAGTTGTATCGCCTAGATCAATGATTGCTGCATTCCCCAAAGAACCGGTACCTGGAACCGCAATCGCTGCAATTACACGATCAGCGATATAATTAAGCCGAAAATGATCGGAGCCTCTAAATGATTCGATCCTATTTTTCATAGTAATCTCTCCCTCCCAACATGGGAATATACTATACTCCAAATCTATGCGGCAGACAATAATATTTTCCCAAAAAATGTAGACTGTATAAGCTGAACCTATCAAGGATGCAAAGCTAATTTACAAACCCTTGTGAAGCAAGGAGAACGGCATTGCGCAATTGCAGGCTAATTGCTAATTCCACTCGCTGCTGCACTCCTCTCCCCCGAAGACGCAAAAGACTCTTTTCCAGAGCGTCATCAGGCAGATTCACTTCGGCGTACCGAAGGACATGCGAAGCATTGAACTGGAATTCAACCCGCAAGAGCTTTTCTTCAAAAACTTGCCCCTATTTGTGATACGGTTCACCATACCACAAATAAACGATTCTCCGCATTAGCTTCTCGCCTTCTGACCGTCAGCAGTTTTATCCAGAACCTGCTGCTTAAATAAAGAGCCCTACCCCCAAAGGACAAAAAAATGGACCCGATATTCTCGGGTCCCAAGCCATCTATATTTCAAAGGGGGTCATGCGTCTATTGTAACCTGTCAGTATTAGAGTTAGGTGACGGGTTTATTTCATTTGTGTAACAGTGTGAACACCGTTATTTCCGGCCGGCACATGAAGCGAAAAGGCATGTATGTCTCGCCGAAGCCCCGGCTGACATACAGCTTCATCTGCTGCGTCCCCACCGTGTAGAGACCGCTGACATACTTGGTCGCTCCCTTCGGAACAAACAGCGGTCCCGCAATAGGAAGACGAATCTGCCCCCCGTGGCTGTGTCCCGACAACTGAAGCTGGATGGAGTACTCCTGCACCTGATCCGCATAATCCGGTTCATGCATCAAGAGCAGGGTGAACGTTCCGGGCGGAATCCCTCCGAGCGCCGCTTTGGGGTCAGGTCCGGGGACGCCGATCAGCACATCCTCCATCCCTGCAATTGCAATGGATGCATCCCCCTTTGTCACAAGCACATGCCGGTTGCGAAGCACCGTGAACCCCGCCTGCTCCAGAAATCCAATCAGCTTCTCGGCATTCTTGTAATCATGGTTGCCCAGTATGGCGAATTTCCCGAGCGGAGGCTTCAGCTCTGCGAAGAGCGGGACGGACTCCTCCAGATCCTCGGAATAGCTGTCGACGATATCGCCGCTCAATACAACCATATCCGGGTTGGCCGCCTGAATATGCGGAATCAGTCTCTTCACATCTCCCGCATCCTTGTTGAATCCGAGATGCACGTCGCTGAGATGAACGAGCTTCATCCCGGAAAAAGCGGCGGGCAGCTCCTTCCAGCTAAGAGTCAGCCGGGTTGTTTCGAGCCAGCGGGGTTCTCCCTGCCAGCTGTACCCGCCGGTAAGAAGCCCCACCCCCACAACGGTGGCCGCGCCCCGGGCTAGAAACTGGCGGCGGGTTATCCGGCGTTTGCCAGCACCTGTTGAATCCGCCGAGACAGGCGATTTGCCCCCTCCTTCCGGAACCGGGGATAGGGGAAGGTTGGAATTCGGTTCAGTCATTGGGGCAAGCCTCCTTTCAAAGCAACATCCGGATTGAATCTGGAACAGTACGGATTCTGATTTGTTCAGCGGCGTTTGGTGCCGCCTTCTTTTTCAACTAACACATCATCCACCGCTTCGTCCGCTTCTTCTTCTACTTCCTCTTCCAGGTCGACTTCCACCTCCGCCTTGATCTCCTCTTCCGTCTGGGGGCCGAGTATTTTGCGGAACAGACCCAGCATCGACAGGGCATACGCTACCGTAATGAAGCTGAAGCTGATCTGCATAATGACCACGAGCCTTGCGGTATTGTCCACCGGGGATATATCCCCGTACCCGACGGTCGTGAACGTGGCGACGCTGAAGTAGAGGAATGTGATCAACTGGGTCGGCAGGTCCTGCCCGATTCCATCGCCGTGGAAGGAAGACTGGCCGAATAGCTTGTAAATCGAGGTGTAGACGATTGTGAAGAACAGGATGCAGATTACCGTCGCTCCGCTGATCCGGAGCAGCGTCGACTGCATGGTCACTTCCTTGCTGTTCGATTCCTTGATTTCATGAAAAATAAATATCAGATAAAAAATGACTGATGCCAGGCAGAACAGCACGATCAGGGCCCGCATGCCCCGGCTTCCCGTTACCAGAGTATCCAGGCTGATCAGATTCAGCAAATCCTCCACGGAGAACAGCACGTAGATGAGCAGCGGAACAAGAAGAACACCTTTGCTTACCCACCGCACCTTTACCCGGTAAAAAAACAAAGCCAGTGACACGACAAGCACCGTGTTCAGAGTCCACATCCATCCGTCCATGTCGTTCGCTCCAGTCCTTGCCAGCCCTGATTCAGGCGTACTAGTTGGTCCGGTTTAGCGGTCTATCTGTTACTCGTTATCCCCGTTACTCCGTTATGGTAATCGTAACCGGTGTCACCGGCGTATCGGCATAGGCCGCCGCAAGTCCACGGGATTTAGCTTCACGGATCGGGACCCGCCGCAGCGGCAGCATAATCTCGAAGGCTTCGGTGAATGGAAACGGACCTAGCAGAAGCTCCGTCCCCCGCCACTCGGCGGCAACCGTCCGTCCTCCGGTACAACCAAAATCTTTGGCGGATGGAAAGCCCTCCCTGAACCAGGGATGGAAATCCTCCTTCGGCGTGCCGGGCTCATGCAAGGAGAGGAACAACGACAGATCGTCGCAGAACTGCAGCAGCTTGCCGTCATAGTAGAGTTCGTCTTCACCGGGAGCCTGTCACTCTCTTCCAGCCTCCGGTGAATGGCGGAACGCCGTTTCTCCTCTTCCTGCATATAAACCGTCAGCTCCGGGCTCTGCTCGCCCGACACCTCGATCAGCCGCTCGTAATGCAGGCTGCACAGCAGCGCACCGTATAGGGTTGACGCTTCGATCTCATCAAGTCCCCGCCGATAGAAGGTCAGCTTCGGAGTCACGGGAAAATCAATGAACGTATAAGGCATCTTGGCCTGATCGTTCCAGAAGGGCGTCTCGTCCAGATCAATCCAGCCCCTGTCATGATTCGCGATGGCATACAGCACCTCATCCCTTCGACTCCGGGAAGCCTGCTCTATCCGAAAGCGCGCCGCAAGCTCGGCGGCCAGCAGGCCGTGGTCATGCTGCTTGATCATTACAAAATGCTCGTCCTGTACCCGACAAATCAACGAAAAACCCCCTCTCGACCTGCAGGTCTGCCTGTGTAATACGCAGATTATAACATATTTACCCCTGTGATTCGGAATTGCACCCCTGCGCTTCTTCGGGATACCCGGCCTGCTCAGCGGGACTTGAACCCTTCCAGGAAATAGCCGACTCCCTGCATCAGATCGCCCGGGAGTTCCTCCGTCTTCAGAAAGGCCTTCATCTCCCGGATGATTCTCTCCCGGTCGGGACCGGTCTCCCGCGCAATCCTGGCAAGCTGCTCCCAAGCTTCCAGATCGCGCCGAAACTCCGGCCCGCTCATCGGCAGGCCGTGGGATTCGACATACCAGTCGGCGCCATAGGCATAAGCACCGGCAAGCAGACGCAGGAACGAGCCGCTTGTGTACCGTCTAGGCCCGCCGTAGACGGACGGACCAAGGGCATCGCCCAGAAAGAGCACTTTGTCTTCGCGGACATGCAGGTAGCAGCTGTCGGCGGAATGATCGCCTCCCATATGAACCATCTCGCATACGACGCCTCCCAGGTCCAGCTCGATCCGGTCCTGGAACAGCAGATCGGGCTGGATAATCCGGATGCCGCTCCGCTGCCCGCCGTACTCCTTCCGGATGTCTGCCGCGCTGCTATCGCTGATGATCTCCTTGCGCACCAGCTCGTCCAGGCAGGCATCGGACCCGTCCAATCCCTTCAGGACGGCCATGGCGCGGCCCGTCTCCGCATGGGCTGCGGCGGGGATGCCGTTCCAGGCCGACATTCCAAAGGTGTGGTCCCAGTGCCAATGGGTCAGCACCATCATGTCCGGCAGCGGGATGCCGTGCTTCGCAAGCTCTGCGCGGAACAGCTCCGCATGGGCCGGCGAATTGCCGGCATCCATGAGCAGCGTGCGCCGCTCTCCGGAAATGGCCGCAAGAATGGGACGGTCCGTCTCATGTTCGGCATGCATGATGAACACATGCGGGGTTAACCGTTCATATCGATGGGTCATGGAAGATTCCTCTTTTCCGCGCGTGACTTGCGCTCTGGAGTGGTTGGGACGGCTAGCGTTTCATTATAGGCCGCCGTCTGTGCATTCTATGTTGGAGGAAAACAGCCTTTCAGGCAACCCCCTCCCCGCAGGAGATTTGGAGACAACGGGGATGCTGGAGACGATAGGGATGCTGGGAGACGACTGGCGCCGCAGGGATGGCGAGGGTGACAGGGATGTTGGAGATAACAGAGACGACAGACATGCCGGGAATGACAGGGATAAGACATCGGCCGCGTGATTGACAGCACAGCGCCGCCGGCAAGATCCCCGGCGGCGCTTATAGTGAAGCCATACAATGCAGCTAGGCTACACGCCCAGCCAGCGCTTGAACATATGCTTCGTCGTCTGCTTGTTGATCTCCGCGATGGAGGTCGTCAGCGGGATGCCCTTCGGGCAGGCGCGGACGCAGTTCTGCGAGTTGCCGCAGCCCTCGATGCCGCCGTCCGTCATCACCGCCTCCAGGCGTTCGTCGGCGTTCATTTCCCCCGTCGGATGTGCGTTGAATAACCGCACCTGGGAGATGGCCGCCGGACCGATGAAGTCGGTCTTCGCGTTGACGTTCGGACAGGCTTCGAGGCAGACGCCGCAGGTCATGCACTTCGACAGCTCATAGGCCCACTGCCGTTTCTTCTCGGCCATCCGCGGTCCGGGACCGAGATCGTAGGTGCCGTCGATCGGTATCCAGGCCTTGACCTTCTTGAGCGCGGTAAACATCCGGCTCCGGTCGATGACCAGGTCGCGCACAACCGGGAAGGTCGCCATGGGCTGGACGCGGATCGGCTGTTCCAGATTGTCGATCAGCGCGGCGCAGGCTTGCCGGGGCTTGCCGTTGATGACCATGGAGCAGGCGCCGCACACTTCCTCCAGGCAGTTCGATTCCCAGCATACCGGTACGGTGTGCTCGCCCTTCGAATTGACCGGATTGCGCTGGATCTCCATCAGGGCGCTGATCACGTTCATGCCCGGACGATAGGGGAGCTCAAATTCCTCTGCATACGGAGCACTGTTCTGGTCGTCCTGGCGGGTGATGATGAATCTCACTTGTTTGGGAGCCGCCGCCGATTGCGCCATGTTAATCCCTCCTGAAAGTTTTGATAGGATTACTTCGTTGATTCACTTCGTCAAAACTTGCTTCGAACGCGAGCCTATTTATCCTTCGAATAATCGCGCACCCGGGGCGGGATCAGCGATACGTCGACGTCCTCGTACGTAATCTGCGGACCGTCCGGCGTCCAGGCCGCCTTCGTCGTCTTCAGGAACTCCTCGTCATTGCGGCTCGGAAACTCGGGCTTGTAGTGCGCGCCCCGGCTTTCGTTCCGCAGCAGCGCACCCTTCGTCATCGCCTCCGCCAGCTCCAGCATGTTCCACAGCTGCCGGGTGAACGCCGCACCCTGATTATTCCAGCGCGAAGTATCGTTCATGTTGATCTGGCGGTAGCGCTCCTTCAGCTCTCTGATTTTGCCGATAGTCGCCTCCAGCTTCGGGTTGTGGCGCACCACGGTCATGTTGGCCGTCATCCACTCGCCAAGCTCCTTGTGAATCACATAGGCGTTCTCCGTACCGGTCATTTTCAGGAGGTTGTCGTACTTGTCCTGCTGGGCGCGGCTTGCGCTGTCAAATACGGATGAGGACACATCCTGTGCTGATCTTTTCAGACCCTTGATATATTCAACGGCCTTCGGACCCGAGACCATCCCGCCAAAAATCGCCGACACCAGCGAGTTCGCGCCCAACCGGTTCGCGCCGTGATACTGGTATTCGCATTCCCCGGCGGCGAAGAGCCCCGGAATGTTCGTCATCTGGTTATAGTCGACCCACATGCCGCCCATAGAGTAATGGACTGCCGGGAAGATTTTCATCGGAATTTTGCGGGGATCGTCGCCCATGAACTTCTCATAGATTTCGATTATGCCGCCGAGCTTGACGTCCAGCTCCTTCGGGTCCTTATGCGACAGATCGAGATAGACCATATTCTCGCCGTTAATTCCGAGGCCCTGGTCGACGCAGACATTGAAGATTTCACGGGTCGCAATGTCGCGCGGCACCAGGTTGCCGTAGGCGGGGTATTTTTCCTCAAGGAAGTACCAGGGCTTGCCGTCCTTGTAGGTCCAGATGCGCCCTCCCTCGCCCCGGGCCGATTCACTCATGAGGCGCAGCTTGTCGTCGCCGGGTATGGCCGTCGGATGGATCTGGATGAACTCGCCGTTGGCGTAATGAACGCCCTGCTGGTACACCGCGCTTGCCGCCGTGCCTGTATTGATCACCGAATTGGTCGTCTTGCCGAAAATAATGCCAGGCCCCCCGGTCGCCAGAATCACCGCATCCGCCGGGAACGTCTCGATCGCCATCGACCGGAGATCCTGCGCGCAGATGCCGCGGCACACGCCCTCGTCATCCAGCACGACGGACAGAAATTCCCAGTTCTCGCGCTTCGTTACGAAGCCTTCGACCTCCCAGCGCCGCACCTGCTCATCGAGCGCATACAGCAGCTGCTGGCCGGTCGTCGCGCCTGCGAACGCCGTACGGTGATGCTTCGTGCCGCCGAAACGGCGGAAGTCCAGAAGGCCCTCCGGCGTGCGGTTGAACATAACGCCCATCCGGTCCATGAGATGGATGATGCCCGGTGCGGCTTCGCACATGGCCTTGACCGGAGGCTGGTTGGCGAGGAAGTCGCCGCCGTACACCGTGTCGTCAAAATGCACCCAGGGAGAGTCCCCCTCCCCCTTCGTGTTAACGGCGCCGTTGATGCCGCCCTGGGCGCATACGGAGTGCGAGCGCTTGACCGGAACCAGCGAGAATAGATGCACATGTACGCCGGCTTCCGCCGCCTTGATGGTTGCCATCAGGCCGGCGAGGCCGCCGCCAACGATAATGATATCGGCTGTTGCCATGATTGGTTCACTCCCTTGGTTGACATTTGATGCCGCTTGCGCTGTGTCTATGGTGACGGGATGCCTCGGAAGGCCTCGGTCAGGCTGTGCCGGCTTCGGTGCTTCCATAGCTGTTCCGTTATTGTGGACACTTTTTCACAGACTAGATAACGGTTCTTACGATTTGGAAGGCAGTCTCGGCGGTCTTGAATTCGCTGCTCCGGAACGTCACGAGAGAGATCAGGAACATCGCGGTCACCACCACGAACAGCCCCAGGCAGATGTAGGAAGACACCCGCTGGGAACGGGGACCGACCGTAACGCCCCAGCTGACGAGGAAGGACCAGAGACCGTTGGCAAAATGGAAGCAGGCGGCGACAACCCCGACAATGTAAAAAATTAGCCAGCCCGGACTGTTCACAATATCGTGCATAACGCCTCCCAGCTCCTCATGCGTCACATTGCCCAGTGCCACCTGCACCCGCGTCTCGAAGAGATGCCAGATGATGAAGATGAAGGTGAGCACGCCGGTGATCCGCTGGAGCGTATAGCGCCAATTCCGTTCCAGGTTGAAGCGGTTCACGTTCGGCTTCGACTGGTAAGCGATATACAGACCATATACCCCGTGGTACAGCAGGGGAAGCCAGATCAAAAAAATCTCCAGGAAGAGGACAAGCGGCAGGCTGTTCAGCCACAGCACACTGTCCTTGAAGCCGGATGCTCCCCCCTCCACCGCCGAAAAATTCGTCAGCATATGCTCGATGAAGAAGAAGGCGAGCGGGATGACGCCGAGCAGGGAGTGAATCTTTCTGGAATAAAAGCCTCTCATCATTGCGGGGTCCCCTTTCCGATAAAAGAGCGTTTTCATTAATCAGCATACACCTGAGGACCAGGGGTTGAAACATGGATTCAAACGGCTGCCGCCGCCGGAAAATCACGCGTTTTCGCGCTCCTCCCGCTCCTGGCAAGGCTTAGCATCGATTTTCACAAATTGTGAATATCTTGTGTCACTTTGTATGTTACTCTTTTTTCGCTTATAAGGGAATTGCAAACTGATTATTAATCGTTATACTATTAACGCATAAGGAGAAGCTGACAAAATCTGTCTCAATCTCGAAAAACATAGATTCCGGCGGCGATAGGAGTGACAGTGATGTTTGACGATTTCGATATTTTTGCGGCAGTGGTCGAGCAATCAAGTTTGAACAGGGCGTCCCGTCAACTAAATTTGTCACAGCCCGCCCTGTCACGTAAAATCTCCAAGCTGGAGGAGCGTCTGGGAGTCCCTTTGTTCAACCGGTTCGGCAAAAGGCTGGAGCTGACCGAGGTCGGACGTCTCGCTTATACCTATGCTCTGGAGCAGCGCCAGCATCGCGCCAAATTTCTGGAGGCCATCTCCAAATTCAAACAGGGCGAGCCGCTGTCAGTGACGATGGGGGCGAGTCTAACGACTCTGCAGACGACGCTGCCGCCGCTCGTAAACGCATACATGGAACAATACCCGGCGGCGGAGCTGAAGCTCATCACCGGCAAAACGCATGAAATCGTCACCTCGGTCCGCGAAGGACGCTCCGAGGTCGGCATCATCGCCTCCGCCACGGACGAAGCGGGCATGCGCTGCGTGCCGCTGTTCGAGGACCGGCTGCGGCTGGTCGTCGCCGGACATCATCCGCTCGCCCAACTGCCGAGGCTTGAGATGGAGCATCTGACCGGCCAGCCGATGGTTCTCTTCTCCAAGGGCAGCTGGTACCGCCGGATGACCGACGACCTGTTCCAGCGCAGCGGGGTCCAGCCCGACATCCGCATGGAGATCGACTCCTTCGAGGCGATCATCCGGCTTCTGCCGACGATCAAGGCGGCTGCGCTGCTCCCGAATTCCTATCTGCGGCCGGAGCTGCTGGCCGGAGGAGGACTCGCTTCGCTGCATATCCGGGAGCTCGAAATGACCAAGCGGACGACCTGCATGATTTACCGCGAACCGGGCGATTTAAGCCCGGCGGCGCGCAGTCTGATCCGGGTTACCGAAGGGGTGTTCCAGGGCGGGCTGCCCCCTGTCCCGTAAAAATGCCGCTTGACTCGGCAGCCCGTCCTGATGTAAGGTTAATACCAATTTCATCGATCAGGCTTTGACCAGAGACATGATTCCTTTTACGAGCCGCCAGAGAGAGAAGCGAGTGCTGAGAGCTTCTTCGGCAACCGGATGCGGAATTACCCCTTTGCAGCCGCTTCGCGGAACCTTGGCATGACGCTGATTTCAGCGCTCATCTTGGCAGTATGCGCAGCCGATTCATTCCCGTTACCGGATGCTATGAGGACTTGCGCATGACAAGGCGTCCCGGAACTTCCGGAGCTTTGACTTTGGGTGCTGCAGGTCAAATCAGGGTGGAACCACGGGCTTAAACGCACTCGTCCCTTACAGGACGGGCTGCGTTTTTTTTGCGTCCGCAGGTTATCGTCAGGCCGGCTGATCATGAAATTATCGTTAGTCCAATCGAACAACGAGAGACTGAACAACGAAAGACCAAATTTTCGGGAAATGGAGGCTATGCAGATGGAGATCAACGTAAAATTACCAGATGGCGCAGTAAGGAGGTACCCGGTCGGCACGACAATTATGCAAGTGGCGGAATCACTCGGCACGGGAATACGAAAGCGGACAGTGGCGGGCACAGTGAACGGGCGGACGGTTGATTTAAGCGAGACGCTCCAGTCTGATTGCCTCCTGACCCTGGTTATGGCGGACAGCCCCGAAGGTGTAGAAATCACCCGGCACAGCACCGCCCATATTATGGCACAAGCGCTCAAACGGCTGTTCGGCGGCAGCGCCGTCAAGCTGGGCATCGGTCCCGTCATCTCGGACGGATTCTATTACGATGTCGAGCTCGACCGTTCCTTAAGTGTTGACGAGTTATCCGCAATCGAGCGGGAAATGGAGAGCATTATCCGCGAGAATCTGCCCATCATGCGGCGGGAGGTCTCACGGGAGGAAGCTCTGTCGATATTCGGGGAGCTGAAGGAGCCGCTGAAGCTGGAGCTGATCGCCGATCTTCCGCAGGATGCCATCATCAGCCTTTACTCCCAAGGGGAATTCACCGACCTATGCCGTGGCCCCCATCTTCCAAGCACAGGGCGTGTCAAGGCGTTCAAGCTGCTGAGCGTGGCGGGAGCCTATTGGCGGGGAGATTCCGCTAGACCGATGCTGCAGCGCATCTACGGAACTGCTTTTCCGGATAAAAAGCTGCTGGAGGAGCATCTCCGCTATCTGGAAGAGGCGAAGAAGCACGATCACCGCAAGCTCGGCAAAGAGCTCGGGCTGTTCATGTTCTCCGAGGAGGCGCCGGGGATGCCGTTCTACCTCAAGGGCGGCATGACGATCCGGAACGAGCTGGAGAATTTCGCCCGGGAGCTGCAGTTCCAGCGGGGCTATGACGAAGTCCGCACCCCCCTCATGATGAACAACCGGCTCTGGGAGCAATCCGGACACTGGGATCATTACAAGGACAATATGTATTTTACCAATGTGGACGACAGCAAGTACGCGCTGAAGCCGATGAACTGTCCGGGCCATATGCTGATTTACAAAAACGAGCTGCACTCCTACAGGGAACTGCCGATCCGGCTGGCCGAATTCGGCCAGGTGCACCGGCATGAGCTGTCGGGAGCGCTTGGCGGAATGATGCGGGTCCGCACCTTCTGCCAGGACGACGCGCACTTGTTCGTCCTGCCGGAGCAGATCGAGGCGGAAATCGGCCGCGTCATGGAGCTTATCGATCATGTGTACCGTGTCTTCGGCTTCGAATACACGGTGGAATTGTCCACCCGGCCGGAGGATTCTCTCGGCTCGGATGAGCTCTGGAACGAAGCGGAGTCCGCCCTGCGGAACACTCTCGACCGCAGCGGTCTGCCCTACCGCCTGAACGAAGGCGACGGTGCATTCTACGGTCCGAAGATTGACTATCACATTCTGGACGCCCTGAAACGGAGCTGGCAGTGCGGAACGATCCAGCTTGATTTCCAGATGCCGGAGAAATTCGACCTGCATTATGTAGGGGAAGACGGCCGAAAGCACCGGCCGGTGGTCATACACCGGGCCGTGTACGGCTCCATCGACCGGTTCATGGGCATCCTGACCGAGCATTACGCCGGGGCGTTCCCGCTCTGGCTGGCGCCGGTACAGGCGCGGGTCCTGCCGGTCTCGGACGCCTCGGCTGCCTACGCCGCCGAAGTGAAGCAGCGGCTCGAAGCCGCCGGCATCCGGGCCGAAGCGGACCTGCGGCCGGAGAAGCTGGGCTACAAAATCCGGGAAGCCCAGCTGCTGAGAACGCCCTATATGCTCATTGTCGGAGAGAATGAGCAGGCCTCCGGCTCCGTGTCGGTACGGACACGGAGCGGGGGCGACGCCGGCATAAGTCCTGTGCCGGAGCTGATCGCGCGGCTGCAGGAGGAAGTCGCCGCCAAGCGGTAAGGGTAGCGGCGATTGGGTCAAGCGCTTCAGATATCGGCTGGGGCAAGCGGTTAAGGCACGGATGCTGCGCCTTCCAGCTTCAGCCAAACAAGGGCATATCACGCGAAGCCGGTAGCCTGACCAGATCAAATCTCAGTCAGAATAAACCATTGCCTCAACGGACTCAGCGCTTCGGCAGCACCGCCCGCGGCTCACGCCGCCGGGCACTTGTATCCGAATATGACACTGGCGCCTCAGGGCGCCTCTTCAACATCGACCGCTTCCTCTTCGAAGCGGTCGATGCTCTCGTTGGAGCCGATCACGACCATGATGTCTCCGGCGTACAGATAATCATGCGCGGTAGGCGCGACGATTACGCCTTCCTCACCCTTGCGGTTGAGGGCGATGATGCTGCAGCCGTATTTGCCCCGGGTGTTGATCGCGGCAAGGCTTTTTCCGTCCATGCAGGAAGGAACGGTCAGCTCGACAATCCGGTAATCCTTGGACAGCTCGATATAATCGAGCAGATGCGGCGTGACAAGCTGATGCGCCACCCGGACGCCCATATCCCGCTCGGGGAAGATCACCCGATCCACCCCAAGTCTCTCCAGCGCGCGGCCGTGCAGAATGCTGATCGCCTTGGCCACCACCATCTTGACGCCTAGCTCCTTGAGCAGAATGGCGGTCAAGATGCTGCGCTCCATATCGTCGCCGATCGCCACAATGCCGCAGTCCAGATTGCGGACGCCGAGTGAGCGCATTACGCTCTCATCGGTGGCGTCCGCCATTACGGCATGCGTGAGCCGGTCGTTCAATTCCTCCACCCGCTCTTCGTTATGGTCGATTCCGAGCACTTCATAACCCATCTCCATAAGCTCGAGCGCCAGACTGGAGCCAAAACGGCCAAGGCCGATTACGACAAACTGCTGTGCTTTCATGTTCTATCCCCTTATCCGATAATCATTTTTCCTTCCGGGTAGCGGTACAGGGGCTTGCCTTGCTTCGGCCCAAGCGCATACGCCAGTGTCAGCACACCAAGCCGGCCTGCGAACATCGTCAGTGCAATGAGAACCTTGCCCGCCCCGGATAGCTCCGGGGTCACGCCAAGACTGAGGCCGACCGTGGCAAAGGCAGAGGTCGTCTCGAACAGGAGATCCAGGAACGGCATCTCCTCCGTAGTGGACAGCAGCATGGTGACGGTTCCGATCAGCAGCAGCGCGAGCACGGTAATCGTCAGCGCCTTGAAGACCCGCTCCTGGCTGAGCCGGTAGCGGAACAGCACGATATCGTCGCGTCCGCGCAGCATGGCAATTACCGCGCCCAGCATGATCGTAAAGGTCGTGGTCTTGATGCCGCCTCCCGTAGAACCGGGAGAAGCCCCGATGAACATTAAGATGATGATGAAGAACTGGGAGGCCTGGCGGAGTCCCGTCAAATCCAGCGTATTCGCGCCGGCTGTACGGGGCGTGACGGATTGAAAGAGCGCTCCCCAGACTTTGCCTCCGAAATTCAGCGACCCGAGCGTCCGCGTGTTCGTGAATTCGAAGACGAACAGCACGAGCGCTCCGATTCCGATCAGCGCCGCCGTCGAGGTCAGCACCACCTTAGTATGCAGGGAGAGCCGCCGTCCCCGCCGGTAACCGATCAGGTCCGACATGACGATAAAGCCGATCCCGCCCGACACGATCAGGAACATGACGACCACGTTGACGACCGGATCGGATGTATAGCCGGTAAGGCTCCGGTAGTTCCCGAACAAATCAAAGCCTGCGTTATTGAACATGGAGACGGCATGAAACAGCCCGAAGAACATCGCGCGCCCAAAAGGCATGTCGAACGCCCAACGGATCGTAAGCAGGATGGCCGCTCCGCCTTCGATAACCAGCGAATAGATCAGCACGCTGCGGATGAGCCGGACAATCCCTTCCATGGAGCTCTGATTCATCGCCTCCTGCAGCACCAGCCGTTCCCGCAGCGAAATGCGCCGCCGGAACACCAGGGCGAACAGCGTGGCCATTGTCATGAAGCCCAGGCCCCCAA
Organism: Paenibacillus stellifer; assembly: GCF_000758685.1. Taxonomy (NCBI): domain Bacteria; kingdom Bacillati; phylum Bacillota; class Bacilli; order Caryophanales; family Paenibacillaceae; genus Paenibacillus; species Paenibacillus stellifer. The sequence continues at coordinate 4,544,044 of NZ_CP009286.1, forward strand.
TCTGAATCAGCACCATAATGACAACCTGTCCGAAGACGGAGAAGAACGTGCCGGTGTCATGCACGACAAGCCCTGTCACACATACGGCGGAGGTCGCCGTGAAGACCGCGTCCAGAAAGCTGATGCCCTGCCCCTGCGTATGGGACACAGGCAGCATAAGAAGAAGGGCTCCGATCATAATAATTAGAGCAAACCCGATGACGAGAATTTGCGGCGGAGACAGCTTCAGCCAGCGAAACTCGGAGATTTTGGGTATCGGTAAAGCCATTTCATCCCCCCATTCTTGTTGTACTTTCGCAATTCCAAGCCCTATCGCGATCGTATCAGATTTGGCGAGGATTTTCAGCTTTTTTCGGACGAGCGCCAAATCCCTCCTAATTATTGGCTTTGGATAGGCCAGCTATGCTATTTTTAAAGAAGCCATCTATATCGATTTAGAAATCATAAACCAAGGAGGCGTTTCATGAATCGCGTCGGACAGCCGCTTAAGCTGCGGCCTCTATCCCGAACACTCATTATCGCGGGCCTGATCGGCCTGATCCTGTTCGCCATGTTCCAGATTATCCCCTCTCTGAACCAGCCCGGAGCCGGAAATGAGCAGGCCATCACCAAATCAGACGCGTCACTCAAGGCCTCCCGGTTCGCGGAGGAGAACCTTGGATACATACCGCAGGCCAGCGACCGCTGGACAGTGACTTATACATCGGATTCTTCATTCTACGGCTACATGTCACGCAAGAACTTGCTGGATAGCTATACGAGCCGAAAGCTCGATGAACGTTATCCGTACGATACATTCCACGTTTCGCTGAACACCCAGAAGGAGACATGGGATAGGCTGACCGTGGATTTGAATATGTATACGGGCGAGCCGGTCGGTTTCTCCCGGGTTCCTGCGGGGTATCTTCATCCCACCAGCGTTACCGAGGAAGCCCTGACCGGTAAGGAAAGCGACTCGGAGTTCGCTAACGATAGTTCCGTCAACGCGCAAAAAAGGGAGGTGCTTGCTGAGCCCTGGCTGAAGCTGTGGGGAGTGGACATATCGAAGCTGGAACGGCTGCCGGCAACCGACGGATATGGCCTGATCTACGCTGACAACAGTGTCAAAGTGGGAGAAGCGTCGCTACGCTACGCCTTTAAATTCTCGAACGGGCAGGTGTCGCTGTTCCATCCCGGTTTCTGGGCGCCGCAGTGGCATACGGATTACGTAGACGACCAGGTATCGACCGCCACGCGGCTGACGCTGATCGGCTATGGCCTTCCGACCTTGGCGCTCGGCATACTGGCGCTGATCTACAGCATACTCCGGCGGAGCCATACGTCTTTTAAACGCGGCGTCTTCCTTAGTATCGTCTTTTTCTTCATTATGATGATCAGCACGTACAATTCGGTGCCGGAGACCTCATCCGAATCCTTGGAGGGGCGGGTAGCCTCGGTCGTAATGTTCATCATTTATACGCTGTACAGCCTGCTGATGGCCTCTCTGCTCTACTTCTCCCTTGTAGGCGGCAACGGCCTCTGGCGGAAGGAAGAAGGACTGAATCCGTGGCCCCGGGCCAAAGAGCCAGGCTATGGCAAATACGTGTTGGACAGCGTCTACGCCGGCTATATTTGGGCATTCGTGCTGCTCGGCGTACAGACGCTCATGTTCATCCTGCTGCAGTACACGCTCCATAACTGGTCGACGACGGATGCGTCCCAGTCACCCTATAACATGCGCTATCCATGGCTGCTTCCTATTATGGCCTGGCTGGCCGGATTGTCCGAGGAGGCAGTCTACCGGCTGTTCGGCATCCGGATGCTGAAGAAGATCGTCCGCAGCACGCTGCTTGCCAGCCTGATCACCACGATCATCTGGGCGTTCGGGCATACGCTGTACCCAATCTATCCGATCAGCTCCCGTCCAATCGAGCTGACGGTGATCGGGCTGCTGTTCAGCTATATTTTTCTGCGCTACGGCTTCATTACCGCCATGTTCAGCCATGTCGTCTTCGACAGCATCCTGATGGGAGCGACCCTGATCTTCATGCGCGAGCCGGTGAATGTCATTGCGGGCATCGTGACGCTCGTGATGCCGTTTATCGTCGGCTACATCGTCTACCGCTTCAACCCGCCGGGGCGCGAGCGCAAGCCCGAGCCTCCTCGGGATGAGCCCGGACCGGAAGCGCCGGAACCCGTGGTACAGCCTCCTTTCCCTTCATAACAACAAGACAGCCGAAGGCCAAGACTTGAAACAAAGTCCCGGTCTTCGGCTGCTTTTATCTATCGGCATCCCTGCGCTGTTTCTATCGGCAAGTCAGATTGGCCAATCGCCGGATCTCATCGCTTAGCCTTGAATTGACTGGATATACTTCTTCTAGATAATCTAAAATGCGAAGTGCCGATTCGGGAACATGATCGTATCCCTGCATCATGCTTCCGATGATTTCCGCAAAACGGGGGTATCTCTTCTCTAACCGCCTCTCATTTCCAAATGGGTCAGGATAGTAATCCACCTCTGGCTCCAGTAGATGGAGCACGGATAGAATACTGTCTATAGCGTAGCCTTGAACAAACCTCGTAGCAGACAGGCGTTCCCCCCTTGCATAACGTCCGAGCCCTACGTATAGATTGGTTAAGGCTTCGTTCAAAGGAAAGTCCAGGGAATCATTTTTTAGAGAGGGGATTGGATTTACAGGTGTGGCGATTTCCGTATTACCATACATCGGGTCCTTCCATATGATCCGGGCCCCCGTATAGGAGGCGTTCTCCAGCTCCCATTCCTCGAATACCGCATATTCCCCGTAAATTCCGTCCTCGAACAGCACCTTGTACCCGACCTCCGAATTCTTGAATGCATAGGCAAGAGGCTGTATTTCTTCGAGCCAATCCAATCGGTCGATATATCGGTTCTTCTCCCCCGGTTTCACAATAACAAAGAAATCCAAATCCGAATATTCATCCAACCGCTCTGTTTCGGTCCCAGCGGAACCAAGTCCTAATAATGCAAGGGCTCCCCCCTTGCGTTCGAGCGACTTACCGATCTCACCCAGCCGTTGCAGCAGCAATTCTGTTCTCCGCATACGAATCCTCCTCTGATTTTGAATGCAAAAAAGGGTCCAACCCACTTCTCAGCGAGGTTGAACCCGAAAGTTACATTGCCTTTATTATTAATGCAAAGTTAGCACGTTCCTAATGTTGCTGTCAATGTAAAAGCTTGCTCCCGCTTATGAGGTGGCTCACCGAATCATCATCTATAAAGTGAAAGACGAAAGCTAAATAATGGTCACAACATGATTGCGATACATTCAATCGAATTGCAGCCATGCACTTCATTACAAAGTCATCGAACAGAGAGGGCAAATTCCGGTCAAGATTTTCACGCAGCCAGTCGAATTGTTTCCTTACCATTGGTATGAAAATAAAAGATTTGGTTCATCCTCATGAGCACCATAGATATCATAATTGACAAGTACGACACGATACTAAATGTCAGAGATATTTTCGTTGTCAATCGCAACGAGATTCACTTCGTTCGTTGGTCAAGCAGCAACGAGCCCAGTTGCTTATTCTCCAATCTAGTATAGAGCAACTTCTCAGACACGACCTCCATGCGCATAGAATGAGCATCAAACTCGATTTCAGCACCTCGATAAAGACGGAAATGACGGATTATAGACCTATTCCCTACTTGCTTCCATACTGAAGGTCGTCATCAACCGTAAAGGAGCCTCAAAATTTGATGATTTTACAGCGTATGCTCGACTTAACCATATTTTAACGAGTCACTTTCGAATATGCGGACTCGACCTGCTCCATTTCGCCTAGCGACTGGAATGGCACAACGACATATATCAAGATTCGCAACGGAGTAACTATTTTGTAGCTGGAGGAAAGAGGCAGAACCAAGATCGGTAGCTATGTCAGACAATTTGCTAGCGTATGCAGTACCAATCATTAGCGGGTAGTCATAGGTTCTAATTAATTTTGCTTTAGCGTACACAAAAACCAGAGAGGTTGATCCCTACCAAGTTCCTAATAACCGCTAACAAAATTAATAATCCCAAGAAATTTCATTTAAATCAGATACATATCTCTCGCCCTTACGGTTATCAATCATTTTTATAAACATTGCCAATCCATATAAGTGCTCTTTAAAACCTGAGAGTTTGTTTTTCTTTTTTCTCTTTAAATGCTCGTTTACGCCGAACTTTTTGCAGTAATAAATTTGTTGTCTTAGCTCTCTCTCGACTTCTCTAGGTACCCGGGCCTTGTTGTTAACGACTAGTCCAGTAACAATTTGACGTTCTTGCTGTTTTTGGACTCTAACTTTTTTGTAGTTGATCTTGAAGCCCTCGCTGTCCAAAATTATCTTAATCAACGGTAGCCGAGGGACGATACTCGAACCTGTACCGGATAATGTAATGTCATCCGCGTATCTAGAATAGTTCGCATCGTACTTTGAAGCGAGCGAGGATAATCTCTTGTCAAGCCGGAGACATACGATGTTGGACAAGTACGGACTCGTCGGCGCACCTTGGGGAAGGAAATTGTGAACGGTGCATAATCTCGCAAGATAATAAGAAACTTCGCTCGTATAACCGTAATAATAAAACACTCGATATATGGACTCAAAGCGAATGGAGGGGAAAAAATTTCGGATATCGAGATTCATCACACATGCTTTATTCTCATGAATCCGTGCGTTTTCAAGAATGGACTTCTCTTTCATGAATCCCGTACAATATGGCGATACCTTGATATTGTACAAGATTTCATCCAAAATCCATCTTTGAATTTCTTTCAATTTCAGCGAAGGTATGTATAACTCACGGGTATCACCGTTTTTTTTTGGAATATTCCTGATTGTATATTGATTTTCAATACTTTTCACAAGCACTGTGAGTTCTTTCACTTCCATACCGAACAACATGGACAAATGAATTTTATCGAAAATGACTGGCAGACGATTGGCAATCAGTCTTTTCGAATAATCTAAGCATAGACCAATATATGCATCATCAAATCCATTATCATACAGCTTTTGTTTGAGCTCATCTAAAAAAGTATTCTGCATATAATATGTCCTCATAAAATTAGTTGCCGAGATATTTCCACAAAGAGTTCAACTGTTATTGAAATCATTACGGCACTTTTTATTATAACTAGAAGATAGTGACTTTGATATCAGACGGCGACTCGCCATCCCTGTAGGTTCTGGAAATATCTCGGCTATTATTTATAACCCTTGAACTTCATATTAAAATTCAAAGGGATATATACGAACTTGGAAGGATGGGTAATATTCAGCAATACAGTACTTTCGTTGTATAACGAATAAATATCCGCTTCCGACAAACCGACTGTATTCAAATACTCCATCCCATGTTTCGATAAACTAGGGAACTGACTTTCACTATACTCAAGATAACCATTGTTAACAAGAGCCTGAATTATGTCCAAGACCTGCTCGTATGTCATGCCTAACATATGGACAAGCTCGGTCAAAAGAAATTGTTCACGTACAGTATTGGTATAAATGAGAATGAGCTCGTCCTTCAATTTCATGAATTCAAGTACCTCACCCTTTCGAGAGCTACGTTTTTGGCTGCATTTTTCTTCTCTTTGCTATTAGGCTTCAGATGTTTCTTACGCGGGAATATTCCTTTCCATTGGCTGTCCTCATGCCAGAACGAGCTCAACGTATTGTTAGGCGTATTATGATAAAAAGCCATTAGTGCTTCAGATTCACTGTAGCCCAAAGGATAAGCAGATCGAATAATACTTCTCTCGAATGTCCTAATTTTTTCTTTGTTGTTATCACAACAAGTTGCATCGTATACATGATCGGCTTTGAACGCCTTTTGATGATCGTTATTCTTAATCAGGCAGAACCGTATGTTATAGTTCCGACAGAATGCATTGATTCGTGTTACCCCTTCCTCACAAGCTTCAAGTACGATTAAATAGATCGTGATGTCAGTTAGTTTTATAAACTGGTTATCCGGAAAAGAAGATACGAATTTCTTCAGAAACTTTTCCATTGTTTCCCCAGTCCCAATCATATCATCGATAAAAATATAATTCGATACTTGCGTCAAATGAAACTTTTCTAAGATTTCGTCGATTTGAGCATTTAACGAATACTCTTGCTTTTTCAGCTTATCAATCTTTTTCTTAATTGATTTCTGATCAGAAATATCTGAGGTATTTGTTTTTAGAGAGAGTAACTTATCTTTCTGACGCTTGGCTCTGTCAAAAGCCATGATTTTATTTTCAAACTCAGGTAGTTGCCATTGTTGCTTCTCAAAGAAGGTAAATACATCGGATAAACAAACGTTCTTGCTTAACTTCATCGTGAAATTACTGTAATAAATCTCGTGAGAGCTCGTTTTTCGATTGTCCTTGGTCACTGGAAAAAATCGAGAGTCTAATAATAGTTGTTCCTCCGAACTAAATTGGCTCAAAAGATCGTGTCTATATAATTTATTAAATTGCTTAGTCACTTGATAAGAATCGTAATAGACAAAATGCTGAAGAAGCTCCAGCAAGAGGTCTACGATTTCATCCGATTGAACGGGCTCGATCCAAGCACGAATTTTATTCTCAATGTTCTGCCGTTCTTGTGAACAACCGATTTCCCATTTATCGCAAATACTGTCTCTGATTTGTGGGATTTGATTCATTACCGTGATCTTTGACATAGTAAACACACTTCTCTCTATCCATAACGATTCTTGCTGTATTTACATTCAACAAAATACAATAAGTTTCCTTTATATTCGCTAGAAAAAAAGAGCTGACCAATCGATTCCAATTAAATTTATACATCTGTAACTCTCTATATCGAAAACTAATCGTCTAACATAATAGTTTTAGCTTTCAATCTATATTCACTTAAAGATGATTTGTCACAAAGTGACTGTACCAGTGTTGATATACCTAACCTTCAATTGTCTCAGTAAGCTCATCCAAAGAGTACCCCTACCTCTTTAGAATCGATATATAATTGCTTTAATGACCTCGTTGCATCTTTAATTGCAGAAAAGTTTTTAAGATAACCTTCCATTTAGGTATATGATACCATATGCCTTTAAACCCAGATATATCTATTTATATATATGCTGGAAGATATCTTGACTCAATTTATAGCAAACTCTACTAATCAGATACTTTCTCCACCTTAATCTATCTTCTAATTGGATCCCCTAAACATTGAGGCTTTTAGATTCAATAAGTTTTTAACCAAAAATTTCGCACTACTTATGATTCGCTTCACCCTAACATCCATTCAATGTACAAAAAGTCACGCCTTCTTCAATGTAAACAAAATATAGATCGTATCAATTTCATGCGATTCTTCCAGCACCCACGAGGTTTGGGTTAAAATTCGTTGCAGCCCCTCAAGCCCAAGATACCGGATTTGCACACCAATAAACTCAGTAAACCCCAGGTATCCTGGATTAACATGCGCCCGGTCGAAGATTAATGAACCCGTAACCCGAGCGTCCGGCGGGGAGTTGATAAAGAAATGGTTTAAATTGTCGATGATATCTGAATCCGAGCCGTACTCAAAAAGACCGCCCTCCGACGAGCAGAGCTGAATCCAGCCGCAGTGTTCCAAACTCAACTTTATTAACGCTTCCGGCTGGCTCCAGTCATAATGAATCGTATTGAGGGTAATGTCCAGGCCATGGAAGTGTTCTCCCGGCTGCTTCAAAACGTCGATGCACCGTTCTGCGAAATTGGGGCCATAAGTATCAATATCTAAAATGTTGATCTCAATCTTCCGTCCCTTGAGTAATTCCGGGTCCGATTCCTTAATTAGAATCAGAGTGTTGATACTGTCGGCAGCGGCTCCCCCGGCGATATTGAAGAAGCATAGGTTTCGTTCAGGGTATTGCTTAAGCTGGGGCAGCAAAATTTTGGACTGGCGTCGGCATGTATCCCTCAGCCTGATCCGAAGCCCCATGAAAGAGGTTTGCTTCACCGCCCATTTGTCCCTGAACCCCAATTTTATTCCCTGGCTTAAGTCGGGACCAAGCTTATACAGCAAAGTTCTCATGCCGCTCAAATAGGAATGATCAACATTCGACATTTTGACAAAGATATTCTGAATAAAGCCTGGCATCTTCTTCAATGATTCAATGCTCCGTGATGACTTGAGGCAGTTCAAATGATAGGCTTGTTCATCAATACTTGCGTTGAAAAGGGGATGAGTAATGTCCAGGATTGGTAATTGAATTTTATCCTCGAAAGTCGCATAGAGAATGCGCTGATTTTGATTAGCATTCATGGTTCTCAACTCCACCTCCAATAGTACCGCCTTCTTATCCGTAGTATAAAGGATACCGGCATGTCCCTTTACCAGTCTGATGATGGGTTTATTCCTCCTTCTCGAGACCGAAAAGTGATTCCCTAATACCCTATCGTACACACGGAGAGGTGGAAATTGATGGGGACGCAGAAACAACAAAAAATCGGGAGATTTCTCCCCCGACGAAACTGTATGCAACAGCATTTATTTATCCAATAATTTTACCCTGCTTATGATTCGATTACTTTAATATTTAGAAGTCGAGTTCTTGTAATCATGCCTGCACTTTCCAAGGTTTTCTTCGACGCCTCGTTATAGTACCAGCATCCGCAAATCGGTGTTAATTGCTGGCTGTAACACCATTTTCTTAACTTAAGAATAATGTTCCTCCCGATCCCTTGCTTACGAAAATTTTCATTTGTAAACATGCCTATACTAGCCAATCCATCAAGCATCTTACTCCTCTCGATAATTCCAACTCCAAGCAGAACAGAACCCCTGTAATAGGTAAAAAGTTCTCCATTCGCTATCCGTTTTTCATACTGATCGAGAAAATCCCCGCACACCTCTTGTATGGGCAAGAGATCATCAATAGCTGCCGGACCAAACATATCATCTTTCAGTGAATCTTTCTCCATCAATTCCAGACGGCTATCTTGAAAGAAATAAGCCTGCTTGGTGATATGAAAGTCTTTATCCAAAGCCAAGCTTACAAACAACTCATCACAGGTTGGAACAAATAGCGACTCCACGTTATATTTTTTTAATGACTTGATAAAATAGCTCTTGAGCAGCCTTTAGATAGGATGGCCGGATGTAAAATTGCGTCAGTAATTGGCCGTGATGAATTGCAAAATAGCCAATCTCGTTTGATTCTTCAAGTATCAAATAAAAATCCGACGAGAGAATATGTTCCTCCAAAAAAGAGTCAAATGGCGAGGAGAGGGTTTGCGTATATTCTTGGATGAGATGCTGGATCTTTTGTACCTGGCAAGTTTTAAAAATCACTTACATCGTCCTTTCACAATATAGTTTCCGCTGCATACAAATTTAGCACCAATTGAATCACTATCCAATTGAGAGTATTGTGTCTCAAGGAGCTTTCACTACCCTGATGCCGTCCTCAACCGCCAATTTCTTGCCCCGGCCGCAAAGGGCAGCATAAGGTGAAGTCCATTAATGCTGACTTTCTCCACCCTGCGCAGCCCATCCCAAACCCATATCCGACAAATCTCCTTTCCAAGCCTGCTGCTGGATTTTCCGAAAATACTTGCCGTAACTTATGATATGGTTCAGCGTAACGGATCAACGTCGAAAAGAAAGTATAAGTTTTGAGTATAAAACTAAAAATATTAATGATTACAAATTGCTTTCCAGTGGTGTAAAATAAATTGGAGGTGCTATTTATGTTTGAAACAGAACTATCTCTTCAGATGAAATTCATCGAACTAAAAGAAAAAAACAAAAAAGATAATGAGTCTATACTTTCTGAATTTAATGCAAGGTTTGGTAATGTCGACATAGTTGAAGTCGTTATTAGTGACGACAACTTATTAAATTTTAATCAAGCGAATGTTCTATCAAATTATCAACACGCACGGGTATTAGCATATCTGCACAAAAAAGCTGCTAGAACTTATAGTTATCTTAAAAAGAGTACAGATTATACTGAGAAATCATTATCTGACACTCTTTCCAAATTAATTAAAGCAAAAATAATTGAAGAAATTTCTGGAAAAAAGTATGTTATCGCTACCGAATTTCAATTTCCTCACTTACAATTTATTTCTTATGAAGCAAAACTACAAAAGTGGAAAAAAGCTGTTCTCCAAGCAACGATTAATAAGAAATTCTCCTCATACTCATATGTTGTACTTCCGTATGATTTGGCTTTTAGACTACATCGCCAAGAACTGAATTGTTTTGAGACATTTAACATTGGCTTAATTGGTGTTACTGATGAAGAGTTTTTTTACTTTTATAATCCCCCCAAAAAATCGGTGAGCGTAAGCATAAATCCATCATTAATAACTAGTATTGCAAAGTTCCAGCTTGAGACATCAACTTTTCAAAAACCTGGATTGGCGTAAAAAGAGAAACTACCAAGGTAGCTTCTCTTTTTATTAGAGGAATATGAAATTATCTTCTTGAAATTCTTTTATCGCAATTTTGTAGTTTTGAATATGTCTACCATTGATCTTTTGGAGTGTCCCTAACTCGTTGTATCTTTTGATATTACTTTCTGCCGTTTCTAGAAGTGCATTGACCATTTTCAACTTATCTTCAACATCTTTCTTCTCCTTTATTACGTCAACGGTCTGTTTTAATGCTTCATAATACTGCTGGTACATATCGTTAAAGCTTATACTCTCTATATTTCCACCTACAACCTTCGTATCAAGTTCACAATGCGTCAATATTTTATCATACAGTTCTGCTTTATGTTGACTAGGTATACTAAATATCTCGTCTTCAATAGCTAGTTCGTACAGCAGGCTCATTGAAGTATACCTCTTTTTTTGCCTACCCATCCCGTCAATTGGCTCGAGTCCCTTTTGCTCTTTGTTAAAACTCCTTAATGAGTAAAACCACCCAGTTCCAACTACATCAGCTCCGACAGCAAAATACAATATGCTCTCAATACCAACATAGCCGATAGCAATCTCAAGGTTTAAATTTTTCAAATCATAAATAAGTTGGAGCATTCCCTTGAGTCTGGTGGGATTAAAATCATGTCTGTGTTTATTGTTGTTCTCCCTATCAACCGTGATATATATTCCGTCAAATTCATGTGATATATCACTAAAGTCGTCTAAAAATTCCGAAATATACGATTTATTTTCTAGGGCACTTTCACTGATGATTATAGATACATATTTCTTTTTTTCTGTGCTTTCGAACTCATTTGCCTTTTCGCAAAACAACTCCCATATATCAAATAATTTGTCAACTATCCTGTCATTAAAGCTGTATAAATAAAGTGAAGGGGATAAAAGGATATCTACACCTAAGTCAACTTGAAAACTAATACTATCATTTACTAACGACTCAATATTCTCTTTGTTTCTAAGATAAGATCTATCGATATCTGCCTTAGGAAAGTAAGATAGGTCTTCCAACCGTTTTAATGTTGCTGATGGAAATTGCCTATAATAGACCTTTAAGTCCACGATATTTAGCACATCATTATAGCTTTTGTTATTTTTACGCACCTCTTTAATTCTATCAATACTCTCTTCTCTGGGGTCCCATATTACACCATCTATTAACGCTTTTGAAAGTAATCTGTCTATCTTTGGTTTCCATGCTGGACCATGCTGAGCAAAAATCATAGATACTCCTCCTCATTGAGATATCTCTTCCAAAGCAATAATTAATTCCGATAAGTTAGACCATCTTTTATGGCGTTGTTCTGCTGCAAGTCGAGTAATAATTTTACTAAATAGAGTAATTGATTTTGCACTTGAATCTTTCTTTTTCCAGAGGGAGACTACTTGATGTAAATCTCTAATTTGGTCACTACCAAAATGGCGTGTCCTTGGAAGAAAAATTTCTATTGCGATTAATCCAAGTGGGAACAAATCAGTTCTAAAATCCCAAGTATAGTCTGATGTCCTTCTCTCTTGTTCTGGAGCCATATAATATGGCGTTCCTATGATTGCCTTAGTACCAGTCAGCTTCTCTTCCTCATTGGTTTTAATCAATCCAGCATCTATAATTTTAAATATACCGTTATGGTAAATAATATTTCGGGGGGTTAGGTCCCTGTGAATATATCCAGCATCATACATTACCTTTACCTGTTTCACCATCTGTAATAGAAAGTCTATCACGACTTCAATACCTTGGTCAGTACGATAAACATCACTGTCATTTAATGTATTACCTTCAAATTTTGTTTCAAAGTAGTAAATAAAATGATACTGATCCTTAACATAGAATTTATAACCATTGAGTATCTCGAGTTGTGGTAAGACAGAACATTTTTTTGCCGCTTCTAATTCTCTCACAATACGTTTCGATCTAGCATCTATCTCATAAGCACGTTCCTGATGAAATTCATCTACTGAAATGTCATCTTCATATACGTTATATGGAGTGACATCAATAAATTTTAATATACTTGATTGTCCATTTCTGAACATAACCTCAAACACTTGCCTTTGACCACTTCTTGGTAGTTTTCTTATTGATTCTGTTGAGAGCTTATTTATTTGGAGCACTTCAAGAACATCAGAATCACTAACAGAATATTTATTCATAAATCTACTCCCTATAGAATATTCCACCAACAGCTACCAAATTATACTATACTTTATAGCTAGAGAGTAGGACTTATTTCTCAAAAAAAAGTTTGATGGTAAAAACTTTGAAACTTTCGCCCTACTTATGACATCGGTCAGCATAGCGTATCTTACTTATTTTGCTACCCCTATGCCTTATCAGGGGACTCCGAAACATAATTCAGCTGTTAGTCCGCTCCTAGCTTAACGTGGCGACGACCACTTCGTCCTGCTCTTTGAGAGTCTACGGCTGCAAACATATAGTTAACCTGAATTTCGAAAGTGGAATCCTAATTCCTTAAGAGTCTTTTTGAACAACAGCTTGCAGCCAATTAAGGTAATTGCCACCTGAAACAGATCCCATAAAATGAAGCGGGCAATATTCCCTTCAATCCCTATAACGGAAAAAACCTTAACAAGAGAACTCGAAGGCCCCCGATAGTCATAGGATAAAAAATTCACCAAATGCTGTACGCTATATAAAATAAACAACAAAATGATGACCCACGTACTTTTAATAATAACCCCTTTGACCTTTACCAAAATCATACTCCCCCACTTATCTTGGTAAGTATCAATATTCCATACTTTTCTAGAAATCACCTGCAAATATAGGCCGCAACATTCACGCGATCAAGCCCGCCGCTCCCCGGTGACCCTTCTCCCCTTATGGGCAGCAGATGACTTTATGTATTTGCCGTAAAATCGATAGACGACGTAGCCCGATAACGCCCCTGTGGTGTTAAGGATTAGATCATCGACATCAAAGCTCCCGATAGAAAAAATAATCTGTGAGCATTCCAGGCATAAGCTGAGCACGAACGATCGGATGAGCACGCCTATAAATGACATCTTGTGGTTCGTAGATAATACCAGAAATATGCCGAACGGCATGAAGATCACGATATTGCCAACCAGATTGATGAGATCGAGGCTCGACTGATTGTGAATATTACGGGATATGGACAGGAACGGCGTAAAATTGGCGAGCTGCAGCCGGTACATGATACGCCCAGGATTGGCCATAAATTTTGACAGCTGCTCCCACAGAAAGGGGACATTGATCGAACCAAACTTAAATAGAATCACTTTGAGCAAGGCATACATATATAAGGCGAACAGTCCCGGCACCATATACTCGCTCCATAATTTTTTAGGCTTCATTTCTCATTCACATCCTCTTGATTTTCTGGACGCCGGTCAGGGAAGCACTGTTACAATGACTCCATCGACGTTGTTGCCCGATATTTCATAATGGCGATTCGCGGGTACTTGAACGGCTGTTTTTTTCCCGACCGGATAATAAGCAATTTCGTAGTTCTTGCCATTAACATCAGCCGACAGGGTCTTGTTCTCTCTCAGATACTCCAAATATTGCTCCAATGTAAAATCGTTCTCCTGCATAATCATGCTGTGCGGTAATCCGACATAGCGAAAATGCCAGGGCTCATACTGGATTCCCGTAATCGCCGCCTTGTCCTTCGGATAACGCAGAACGAACCCGTACTCCGATGCATGCTGTTCCAGCCACTTTCCTTCAGGCGCCTGGCTCATTTCCTCTTCGGTAGAACCAATATCCAGGGACAAACCCAGGTTATGCTCGCTATGGCCCGCCGGCAGAGCGTAATCAGCACCTTTTTCCCGATATAACTTGCGCTGTTCTGAAGCGTCCCGGTAACCGCTGCTGATCATAAAGTGACGAACCCCGTCTTCTCTGGCGGCGCTTATCATGGATACAAACTGCTGCGCAACGCTCTCTGACAGCCGGATCGTATTGTTCAGCACACTGTAGCCCTGTACCAGCTCCTTATGCTGGAACAGATTGACCACATCGGATTTCACCCCTTGCGAATGAACAGCATGCTCCTTATTGACCAATACCAAATTTCCTTCGTAAATCTGCTCTTTAGTTATATTGATCAAAATATTCTTTCGGGATGGAGCCTCAACGACTTCAACCCCAATCAGTATTAGGATGACAAGCCAAAAAACCCACTTCTTCATCTTCCATATCCTCCTTAACCTCTCGTCCATTCAGGATAAGGAAAATATTTTAAATAAGAAGTAGGGTAAAAATAAAGTTTTTCTTAAGTTGGTTTATTGCGGCAGACGCACCTCAAAGACCGTACGAATCACGCTGCTCTGGGCCGAAATGGTTCCTTGATGCTGCTCTACAATATTTTTGGCAATGAACAAGCCGAGGCCTGTGCTTCCCTCTTGATGGACCCGGGACTTGTCCCCTGTATAGAACATATCAAACAGATGCGGAAGTTCCTCCGGCGGAATCGAATCCCCATAATTAATCACTTGAACGACCGCTTCTCCATTATCAAGCTTACCGTTCACATCGACAAACTGACCATCCTTGCCGTAACGGGCGGCATTCGTCAACAGATTCTCGAATACACGGGCCAGCAGCTCTCCGTCGCCCCAAATATGCAAATTCGGTGCGATATCCAATCTGGACTCCAGATGATTGTTCTCAAACACAGGATATAATTCTTCGTTTAATTGCAGGAGAAGCTCGCTTAAGTCTATCTGGTTCTTATCAATGGTCAGCATGCCATAATTCATCCTGGTGATTTCAAATAATTCATCAATCAGCTTCTCCAGGCGCCGGGATTTGGTATAAGCAATGGTCGTATAATGTCTCACCTGCTCCGCAGTCAATTGATCGTCCTTGAGGATAAAATCCAAATAGCCCAATACCGAAGTCAGCGGCGTGCGCAAATCATGAGCCAAGTTCAAGACCAACTGCTCCTTGCTGCTCTCGGCAAAATCCCCCCGCTCAACCGCTTGCTGCAGCTTCTCACTGGCCAGATTCATGTCCGCGGCGATGGTCCCGAACTCGTCATTCGATGAAATATGCACACGGTTGTTAAACTCGCCATTGGCAAGATGATGTATCCCCGTCGATATTTCATGAAAATAGGTGGCATAAGGCTTCGTCAGCAGGTAGAAGAACAAAATCGCAAGCGGAATGAAGAAGATCAGAAAGAAATTCAAATCCCCGATGCTGCGCATCATGTGACGAAATTGCGCTGCGGTATCCTCTGCCATAACGCTTGTATGGTAATACAGTTGAAGCGCTTTATAGATCGCATAGGTGATCGCGCCCGAGAACAGCATGCTTAGGCCCAGATAGTAGATCATTTTAAACCGGAAGCTTGACATCATCTTAGCCATTGAATGTATAACCTACTCCCCACACGGTTTTGATCCATTTGTTCTTATCTGTATCTTCACCGAGTTTTTTCCGAAGGGTCCGAATGTGCACCATGACTGTATTGCCGCCTTCGTAGTAAGCATCGCCCCACACTTGCCGGAAAATATTGTCCGCGCTGAATACTTTCTTCGAGTGACCAGCCAGCAAATACAGAATATCAAACTCCTTCGGAGTCAGCTCAATGCTTCTGCCATACAGGAACACCGTACGCTTATCCGGATCAATGGTCAAGCCGCCTGCCTCGAGTACCGGGTTGCTCGCCGTGTCCGGCTGGTTTAACTGCAGGGAACGCCGCAGCTGTGCATTCACCCTTGCCACCAATTCCATCGGGTTGAACGGCTTGGTCATATAATCATCGGCCCCGATCACAAGCCCCGTTATCTTGTCCAGGTCAGACGTTTTGGCGCTCAGGAAAATAATCGGCATCCGGTGCTGCTCCCGAATTTGGCGTGTCACTTCATAGCCATCCAGATCCGGCATCATAATATCCAGAATCGCCAAATCAATCGGATGAGATTGGACGGCACGAATGGCTTCTCTCCCGTTCGAAGCTTTAATGAGATGGTAGCCCTCTTTTTCCAGATGCAGTGCAATCAGGTCCGCAATTTCCGTCTCGTCATCAGCTATCAAAATCGTAATCTGCCTCATCCCATCCCGCTCCTGAATAAAAGTAACGATAACCGTTCATCATCTATAGTTCTTATTCTACCCTAACGGAAGGCGGTTGTTCCACGCTGCGGGCCGAATCTGATGCGCATCCAGCTCAATGGCTTGCCGACTGCGGCGCGCCCAGAATCATACTGCTAATAATGGCAACGATAAATCCCAATACTGCATACTTTCGATTGATCTTCATATGCTGTCAGACGCTCCCTGCCAAAGTTAATTCTAAAAGTTATTTCTATGTTAATATCGGACAATGAAGGGGGCATGTAAAGTTGCTACGTGGCAGTCAGTCTTAGGTTCCCCACGCTGTCTGGCGGCACGTTAAAGGACCATCCATTTGCCGGATGGCCCCTTCTACTATTGAGACACGGTTATTTACGGACCTGTTTACGATACCTGTATATATCGCCGCCAGATTTACTAACATGGTAAAACGACTCAAAACCTCTTTTTATTAATTCATCATCGGGTTTTCTTTTCCTATTATCCTCTCCGATACAATCAATAATGTAGCCTCCGTTTTTAACAACCCTTGATAGTTCAGCTAGCTCAAGGTCATAATTATCGCCTACTACATGTCCCGACATCACAATATCAAAAGTATTAGCCTCATATGGGATTTGCTCGATCATGCCATCTACGACTACAACATTATGGATGTTCTCGCGCTTGATTCTGTCACGCATGTACTCCCTCAGCATATCGGTAGGTTCGCTTGCATAAACACGCTTCGCCTTCTCTGCCGCGGCAAACGCAAGCCTTCCGGTACCGCTTCCTACGTCGAGAACAATCTTATCCGTAAAATCTGCAAGTTCTAATAACAAACGATTGTCCCAGTCGTAAATGTAATCACAATTCTGGTTCATCATTTCGGGATAAGCGTAAACGACAAATGTTTCCATCGCGTGAATTACAAATACCTCTGCCATTCGAACATCATGAGGTGCAAGATTTCTGGGCGCTGCCGCGATCATTTGTTCAAGCGAAGGCTTGCTTTCAGGACTTTTGTGAGCGAAATACCATGATACTGATGGGTTATATGCTAAAGCTATGCCCAAATTATCACAAAAATCGCCCCATCCGGCATACTCATTACAAATCATTCGAATGATCCATCTGTCCATTAACAAGAAGCTGTTAAAAGAAAACTTGTCTGCATCTATCCAGTTGTATGACATTATAGACAAAACCTCCATTTAATTAGGAGGGTTAAAGTATTGTTCCCCTCCAAGAAATTATGCGGGCGGAAAATTTAGTGTTATTCATCTGACATCATCCTTTCATTATTCAATGGAGAGCTGGTCTGTGTTCTCCATGATTGTACCTGACATAAATTGGGTTATCAATGTAAAGTTCTATTCAAGTCGATAATAGCATGCAAGACTTGGAGACCTCCAGATGAAGTATTGTTCCATCAGCGAAGCTTCAGCCAAATTCAGCATTCCGGAATCCACACTGCGCTATTATGAGAAAAAGGGGCTGCTGCCGCTAATCGAACGTGATGAAGCAGGCAGACGGTTATTCTCGGAACATCAAATGGCGCTCTCATAGAGGGAGACAGCACGATTGAACGCCGGCTTGACATGATGATGAAGCATAAACAAGCTGTGCTGGACGAGATCTCAGTAATGACTGAATCCTTGCAAGGCATTGATGTAAAGATCCCGTATCTGCATGATCCCCAAGTTACGTTCAAGCTGACGTATGATGCGAAGAACAATCTGTATACCGTCTCTGCAAAAGGTAAATAGGCTTCGCCGAAATCGGCAGCTGTCATCTATACACCAGTGGCCGAATAAAGCCTGCACCTTGATCATATTTCATGATTGCGCAAATCGGATAGGAGGCTACCCATTAATTGAGTAGCCGACCTTCCACACCACCGTACGTACCGTTCGGTATACGGCGGTTCAACCGTTTGAGTGCAATTGACGCAAGCGCTCGTACTGGGCAGGGAAGTCATAATACCCTGCCTGTACGAGCCTTTCGTTTGTTACAGAGCGATTCAATACTGCGCTTCTGGCTATTCGCCAGTAGCCCCGCCTTGTATTTCCCCATTGGTAAGCCTGCCACTCCGGTATCCCCAGCTTTCGCAGATTTTGTACCTTCGTTCTTGGCTTCTTCCATTGCTTCCAGATGTACATGCGCATCCGCCTTCGCAGCCATTCATTCCAGTTTTGCAGGATTCGCTTCATGTCGGCTACGTAGAAGTGACCCAGCCAGCCGCGAATGTAGACTTTTACGTTCTCCATTACCTCTCTTGCACTCCTGCCTTGTCTTCGATTCGTGAGCTCTTTCAGTTTCCTCTTTGCTTTAGCGAGAGATTGCGGATGGGTGCGAATGTACACACCGTTCCCGTTCTTTCCCAGCGCATAGCCGAGGAATTTAAAGTGTTTCTGCGCCACGACGCTGACGACCTTACTCTTCTGCGGGTTCATTTGAAGTTTTAGCTTCTGCTCCAAGTACGTCCGGCTGGATTCCAGCAGTCGCATGGCTGCTCGTTTGCTCTTCGCCAGCACGACAATGTCGTCCGCATAGCGGATGACCCTCACGCCTCGGCTCTCCATCTCCTGATCGAATTCGTTCAGATAGACATTTGACAAAAGCGGAGACAGCGGCCCGCCTTGCGGCGATCCTTCCTCCGTTGCGCGTCGTACCCCGTTTTCCATGACTCCGCTTTTCAGGTACTTTTTGATCAGGTCGATGACGCGTTTATCCTCGATCTGTTTGCGCAGCAAGTTCAAAAGAAGCTCATGGTTCAACGTGTCAAAGTATTTCGACAGATCGATTTCAACCGCTTGTCCATAGCCCTGCTCGGCGTACGTTTTGACTTTCCGAATGGCCTGTTGCGCACTTCGACCCCGGCGGTAGCCATAGCTTCCATCCGAGAAAAGTGGCTCGAATAACGGTTGCAGTTGCTGGGAGATCGCTTGCTGGATCACCCGATCTACGACGGTCGGGATGCCGAGCTTTCTCACTCCGCTTCCATCTGGTTTGGGGATTTCCTTGCGCCGCACCGGGCTTGGTTTGTATTTCCCTTCCCGGATGCTTTGCAGCAGTTCATCTCTGTTTTCCCGCAGCCACGGAAGCGCCGCCTCTACGGTCATCCCATCGATCCCGGGCGCTCCGTGATTACTTTTGACCTGTTTGTACGCCCGGTTCAGATTATCTCTGTCCAGGATGCGTTCCATCAGATCGTTTGCACCGTCTCTTTCTTTACCTTCCCGAGCTCCGGCACTCCGCACTCCCGCATACTCTTCGTGTTCCACACTATCCCTTTGAGGGCAGCCCTTTCGGTATTCTGCTTTCATCGCACCGGTTCTCCTTCCAGTCTGTACTCGAGACTTACGATTGTTCAGCCCTTCCGCTTGCCGCTGACGCAACAGGCGTACTATGGCGTCTGCTGACCTCTCACAACAAGCTTTACTCCGTGTTTCGGATTTTTTTTCTCCTACTCCCCGTCTGTGAGATCTCCCCGGGTAAGAGCGATAACTTTCCCCTCATCTATCTGCCACATTTACATCATGGGATTCGGGCAGTATTGGACTTTGCTTTGTGTGGCAAGCTCGTCCGTCCCATCATGCCTTATATGTGATTTCTGTTCGTCAGACCGAGGGTTTGCCTCCAGCTTCCTTCAGATTCCGCCTCGCGGCGGACACCCTTGCCTTCAGCTAACAGTTCCTACTGCCAAGCCCGTAGCGGACTTTCACCGCCGAGTTATCGCCCATGCCGGGCGCACCACAACAAAGACCCCTTTCGCAAGGGGTCTTTAACTTTCTTAACCACAGATTGGAGAATACCGATTCTCGTTTCAACATCATATCAAACGAGGAAATATAAGTCTATATTTTTTTGACTATATATGTAAAACTATGCTCGATAACAAATGTATGGGAGGATGCAAATATGATTCCAATATGCTTTTCAGCTTATTGCACGATGATCCCCTTATTGAATGAGGTATCTGAATGGTCACTTTTAAGGAAATGGGCTCTTTCAGAAGTTTACAGAGTAAAGTTGAGAACAGGTGAATCACGCATTATAAAATGGGGCGGAAGTGAGATGGCAAGGGAGGTTGAGGTGTACCAAAAATTAGTGAATCCACTGCAAATCAAAGCTCCGCACATCTTTGAGTTTATTCAACTGAAGGACAGCGGAGTGATGATCATGGAA
This sequence comes from Paenibacillus stellifer, assembly GCF_000758685.1. NCBI lineage: Bacteria > Bacillati > Bacillota > Bacilli > Caryophanales > Paenibacillaceae > Paenibacillus > Paenibacillus stellifer. The sequence continues at coordinate 4,564,688 of NZ_CP009286.1, forward strand.
GATGCCGGAATAAGAAATTTGGAACAACAACCGGAACCCGAGTATTTTCTTGAGGCCTCGAGGGAATTAGCAAGACTTAGAGTGAGAGCAACAGCCAACTTAAAGAAGGTGTCAAGAAAGTCCATTGAAGCATATTCAGTTTCAAAGAACGAATTTCTTCAACTGTTGGATGATACATTGAGCTCGGATAATTTAGACACAAACAGAGTGTTACTGCAAGTCAAGAGAGTATTACCTCGTCATTTAGATCAGCTATATCAAATGGTCCCTGCTTCACTGGTTCATCATGATTATCATGCAAAAAACCTTTTGATTCAACTAAATGGCATTATGCCGATTGATTGGTCCAATGCTTATTTAAGTCCGCATCTTGGTGACTTGTATTGCTTAATTAAGGAAGTACACATCTTCTGCAATCTCTCAAGAGAAGATATGATTTCAGTTTACATGGAGGTAACTAATTTACAAATTGATCATTTGAACTGGCAAGTGCGAATTGGTGGTTTATGTTGGCTGATTAAAACTTTGCATTGGCTTTTATATGGCGGCACAAATATAATCCCAGGAGCAGAAGCTTGGATACCCGGTCTGCTGAATGATGTAAATAATCTATATGAGGAGTTAATAAATGATACTGCCTTGTAGAGTTAACCGGCACGTTATAGTACTCCCCAAATCCCGTCCCGTCAAGAGAAATGATGCGAATGAGCGACATAGCGGGAGTTCCCCCCTTATGCTTTCGAAATTGGAATGAATTTCGGGGTATGAGGAGCGGGAGCTCTTTTTCCAATTTATCCGGTTTCACGTAAAATTATTAAGAAAGACAGAAAAGGAGGCGCGATGGGGTCGGGTAATACGCAGGACAGGCTGCTGATCGCCGTCACTTATGATAAGGTTCTTCCTTCTTCAGAAAAAGAAGTGTGAGTTCGTTCACGACGTCCGCATGCTCCATTGTTAAGGAATGGCTCGCTCCAGCGATTAAATGGCTCTCCAAATTGGGGATCATGTTTTGCGCGTTGGCTATCGTCTTCTTGGCAGGGTATATGACCTCTTTGTCTCCGATAAGGAGCAACGTAGGAACCTGAAAGCTGCTGAATTCCTCTTTTGGAAATACGGAGGGCATCAGCTGCAAAAGAGGCTTGGCATGCCGATAACCTGCAATGACCTGAGAGCGAAATACAGGATGTAATAACTCTCCTTTGCCTGAGAACCATCCAAAAGCTTTGTCGATCCATTTCTCTGTATGAAACAATAATGCAGGATAAATCTTTGCGAAGAATTTCAAGCTTATTTTATGGAAAGTCCCGGCAGGGGCATAAAGCATCAGCTTGGACAATCGCTCCGGATAGGTAAGGGCAAAATTCAAAGATAAGAATCCGCCCATTGAGTGACCTGCTAGATCCACCTTGTTGAATTGAAGTGCATTCACAACCTCAAGAACCCACTGCCCCGCGTCCTTTCTATTTTTTATAGCTATTAAAGGCTTGCTTTTACCAAAATCGCCTATTACATCAATAGCATATACGCAGCGTTCTTGAATCAATTGCTTCATATTGGGATACCACATCGTACTGCTCATTGTCATTCCATGAAGAAGCAATAACGGCTGCATATTCTTGTCACCAAAACAAAGTACATGCGTTTCTCCAAATGTTGTCGGGATATGAAGTGACGTAAAACCCGTTTCAAACATAGCTAAACTTCTCTCATAGCAAAGATAATATTCTTTTTCGACTGCGTCGTTCTTGAAAATGGATACCACTGAACCCCCTCCTATTCTCACTATTTACCTATTATCCTATCAAAAAAACCTTGCCCTACTTGTGATACGGTTCAGCTTAACGGGCCAATCGCCGAAAAATTCACCAAAGAGCTGCATATTCCGCCTATACGTTACAACTAGCCCTCAATCCCCGCCTCGATCAGCTTCCAGACCGCTTCGAATTCTGCCTTGAAATTTATACGCAGCCAATTGTCTGCATAAGCCGGCGCGGAAAAATAAGAAAACGCCAGCATGATAGCATTCAGCCGCCCAACGTCCTCAATGCCGCACTCTGAACAAAAAGAGGGTCGTTCCGGGCTTCTCCAAATTTTCGCGCTTTGCAGGGAAATACTTTCCGGATACACTTTCGAATACGATGGCACGGAGCTGAGGGGTAATCTATCGGAGGAAAAAAAGAGGATGTCTCTCCGCCATTAAGGCTTTGAGACATCCTCTTGAATTATTTTGCAGGCACTAGCTGCTCGCCTTACATGTAAGACGGCTCTGTAATACGGCTCACTGTGCCGTCTGCCTTAGAAGCATGTGAACGAGCTAATCCGATTCAAATCAATACCGAAGTACGCCCAGAAGAAACCGAACCATCTGAACCCTGCAATAGAATTACGCCCGACGAATACCGGGAAGAACCAGAATTGCTCGCCGTTGTTCAGCCAAACGTATGTGTTGCGGAACAGGCAGCGTCTGATCGCGCCGGGGTCGATAGCATATGCGGTGACCGGCATTTGCGGTACGAATTGCGGTGGAGGAGCCGTCGGCGGTTGAACGCCTCCCGGTGCACCCCCCGGGATTCCCGGAGTCCCCGGAAATCCGCCTGGACCTCCCGGCACGCCAGGTCCTCCAGGTCCGCCCGGGAATCCCGGAAATCCTCCGCCTGTTCCCGGCGTTGGAAAAAATCCCATATGTGATCGCTCCTTTCAATGAATAGGCATAATCATCATATGCATTCGCGGAAAGGGCGCTTGGGCGGATGCCCATTAGAAATCTCTGCCCAGCATTTCAGTGCTGTCGGTCTCCCTTCTTTTTATGCAAAATAATGTCCTTCTTCGAGATCGGCGATCAGTCCGGGCTGCACCGGTGTCCAGCCCAGAAGCTCCCTTGTTGCCAGACTCGCCTGCGCAGTGTCATACAGGCTTGTGATGTCGAGTGCGGCAATGGCGCCAAGAAAGCCAAAATGGGCGGCAGCTTCTTCAGATGTTATGCTAACCGCCGGCACGTTCAGCTGTCGCCCGATGACTTCGGCGATCTGGCTGAGCGGAATGCCTTCATCGCCGGCGCCAAGCAGTCGTGAGCCTGCCGGTGCAGATTCCAGCGCCAGACGGTACAGAACCGCCGCATCCAGGCGGTGAACCGCCGGCCAGCGGTTTGTTCCTTCGCCGATGTAGGCGGCGAACCCCTTCGCCCGGGCGATGTTGATCATCATCGGCACAAAGCCCTTATCGCCTTCGCCATGCACGGACGGTGCAAGCGAGACGATGGACGCCCGGATGTTCCGCTCTGCCATTGCGAGCACTGCCTGGTCCACAGCGGTTCCATTTGCGTGCGCCGTAGTAATGAACGGCTTCCCGGAACCTTCTAGCGCCGCTCCTAGGGTCTGAACGGCCTGTAAATCCAGAGCCAACGCACCTTCAAAGTCGGAGAAGTCGTTGGTGAACGCCAGATGAATCACGCCGTCCGCAGCAGCGGCGGCGCTGCGCAGCGTATCGAGATCATTTAGCGTACCGTACACCGCTTCGGCGCCTGCCTCCTTCATACCTGCGGCCTTTTCTTCAGAGCGGCAAAGACCCGTCACTGTATGGCCCGCTCCGATCAATTCCCGGACGACTGCGGAACCAACATACCCTGTTGCTCCTGTAACCAAAACATGCATACTCATTTCCTCCTTCAGTGATTGACTGCTTGAATAGCTAAAGCATAAACTATGAAGTGAACTCTAGGGCAAGCAATCTGAAGGAGAAATGATTATGAGAATTCAGGAACTGGCGGACAAGATGGGATTAACGATCCATACGATCCGCTTTTATGAAAAGGAAGGCTTGCTGGATAACCGGCATGTCCGGCGGGAAAGCAACAATTACCGCAACTATTCGGAAGAGGCAATCGATCGGCTAAAGCTAATTAAGAAGTTCCAGTCCATCGGCTGTTCGCTGGCTGAACTTAAGGAAGCTCTGCAGGACCACGATACGAATTCGCGGACCAACCTGCAGATTATCGATTGGATTCAAGGCAAGAAAGAGGAGATCGAACGCAAGAAGCAAGAATATGACCAGATGCTGGACACCCTCAATAAGATGCTGGAGTACCGGATTTTGCTCATGAACGACCCGCAAAAAGCCGAGGAGATGCTAAGAAATTGGCATGTCGGCACGTCTGATTGAGCTGGTTTGAAGTTAAACCTAATAAGAAATTTACCTGGGAATATCTAAAAAGCCAATTTTTTTACCCTGCTTGTGATACGGTTCAGCGCGATTTGCCCTCAATATCCAATGAAAATACTTCTTTAAGGCCTATTTCACCCTCGGAAGTAATTTTTATCGCTCGTGTCTTTGGTAGACGCTGCACCCAATTTAGCTCTAACAACTTCTCCAGAAGGGCATTTCCTAATGCTCCAGCAAGATGGTGGCGTCTTTCACTCCAATCCAGACATTTGTGTGAAAAAGAGCGGCGTTTCCTTCTAACCTTTTCAAGGTTAATTTGAAAGCTTGCAAAGAACTTCTCCCCATTTTCAGTAACCGTAAACCCTTCCTTTTCTTCACGCAGAATACCCGCTCTAAGCATGGCATTTGTTAACTGCACCCCTAAGCTCCCGGCGAGATGATCATAACAAGTTCTTGCGTAACGCAGCGCTTTATCCTCTGAAGATTGTTTTAATGACTTGATTTCAATTGGTGGGGCGATTGATAATAATGATTCCATAACCTGGGCAACCTCTTGATTTTGAATCCCATAGTATCGATGCCTCCCTTGTTTCTCAACAGCAACTACGTTAGCATTGACCAATTTGGCTAAATGGAAGCTTGCCGTTTGAGGCTGGATTCTTACCATATATGCTAGCTCACTTGCTGCATGAAACCTCCCGTCTAGTAAAACAGTTAATATTGCTGCGCGAGAAGTTTCGCTCACGAGAGAAGCAATCATTGCTATATTCGAGTTTGCTTTCATTTTGACCCCCATTTTGTAATCCATACTTCGACGATAATTGAACTATTTAAATTATACAATTAGGGAGGATGAATAAATAGGAGGAGAAATACAATGACAAATACGAAGCAGATCCCTAACACAGAAATGATTAAACCTAAGATTCTATATTATGGGACCCCTGTAATTTTGCTGAATACATTGAATGAAGATGGAACAGTAAATATAAGCCCTATTTCATCATCATGGGCATTAGGAGATTGTATTGTATTAGGGATTGGTCTTGGGGGAAAAACGATTGAAAATTTAGAACAACGTCCTGAGTGTGTAATTAATATTCCCGGTCCATCTCTTTGGGAGAATGTTGAACAACTCGCCCCTTACACAGGGAAAAATCCCGTTCCTGAAAACAAGCAAAAATATGGATGTACATATCAAAAAGACAAATATGCTATAAGTGGATTGACTCCCGTTGAGTCTAAGGATGTAAAACCCACACGAATTATGGAATGCCCGCTACAAATTGAAGCAATAGTAAAAAATATTCGAATTCCTGATCATTCCCCTAACTTTGCAATCATTGAGACACAAGCTGTGCATGTGCATGCTCACAAAGAAATTATCATTGAAGGAAATCATATCGACCCCCAAACATGGAGTCCCCTAATCTATAATTTTCGTCATTATTTCGGTCTTAGTCATCAGCTCGGTAAATCCTTTCGATCTGAAATTTAATGAACTGCTTAATCCCCAAGAGCTCCAGCCGTCTGTTAGGGCAAGTTTAATTAAACTCATATTGTGCCTTGAATCACATATGCCGAGTCTATATTTTTAAACTATAACCGCTAGTGAGGTCATGAAACATACCTGCCCCATTGGCGTTTGAATGCCCAGGAAAGGAACTTGAGGCTATGAAAATCCAGAATCGAGCATTTGATGACAGAAAATTTGATTTCGATCGTCTGTGGCAGTTTTTGGTTGATGATTATGCGGTAAGGCAAGAACGGTTCATTTGGACAATAGGGCGATTAGGCGGTTGGAAATTTGGGATCTGGAACGAGGAAAAGTACTTTCCCAGCTTTATGAGGAAAAATGCACAACTCTGGCTTAACAACTTCGACGAATTAATTGGCTTTGTGATATCCGAGAAAGGCGATAGTTACTTCAATGTTTTTGCAAGGAGAGGGTACGAGTTCCTCTATTCCGAAATGCTTCAATGGGCGATAACCAATTGGAACGACCGGAACGGGGCGTTAAGCACGGATGCACATGAAGACCATCATCTGTTGATGCAGGAGCTGGAGAAGGCAGGTTTTCGAAAAAAAGGGGTATCAGCCATAACCGGACAGTATCATTTGAGGGAGAAAGCGGCGGAAGGTATCGTGCTCCGTGAAGAGTATTCGGTTCAGGATATGCTGGCGAACCCGGACCTCCGAGGAAAGGCAACGCTAGGAATAAATGCCTGGAGCAACGGAACTCGAACAGAAGCGCTAAACAAACTGGATTTGCTGCAGTACGAGTATAACAGAGAAAGCCCGTGTTTTTCTCCCGGGTTTGATCTGTCGGTTGTGGATCAGGAGGGACGGCATCTATCTTCCTGTGTTGCCTTTGTCGATTACAAGAATAACTATGCCGAAATCGAAAAAGTCTGCACTCATACGGAATATAGAAGAAAGGGCCTGGCAGAGGCTGTTATCCGGAAGTGCTTCCATCGCTTGCATCAAAAAGGAATTGAATACGCTTATTTAACCGGCTTTGGTCCGGAAGCCCAAAACCTCTACAACAAGCTGGGCCCAGCCCAAAGTGTAAACTTGTTCAGCTACGTCTTAGGAGAGAACTAGTTTTGATTTTTTTCAAATAATTTCCTAACCTGATCGGCCATAAAATCCGTGGAATGCGGCATTTGATTACGAACCCACCACTCGACTACCCCGATAAAAGCAGACGTCATGAATTGGGCATTGATCTCATTCTCGACATCAGACTTATTGCCCTGCTTATTCAATTTATCCATAAGACTGACGGAGATAAATTGCTGCAGCCGGTCCCGGAATACAAAAGTCCTTTGATTCGAGAACATGGAAGAAAAGAACGGAAAGTGGTCTCGCAAATAATCAAAAAACGGTTTTGGCTCATGTATGAGCTCTTGATTAACTTCATCGGCATCCCCTCTCTTGCACAGCGAAATTAGTTCATTAATACGTTCTTCAATGCATTTGTCCAAGAGATCATATTTGTCCATGTAGTGTAGATAAATGGTACCACGGTTAACATTGGCGCGTTCCGCAATATCGTTAATCGTAATGGCTTCGAAATCTTTTTCCTCGAACAGCTCCAAAAAGGACTTCGTAATGGATTGCTTTGTGCGGAGAATGCGGCGGTCGGTTTTTACGGCATGTTCCATTGCATTCGTTACCTCCTTAAGATCATCAACAATTCCCGGTGTACTGTTGGATATCCAACATATACGCATCACTTAACCATTGAATATTCGGGTCTACTATCTATAATTTTAATCAACGGACGTCCGATATTCAACGCGTGTTATATATTTGATGGTTAGCAAAGGAGCAGTAACTCATGGAACATATTCAGAACAAAGTGGTTATTATTACAGGAGCCTCCAGCGGCATAGGAGAAGCAACCGCGAAGCTGCTGGCTCAAAATGGCGCGAAGGTCGTATTGGCTGCCAGAAGAGAAGAACGTCTGCAAGCAATCGTTGATGAAATCAGACAGGGGGGCGGTAACGCTTTTTCAGTAAAAGCGGATGTTGTTTCTGCTGAGGACATGAAGAATTTGGCTAAATTCACCTTGAATACGCATGGCCGAATCGATGTATTAATCAACAATGCAGGCATCATGCCGAATTCCAAGCTGTCTGAGCTAAGAGTTGAAGAATGGGATCAAATGATCGATGTGAATATCAAAGGCGTTCTATATGGCATTGCAGCAGTATTGCCAACGATGCGGGAGCAGAAATCCGGCCATATCATCAGCTTATCTTCTACAGCCGGTTATCATGTGGCTCCGGCGTCAGCCGTCTACTCGGCTACCAAGTTCGCCGTAAGAGCTATTTCGGAAGGGCTGCGCCTGGAAGAGTCCCCGACTTCGCACATACGGTCTACCGTGATAGCTCCAGGGCTGACTACAACCGAATTGCTCGATCGCATTACGAGCCCGGAAGTGCAGGCAATGGCCAGTCAAATTAAGGATATGGGCATTTCTCCTTACAGTATTGCTAGAGCCATTACTTTTGCCATAAATGAACCTGATGACACTCTGGTTAGTGAAATTATGGTTAGGCCGACCGTGCTTTGAACATTGGCATTACAAAAATGCCCGCTTATTGAAATAGCGCAGCCCGATGGGCTGCGTTTTTCGCTCAGCTTGTCGAACAGGCTGTCAAATTTCATCAAAGCTTCCAAAACGATTGTACAATCCAGCCTTAACAGCAAAGAACTTGAAAATAGTTTCGCCCGCAAAGACGATTCTATTCTTTGCAAATTGAATCATTATCAGCAATTGATTGCACCCACAAACCTCTCAATTGCAACAGCAACACCATCGTTATCATTTGAATCGGTTATGTGGGTTGCGCAATTTTTCAATTCAATTATCGCGTTCTCCATTGCGATCGGAAATCCGCACATTTGGAATAGTCCTAAATCATTAAAGTCATCCCTGAATACCTGTTGGCTAATCTCATTTGGGATACTAATGTGCCGCTGAGTTTGCTACATCAGATCCACTTTTTATATGTTGAATTTAGATCATTTAGTATATGATGATTCATAGATGATAGAATGTATTCGTTTTCAAAGGAGGTTTCTGCGAATTGACGCGTGTTACGTATCACGATTTTGTGGAGAGGGTGACGGAGCTTGGTTTCCTGTTTCCTCCGGACAAGACCCTGAAAGGGTTCCCGACCATTAACGATTTTGTACCGGAGAGCCAATGGTGGACCAATGATCCTGAACTCGACCCCTGGCTCTGGAAAGACCGGGTAGCAGAGGAGAAGAAGCTGGCGTACGGCACCTTTTTTAATGGGAAAAAGGGATTCATCGCTCAGCCGTTTTATTCGATATTCATAGACGCCTTTCGGCCGCAGTCAAGCATGGAGGAACGATGGCAATCCGGCAAGCTGGGAGCGTATGAGCGGAAATTCTGGAACCTGCTGACGAGCGAGAATCGTCCTATCGGCACCCACGAATACCGCAAAATGCTCGATAATGAGGACAAATCCGCCAAAAGCGCCTTGGATACAGCAGTAGTCCAACTGCAAATGACCTTCGATGTGACCATTGCCGGCAATGTAGACATGCTGGACAAGAACGGCAATCCATACAATAAAGCCGTGGCTTTCGATACAGTGGAGAACTGGGTGCCCAAGGAATGGCTGTCCATGAATCCGCGTATGAATCACCAGGAAGCATTGGAGAAGCTTTACACCCGGACAGAGCGGATCGGTCAGAGTGTAGACATGAAGCAAATCAAAAAAATGTTCGCCAAATCGCTCAAAGCCTATCAGCGTTTCGGCTGACAGACCTAAGGGAGGATGCACAGCGTGATTGATGTTGGTCTATTTGTGGGGAATATGGAAAAGATGGTAGCCTTCTACTGCGACATTTTGAACTTTGAAACCGATTGGGACGGCGGCCTGTTTGCGACTTTCAAGAAGGACAGGGATCAACTGTTTATGTTTGATCGCAAGCATTTTGCCGAGTCCATAGGCGAGACCTATGTTCCACCGAGCGGCATCAACCTGACCATGGAAATGTACATGCGTTTTGCCACGACTGAGGTGGATCAGGAATACGAGCGGCTGAAAGCGCTGAATGTGAGAATCATTGAAGAGTTATCTACCAAGCCATGGGGGCAGCGGAACTTCTTCATTGCGGACCCGGAGGGAAACATTATTGAAATTGGCGATTAGTCCTCCTCTGAATCAAGACCTCAACGCTTTCTTGCTAAGAATAATATAATGCTCCCATAGGTTGAGACACGGGAGCGTGATAGCATCCGCGTCAAATGAAGTTCTTACAGCGATCATGAATCATCGCTCGATCCGCAAGTTCAAGGACGAGAAGCTGGCGCCGTTCCAAATCGAAACCATCGTTCCTGCCGCGCAGATGGCTTCGTCCTCCCGTTTCATGCAAGCCTACTCGATCATCGGCCTTACCAATCCGGCCTTGAAGCGTGAACTGCGCGAGATCACGAAGACACCGTATATCGAAGAGAATGGACATCTGTTCATTTTCTGCGCAGACCTGAAACGATTCACGGTTATGGGCAATGAACAAGAACAGAGGGACATGCGGACGATGCTGGAGAGCTCCACCGTATACCAGACAGCTGTCATCGACGCATCGCTTGCCGCACAGAACGCCGTTCTGGCCGCAGAATCACTCGGTCTTGGCGCCGTCATTATGGGGTCGGTCAACAAGGACATTCGACGGCTTGACCAGATGCTTGCTCTGCCTGAGTATGTCGTTCCGCTCTTTGGTATCGCCGTCGGCGTACCCGACCAGCAGCCCGAGATTAAGCCTCGGCTTCCGTCTACCAGACCCGCAGCGAGAATAACCGCGACGCCGGCTGGTCACGGAGTCACATCGACTTGCTCAAATTGAAAATGCCGCTCGGCAGCATGACGGAATACTTACACGGAAAGGGCTTAAACGTCATCTGAACGAGGGGGCAGCGGCGATTTCGCTCTACTTAAGATACGGTTCACCGTGATGGTTGATGGCTCAAAAAAGAAGGTGCGAAAAGGCCAGTTCATCACTGGACGCTTGTCGCACCTTCGCTCTGTTGCCTAAATTAACTCGTTGAAATGTCCCTCCGAGTTCACCGTGGCCGTCCGGGGATCAGCCAGACCGATGCCCTTAAAGCCTCCCTTCCACTCATTCCGCAAGAGCGGGGGCTGGTCTTTCGGGGAAGCTGATACAAAATCAACGGAAGCGCTGCTCCCGACTTTCTGCGCGAGTTTGACCTCTAACAGTCGGATTTGTCTCTGCAGCTGCTCTCGGCGGTAAGAACTCTGCGTCTCGCCGTCCTGCGCCGCATTTACCTTGTCCAGCTCCATGATCAGCCGGTCTCGCTGCTTCTCCAGGGAACTGACATCGCTCTGTGTGCCGCCGTAAGCCATAATTGCCTGTACCGAGCTGACTCTTGATAATGTATATTCCGCCATAATCTGTACCTCCCCACTCTTGGCTTCCGCTCCAAATGCAGTCTATTCAAAAGTTCTATTCACAGTTATTACCCGGCCGTCCCCGCCATGACAACATCCTAACCGAATATCAGAAATAATCGTTTTTCGTCCAAGGCACATCTCCAACAGCCGCCTGGCTGCGGACCAAGCCTAACGAAACGGCGAATACTGTTAAACTTGCCGCTACTTATGATAAGGCTCCCCGCGCTGTCTGTAACGGCAAGTTAAAGGGCCATCCTTTGCAGGAATGGCCCTTTCATTTTACTCATTATTAGTATTGTTTTATGACTGGTTCAACTTATAAATCTTCTACACCAGTGGGTAGGTTTTTACTCGCTATATTTGGTTTCGTGTACATTTTATTGAGTATGATCGTTTGTACGATAATGAATATACCGCCAACCGCCCAATACAATGGTAACGCGGCGGGCATCATAAAAGAAAACACACCCATCATGATCGGTGACAACAATCCGATGAAAGCCATTTGGTTATTTTGGTTATTTTGATTTTGCTGATACTGCGCTGAAACGGATTGAGACACGCGGAATTGAACGTAATACACCGCAGCGGCAATAAGCGGCAAAATCATATCTGTTTTCCCCAAGCTAAACCACAGAAAATCGTGAGCTGCAATCTCTGGGGTACGACGAATGGCATAGTAAAATGCGAGGGTGATCGGCCATTGGATAAGCATCGGTAAACACCCCATGTTTAAGGGATTAAATTGATGCTTCTGGTAGAGCTGCATCATCTCGACTTGCTGTTGTTTTTTTGCATCCGCACTGACGTCGTTCTTATACTTCTCCTTAAGTGCAGTTAACTCCGGCTGGAGGACGGCCATCTTTTCTTTCATGTCCATTTGTTTCTTGGCTTGAATCATCATGAGCGGCATGATCGCGAGTCTGATGATGAAAGTCATCATCACGATTGATAATCCGTAATCTCCGTGAAGTGCATTCGCGAAGAATTTGATCAAGATCGAAAATGGATAAATAAAATAGTGGTTAAATATCCCTGGTGAGTCGGCATTAATCGAGATTGATTGGGATGCTGTCGAACACCCGCTAAGCACAATGATCGGAATAACCCCAATCAACATGACGAGAATGGGCTTCGCCCATTTTTGGAGCAAAAAAATCTTTTTCATCGTGGTCCTCCCTAATTGAAAGTATGGAATATCAATGTAGGGAAGGACCATTGTCGTCATCATCAGGCGCTTCTCTTCGTCTGACGGTACGTACTATCCACCGCTGAATGCTGCTCTGTTGCGACAGTCTGACAGCCACAAACCAAGTTGAACCGGCTGCAGCAATTTCATGATCCCAGTGTATCTCTTGTAAAGAAAAATAAGTGTATGGAAGTATCACTATGGAAGAGATGAGAGCGATCGTGAATGCCAATTGAACCAAGTCATAAAAATGCTCCAGTCAAGTTCACCTCCGAATGAGCCATATTGGGAAGATTTGAATAATGGTTATACGTTAGAGAGACTTTATGGTTTCTAACCTGCCTGTTAGCTTACACATATATACAAATCCATGCCCCGCAAGGAATTCCGCAAAAAACAACTTTCCTTTGTTAGGGTTCTCCAAGCTGTCTATTTTAAGACTCTATCAGTTGAACCATACCTAAGTCGAACAGAGGATTATGATAGCGTTTTAATATTGTATTATTCTTCACATGCACTAAAATTTTACAATGGTAAGCTTAATCATGTATGCCTTATGACTCTTTAGGAGGTAATATAATGAGCAAGTACGACGAAGCCATGAAGCTGCTGCAAGAACAAGTGGGTAACAAGGACGGCCTGATCTCTCTGTCCACCATCGCGCTGGAACCAGGGGCCGATGGCAAAAGCCGTCCCGCCGCCCGCATTGTGGACGCCTATTATGAGGACGGCGCGTTCTACACCGTCACTTACGCGACCACAGGCAAGATGCAGCAGATCGCCCAAAACCCCGAAGTCGCCGTTTGTATCATCGTCGAAAACTTTACGGCCGATGGTATCGGTGAAAACCTGGGCTGGGTATGTGACGAGAAAAACGCGGAGATGATGACAAAGCTGCGCACCATATTCGCCGAGTGGTATTACGAAGCCAATAACGACGAAGACCCTAACACATGCCTGCTGCGCATTCGCCTGACAAAGGGCCTGTGGAATGACGCCCATAAAGGGATCAGAAATGAGATTGATTTTGTCAATAAGACGGCAAATTAAGTGGTCTATGTGATTCGTCTTAATGGATTAATGTGAAGTAGACATTTGATAACAGACAATATTAGCTCAAAGGGAGTGTCCGCACACTCCTTTTTTTCGCCGTTACTTATGGTACGGTTCTCCGTATATCGCAAAGGCGAATATTTTCAAATAGAGTTGTAGGAGCTAAATGAACAAGTCGTTTGAGCTTTTCAGCAAAGTATTCTCGCCGGTTTCCAGTTATACTAAAATATAAGTGTAGGTCCGGTTTCTAATTATTCTACAGGTAAGCGCAGACTGGCATAGCCGAATGGGTGATAATGAAATGGAAGCTAGAGCAATCGCAGGTACAAGTAAGGGGGAGACGCCTATGACTATGAGATCAAGCAAAATGGTCAAGGTGCCTCATGAACTGGTAAAGTCTCCGAATAAAAAAGGGAGCTTGAAGCTGGATGGGATGTCCGTTATTGAATTTTGTTTTTACACGCAAGGCATAAAAGGAACCTTTTTTTTGCAGGATCATCTTCTGCTAATCGTCAAATCGGGTGTCTACACAGTTCGCTTCGGTGATCAAGAATATACGATGCGGAGCAACGAAATGATGTTTATTCATAAATCAATTGGAGTCCAGTACGAGAAATCGGGTGAACCCGATTCCAATTACATCCTCGACTATATGATGTTTTTCCTGAACGAGAAGGTAGTACATGAATTCCTCAAATTCGCCGGTTTAAAACCAATTTATCTCACTAATGATGTTGTTCCGATAACAGTCTTTCCGATCAGTGACCGCATTGGAAGCTATATTGAGTCGTTAAAACCCTATTTCGAAAACCCTGACGAAGTCAAAGAAGGACTGGTGCGTGTGAAGCTGATCGAATTGCTGTTTCACATAGCAGATTCGAATGATCGTTTTTTGCATCAAATGAGGCAACCTGTAAGCAAGGACAGAGACAGCATCGCAAAGATCATGGAGGAGAACTTCTTGAATCCCGTTTCCCTTAACGACCTGGCCTATTTGTCCGGCCGAAGCCTGGCGACGTTCAAAAGGGATTTTCAAACAATATACAACACCCCCCCGCTCAAATGGGTTCGCAATCGGAGGCTGGATAAAGCCAAGGAACTGTTAACGGAATCGGCGCTATCTGTTACGGATGTCTGTTTTTCGACCGGATTCGAAAATATCGCTCACTTTTCCAAAGTATTCAAGAAAAGATTCGGACTCCCACCGTCGGAGTTTAGACAGCATCTGAGGTTGAAAGAGAAGGTCTAAGGGGGCTAAAGTTGCTTCATGGGGGACCGGTCAAGGCGGCGGAGATGCTATTTTTGGGAATTCTCTTACCGCGGAAGATTTAAAGCCGGTTTTTGATTCGGCGATGGAAGCCGGACTCCATTTATGGGACACTGCGACTGTGTACGGAATGGGGGCTTCCGAAATCATTCTGGGCGAGCTTGCAAAAGGCCGCGACGATGTGTTGCTCTCAACGAAATTCACTCCGCAACTTGGCGGGCCTGTTGAAGACCGCCTGAACAGTAGCCTGAGCCAGCTCGGCGCAGACCATACGTATCTATATTGGATCCATAATCCTCTTGATGTAAAAACATGGACCCCAGAGCTGATTCCGCTCATGAAAAGCGGAAAAGTAAAATATGCAGGCGTCTCCAACCACAATCTGGAGGAAATCAAACTAGCGCAAAGTATTCTGGCTGAAGAAGGGCTGAAAATCTCTGCTGTACAAAATCATTACAGCTTACTGTACCGTTCGTCCGAAGAAGCCGGAATTATTGATTACTGCAACGAAAACAACATTGTGTTTTTCTCCTATATGGTGTTGGAACAAGGCGCATTAACCGACAAATACAATGCGAAAAATCCTCTTCCAAGCGGCACCAGAAGAGGAGAGGCGTTTAATGAAGACGTGCTTGCGAAACTGGGAGGCTTGATCCATGTTATGAATGAAATCGGCACTAAGCACAATGCGGCTTCTGCACAAGTTGCAATCGCTTGGGCCATTGCGAAAGGAACCGTTCCGATTATCGGTGTTACGAGAATCACCCAAGTTGCTGATGCTGTAAAAGCCGCTGAAATCACGCTGACAGCACAGGAAATCCATGATCTTGAAGCAGCGGCGAAAGAGACAGGAATCGTAATCAAAGGTGAATGGGAAAAACCGATGCATTAATCACTATAATCGTCTTTTTGGATTACTGAACCGTTTCTCGGAAATTACCGCGAAACGGTTTTTTAGTATCCGCAGAAAAACTGATGAACCAAATAAACAAATTATTTCTGATCTGGAACGAACAAGATTAGCGTAGTTGTGGATATATACAGAATGGAGAGTGGACTTGCTTCTTTTCACCTGTATTCTGTCAATAATTCGTTTTTTAGATAATGGTACAATGCACGGCTCGCTGGAAGCATCGGAAGCTTATCAGTTTGATATAGAAAGCCAGTTGTCATATTAATTGAGTGCGATCCCATTTCGCGTACCACTGCACCTGGTATCGGTGACTCAGTCATTATCCTAGGAACTAACGCAATGCCAATTCCGTGCTCAACGTAACTCGTTAGGGCTGTCATACTTGTGATTTCGAGTGTGTTTAGCGTGTTTAATGGTATGTTCCACTCTTGGGCAACCACTTCAAGTTTCTTGCGGTACGGGCAATTCTTGGCTGTGATAAGTAGTCGTTGTCCGACGAAATCCTCAGGTGAAATGGTGGATTGTTCGCTGAGGGGATTATGCTCCGGCAGTAATACCACAAACCCTTCTTGGAATAACGGTTCAAAGAATAAACTGGTACCCATTTCAGGAGTGGAACAAAGTGCAATGTCAATCTCCCCTGTATGTAGCAAGTTGTTAAGTATGGGGGTGTTGGCGATATGTACGCTCACATGCACTTTGGGATGGGTGTTTAAGAATTTACCAAGAATTGCTGGAAATCGAAAGCTCGCGGACGGCTCCGTGACACCAATGCGTACACTTCCGGATTCCGCTTGGGCCACCTCTATCATTGTCAACTTCAGTTGGTCGATCCGTTTCATAATATCAATGCTCTGTTCATAAAACACTCTGCCTGCCTCAGTCAAACCAACGGATTTTTGAGTCCTGTCAAACAACTGCACACCTACCTCTGCTTCCAGCCTCTGTATCTGCATTGAGACAGTGGATTGGGCGTAGTTCATCTCCTCAGCCGCCCGGTGAAAACTCCCTGAGCTCAGAATCCTGTGGAATGTTTTCAGTGATTTTAGGTCCATGGTCACCATCCTGTGTTCAACTTAATTGAACTCTATTATCAACAAGTTCAATTATACAGATACACGAATGAAGTGTACAATATCTTTTGAGAGAGGATGAAGATATGAACTTCGAGGTGAAGGTGGCGCTCATTACAGGATGCGGCACGGGCATTGGCAGCGCAACCATAATAGCACTCGCGAAGCGTGGTGCTGTCGTGGCTTCGAAGGCGCCGGACTGATGCTTTCGCCATGTAAGGCCGGCATACTTGGCCACGGCGGCCTGATCCTTGAACCGTTCGATGTCGCCGAGTTCCCCGAGCAGGCCGGCGGCGTAGACCTTGCCGATGCCGGGTGCGCGCCCGGGATGCCGTCCAGAATGCGTTCAATGGCCTTGTCCAGATCCTTGAGTTGCTTCTGGATGCTGCGAATGGACTCGATGGACGTGCCGAGCACAAGGTCAATGGAATCTTCCACGACCTTCGATAACCGGTAGGAGGCGCGGGCGGCTTGCTGGATGCAGCGAGCCACACGTTCAGGGTCGGGGAAGCGATTCCGCCCCTTGTCCCGCAGATAGTCAGCCAGGTCGGTAACATTCATCTCGGCAATGTCATCGAGGCTGAACTTCTCCGAGAGCATTTCCATGTGGGCGTGGCCGAATACTGAACTGTCCACTTCGGTGGTGAAGGCATTGCACTTGTAGAACAGGTTCTGCAAGAAGCATTGCTTCTCCCGGGCGAGGTTGTGTACCAGGTGGAACCGCATGCGCGTAAGGCGCTGGAGCGCGATATACTGCTCCTGCATGACGAGGGTGGTCGTCAGGCGGCCGAAGTGAAGGCGATCCGCAATGACCCAGGCATCCAGACGGTCGGTCTTGTCCATGTCGGCGTAAGCTTCGCGGAACTTGCAGATGAGCTTGGGGTTCAGCGTAAACACCTTGGTCTTGCGCTCACGAAGTGCCGGGTCCTGGTGGAAATACATGGCCGGGTGCCAACTGTAGACGGAAGTAGCCTCAAGGCCGATGTGAATCTCAGATACGGCAAGCTTGTCCGCTGCGACAACGATACGGTCGCGAAGGTGAGAAGCGCCGTGAAGGTTATTGGGGACGGTGAACGATTCGAAGTTGTCTCCGTCCGAGTTCATGAAACACGCTTCGAGCTCTTGGGAGCTCACGTCAATTCCGACAAAAAGCTTCAAGGGAAAATCCTCCTTTCCTTTAGGGATTCAGGGAATGGACGCTCCGGGATGCCTCCGGTGCACGCGCCCAACCTCACCCTCGCGTATGAGAACACGCTTCGGTCCATGAGCTGCCCTGGGTCTGCTAAAGCCAGGCATGGGCTGCCGAAGGGAACAGCCAGCGGGTAAGAAGTTCGGACACGTACCGGAGAAACAGACTTAAGGAGTAGACGAGGCTACGGGAGGCGCAAGAATATCCCCGAATGAACCCTAAGATTCATTGTCCAGAAGCACGCCGGAAAGTCCAGTCCCTGATTCGATGTTCAAGGAGCAAGTGACTGGTAAATCTTCGAGTGGCCGTTAGTCCCCTCGGGGACTGGAAATTAGCTTATACAAGGCTTTTGAAAATACTATACGAGGAGGTACAATGATGAGCAGTCTGAACCATGCTTCACAATACTATACTTCTATGTCCACCGTACCGAATTTAGCAAAGGAGTGGGCCGATAGAGGGCAATACACTACTTGGACTTCTACAGTGCCTGAAAATGCTCGTTTTGGGTCTCTCGATGTGTTTACAATTTGCGCAGGCAACATAGACAATCCTGCCATTCTCTTCATTCATGGTTATCCCACAAGCAGTTTTGACTTTCGGGAGTTGTTCGAGGAATTGAGTCAGGATTATTACGTCTGTGCGATTGATACACCTGGTTACGGGTTTTCTTCGAAGCCTCGAGACGGATATGTATACTCCATCCACGATGACGCACGTTTAGTGGATCACGTCGTTCGAGAAGTGTTAAAGCTCGATAAGTTTGCCCTGTTCACTCATGATAAAGGAGACACCGTGGGCTTTGCCTTGCTGGCACTGTATCAGAAATACAGTAAATGTCCATATCAGATTACTCATCATTTCATCACCAATGGCAATGTCTATCTGCCACTGGCGCAACTCACGCAGCTTCAAAAACAGCTACTCGATCCGGTGTCCGGCCCGGCCCTGTCCTCCAATCTCAACGGCACGATTTTGGCGCAAGCTCTTGCAACGTTGACGTATTCGAAAACCTTGTCTTCTGACGAAATCGCGTCACTCGCTTCCATCTTTGATTATCAGGACGGAGCCAATGTTCAACACGATGTCATTCAATATCTCAATCAGCGTTCACAATTCGAAGTAGGCTGGCTTGAGACGTTGCATAAAAGCGATGTGCCGACCACAATCATTTGGGGGGAACAGGATCAAATTTCACCGATTCGTGTTCCTGATTATGTCTGGACGACATATCTGAAATCTAGGAACCACGTTTCGACGTACTGGCGGTTACCTCAAGCAAATCATTATCTCCAGAATGATGCGCCCCGAGTTGTGGCTTCCATTGTGAACAGCGAGTTGAGGTCAGCCAATGATCTTGATCTCCGCAACGAAGAGGCATATAGGGTCTTTTGACGGTGAGGGCATTGATGTCCAAGCACCCATAGATCAGCATCTGTATTAGCAGAATATCGTTTGTGTTGCAATACGCGATCTAGCGCCGTCAATCGATTCATGCCCTCCCAAGTGCCTACAACATATCTGTTTTGGCCATTTTAAGGACGGAGATCAACCAACTGAGTAAAGCGATAACGAGAAGGATAATCGACTTCGCCGACATTAAAAGTGTACACCGAGCTCCTACTGAGATCGACGCGCTCAAGCTTCCGATTGCCGGTCTGGCGAATAATGCGGGTATTATGCCGATGAAGGGTGGCCAGAGCAAACAGAGGTGGGACCTCGCTTTCGCGACAAATCACTTTGGGCCGTTCGTGTTCACGGAGGCACTTATTCTACATCTGCGAGGGGTGGGCGCTATATCTCCGCTGAGGCAAGCGCATGAGACGAATGGGAACCCGGCGGTTCTTCGAAGCCGGGTTATGACGCATATCCTCGAAGCAGTGCAATCTCGCGACGGTTTTCGCGTTCTCACATGAGATACCGCGTCTGCGATTCAACGCCGTCGAGCCGGGTTTCAACCCCGGCACCGGTCTTAGTCGCGACACAAATGCCATTCTTCAGTTTATCGCGAAGTATGTGATGTCTCCACTAGCCCCTTTAATCAAGTACTGGAGCACCCCGAAGCGAGACACTTGCGTTATTAGCAAGGTCCTAACCGACACGTCTGATGCGACTGGAGTGTACTACGATGGGAATGGGAAACCCATGCTTGCCTCGGCACAGGTACGTGATATGCGGTTCAGCGAACGAGTCATAGACGAAACTCGAAAGCTGCTCGCCACAGTCCAAATGGGTTAAAATATTCGCATGCTAGTTGAGAGAAGGCCGCCGATCCATTCGGCAGCCTTTGCCAGTTAGCGCAATCCTCATATCAATTTTAACACAGTATCGCTTACAGCCCGCACAACCTAGCCTGCGCATGGATCTTCCCCAAAGGCAGTCTCGCCGGCAAGTTTCCCCACCCCGTGCGTGAACAAGATCAGAAATTTCGCCTCACTTGTGACACGGTTCCCCGCATCACTCTAACGCGAAATAATAAAGGCATCCCCGCAGGATGCCCCAGACAACACACAAAGCCCTGGTTATCCCAGAGCCTTGTCCATTTCAGTGAAGCCTAAGCCTCAGCTTGTGCACCCGGGAATTACGCCATCAAGCTCTTCCCCTACTTTCTAATACCACGCTGCCATACTGCACGGATCGATAGCGTATCCGAGATATGGGCTGTCGGGTCGCCGTCCACCAACACCAGGTCCGCCCTGGCCCCTTCCACGATACGTCCGCGGTCATCCAGGCTAAAGCGGCGGGCCGTCTTCGAAGTCGCTGACTGAAGGGCCTCTACAGGCGTGAACCCGGCTTCCACCAATAGCTGCATCTCATGATGCACGCTGGCGCCATGGGCAAGCCCTCCAAGGGATGGAACCGGCACGGACACATCCGTTCCCACCAGAATGTCTACGCCTGCACGGTGAAGGTCCATCACATTCCGATAGTTGTCTTCCAAGCTGCCCTGCGGGTAGGTATTGAAGCTGGCATTCAAGGTATCCATCCATTCCGGACTGAGCTTGGAGCTCACACGCGGATCTTGTGCCAGCTCCGAAGCAGGATTTCCGATAATCGAGGAATTCAGGACGAGACATGGCGTGACAAAAGCGCCGGCGTCCGCAATCTTGTTCACCAGGTCCGCAGTGGCCTCCGGTCGGTCGATGAATAAATGCGCAAGTCCGTCGACCCCGACTTCGATCGCTTGTCTGGAGGATTCGGCAGTCAATACATGGGCTATCGCCAGCTTGTGATGCCGATGCGCTTCCTCGACGGCTGCTCTCAGAATCTCTTGACCGAAGACAGGCAGGCCGGGGGCAGCCAACACAGTCCCTTCCTCGATCATAATCTTGATATAATCGGCGCCCTGGCTGACTTGCTCTTTAACGAATGCCTTGGCTTCATCGGGGTTCGCAAGCGCAGGCGCTTCTCCATGATCATGCGCATGAGCAGCCATCAAGGCATTGCGATCTTCCTCGCTCATCTTCTCCAGTTCCTTCAACACGAACTCTGGAATTTCTCCGTCACCGGGCATGAGTTCATCGGGGTGCCCTCCGGGAGGCGTGACCCCCATTCCGGCGGAACGCACATCGGCAATATCCTCGATTCCTTGCAGCTGTGCCTCGCGCCCGCTTTTCGTGAAACCGCCCATCATTTCCAGTTCGGTCGTAACGCCGAATTTCAGCGCGTCGCGCAAGCCTTCTACGTATGTGTGAACATGAGCGTCGATCAGACCCGGCAGCAAAGTCCCACCTTTTGCATCGATAATCGTTGCATGCTCAGGAATTTCACCGCCAATCGATACGATCTGATCGCCTTCGATCACAACCGTTGAGGCCCCGATTACTTGTTCCCCGTCAAAAATCCGTGCATTGATAATTGCTGTAATCATTGTGTTTTCCTCCTCTGAAGGTTTCATTCGCCTTTATAGATCGAAATATAACAGTTAGAATTCTAATTGTCAACATACAAACTGAATGCTCCCTAATAATATGCATTTGACAATTAGGCGTGGGAACATTAAGATTTCCATATAGTTAGAATTCTAAGTATAGAAAGGGAATCGGAAGCACGATGACAACATTTAATTCGTATACCCCATACTCGGATTCGATCCGCGCCATCGGAATGAAGATCCAAAACATGGCCAACAACCGATTGTCGGAGCTGGGACTGAATGCTCAGCAGGGACAGATGATGGGCTACATTTTTGAGCATCAGGACAAGGGTGTGATCCAGAAGGATTTGGCCGATCATTTCGGCCGCAAGGGGGCCACCATCACCAGCATGCTTCAAGGGTTGGAGAAGAAGGGCTATATCAAACGGGTAATTCCGAAAGAGAACGAGCGGCAGAAAAATATATACTTGTTGAAAAAAGGAACCGATCTCGTCGAAGAATTCAAAGACATCTTCCTGGGAGTAGAAAAAAGCATTACCCAAGGCCTTACCGAAGCAGAAAGCAAAACCTTCATGAAATTGTTAATCAAAGTAAAAGAGACCATGTAGCCAGCAATTCGGCTGCGAAAATGAAGCTGGGAGGGTAAGATGAGGCTGCTAAAACCTTTTTTTCTAGTCACTGATATCGGGTTCATCCTCTATTGGATTGTAACCTTTTTTCACATCATCCCCGATTCGATGGCCTTCAAAGATTATCACGACCCGATTATGGTCAATTGGAACTGGTCCTTTTTTCCGCTGGATATTATGATTTCGATTACCGGTTTGAGCAGTTTGTATTTATTCAAACGAAACCGTCCCTCTTGGCGGCCCTGTGCCCTGATCTCGCTTGTCCTCACCTTCTGTTCGGGCCTTCAAGCCATTGCCTTTTGGACATTCGCGATGGATTTCGATATATTCTGGTGGAGCTTCAACTTATATTTAATGATCTACCCTTTGTTTTTTATCAAAAAAGTATCGATGAGCCGGGCACCAGAACAACTGACCCCTGATCAGCAAGCTTCCCTTCGAAGGGGTCTTTAAGCCTTGAAGCAGGTGACCGTAAGGATATTCGTTCTCTTCGAAAAGGTTTGACCCCACACATACCGAGTATTACAATTAATTACATCTAACGGAAAGGATGTGCCATATGAAGAGCATTGTGCGAGTAAGAAAGGTGAGTTTTAACTAACCCTGTAAAGGGCATGAACGAGATAGGGTCTACCCTATGCCCTTTTTTGACCTTTGCAGGGACAAAAAGGGAGAATAAATAATGAGAACATATCGTTTCAAAGAAAAATACGGCAGCCTGATCAACGAACTTATTCAAGATTTTGAAGAACAAACGAACAGTAAATATATTATGGGCCCGGATGCCCTTTGCCTGCTCGAGTTACTGTGCGACAAGATGAAGCTTGCACCTGGTATGCGGGTTCTGGATATGGGTTGCGGAACAGGCTTCACCTCGATTATTCTGGCCAAGGAATATGGAGTCACGGTATTCGCTAATGACCTCTGGTTTCGTGCAACCGATAACTACAAGCGCTTTCTTAAAGCAGGAGTCCAAGATCTTGTGGTTCCAATCCAAGCCGAGGCTCATAGCTTGCCTTATGCCAGTGAATTTTTCGATGCCGCGATCAGTATTGATGCGTATCATTATTTCGGGACCGATGAGTGTTACTTCAACAACCATTACGCGAGATTAGTCAAGCAAGGCGGTCAGTTTGGGATTGTCAGCCCTGCGCTGACGCGGGAATTTACGGGAGGCTTGCCGGAGGAGCTGGTTCCGCTATGGGAACCGGATATGTATACCTGGCACAGTGCCGATTGGTGGAGAATGATGTGGCAAAAAACAAACCTTGTGGACGTTACATGCTCGGAGGATATACCGAACGGCAAGGCGTTGTGGAGAGCGACCGCTGATTTCGAGCTTCACGATGCCGACACCGAGAATTACTTAACCCTCATGCTCATGACTGCGGTAAAAAGATAGTTTTTTCTTGGCAGATGGTGCTGTCCCAAAAGCCTCTTTAGAGTAAACCAGTGAGCAGCGCACGAAGCAGAAATAAACAAAAGGGACGAAGCGGAAGACTTTCCGGCTTTGTCCCTTTTGTGTTTGACTAAGTTAAAAAGAAGTCTGTTCCTACATCATCTACGATGATTTCAGGGACAGCCCTCTTACTCTATGCATTTGCTGTTCTTTTATTGATCTTTTCCATCATCTTCTCAAGCGAAGAAGAGACTTCCTCATAAGCTAAATCCTTTTGTTTTAACTGCTTCGGTTACATCTCCATTAATTGAAACGTAAACTTTTCTTGCCATTTAGATCACCCCTTCTAAAACCGAAACTGCTGTATAAAAAAGCTCACCATTTTTATTCAGATCGAAGTTTCTCAAAGCTGGTATTTCTTGTTTGAGTATAGGATGACTGTGATGCTGAGCTTAAAAAGATTTTGGTCTTTGGCAAGATTGACACCTCTTCATCGTTACGCTCTTACCAAATTATACAATAAATATTCCAAAAATCCTTGGTATCGCGATGTTCAACTATCGTTGCCCTTAATATTCTCCCTTAATTACAAAGAACGAACCTCGAATGGTTCCGGCCAGCTTGGACTTCTGTCTGGCGAACTTAAACTTGTCTTCCAGTTCCTTTGGTATCTCCATCCCCTCGGAAAGCTTAAAGCCAACAGCCCGCTTCTTAGGATCATCAACCGTATACAGAACATTGACTTCTAGTCCGTCCTCAAAAAAGACGAAGGCCCAATTGATATTTTCCACTTGAAAACGCGATGTTTCCAAAGGCTTGGCTGCAAACTCAATATTACGTTCTTCTTTCAAAATCCGGTACACATAATCAAGGGTCTCCTGGCTTTCACCGGCCGGTTCAACCGTAAATTCATGCTTGTATTTGTTCATGAAGTAACGGGCTTCATTGGCGCGCAAACCGGCAAGCGTATCTGCTACAGGCGAAGACTCTAGACCCACTGTAGACACATTTTTAAAATCAACGATATAGGACATATCCATCCCTCCATGATCTCACTATCCCTATTTCCTAACAACAGGAATCCACATTTCACCAACAAGCAAGCCGTTTCTCTGTCCCATCACAACCGATGCATTGGGCCCGCCAACATAGGCGAAATTTTGGGCTTCCGGCAAGACTTGACCAAAGGCAATACCGGCAAGCTTGTTATTCAATTCATCAGCCGTCTTCCCTTCCCCTTTAACAACCAGGTATTCCCCATTAGGAAATTGGATAACCCTGGACCCTTCTGATGCCGGTACCGATGCCTCTGTCATGACCCCAGCATAATGCATCATCTTGTTATTCACCGCTTCGTTCACGGCAAAAACATAGACATTTGTGGCTAAAGCCTTTAAAGCATCAAGTCTGCCATCTTCACTGACTGCCTGCCAGAAGTCTGACTTCTCCTTATTAATTCCAGCGTAGTCTGTGTAATCGCTCTTAAGCTCAGTTCCAAGACCAAAAACGGTGAAGCCGGCTTTTTCCTCCAGTACATAATCTGCCATCTTCATAACCTTCCTTCTTATTCATTTAGTGATTTGTCTACTTCACTTGATAGGTATATGATAACCTTAAATCATGTCAAAAAATGATACGGTTAGGAGTCCCGATGAAAAAAGTTGAACGGATCAATACGATCATGCGGTATATCAACAATCGGTCCCAATTCACCATTTCCGAAATCATGCGGGAGTTCCATATTTCCCGTTCGACAGCTATTAGAGATATCCGGGAGATTGAGGCCCTGGGGATGCCGCTTGTCGCCGAAGTTGGAAGGGATGGTGGATATTTTGTCATGCACAACTCTCTCCTGCCTGGCGTGCGTTTTACCGATAATGAGGTCAAAGCTCTTTTTATTGCCTTTATGGCGACAAGAAATGCGGAGCTCCCCTATTTAAAAAGCCGCCAGTCTTTAGCTGAAAAATTACTCGGCCTCATCTCCAACAACCAGCAGGATGACCTTGTTCTTCTGAATCAAATCCTGCTGTTTGAAGGAACCACCCCGCATAATCCCGACCTGCTTGAGCTTTCAGACCTTCCCCACCCTATGTTGGAAAAGCTCATTCAAAACCTTCTGATGGATCGCTATTTATGGATTGCCATCGAAGAAGAGAAGGTCATCAAACCCTATACAATCTATCTCTTGAACCTGTATCGCGAGAAGAGCCTTTGGCTCATTGAAGGCTTTGACTTGAAGGAAGAGAAAAAGAAGGTTTTTCCTGTGGACCAGCTCACCGATGTCAAACCCTACCCGGCGAAAAACAGATTAGCTCAGAAAAAGATTTTAGAAAAATTAAGCCAGCGGGAAGAAGAAATCAACCTTGTCATGGAACTCGGTCCCACCGCAATTGCACAGTACAAAAAATACCATCCTTTACGAGCTTCAATTTCCTATATGAACCCTTTCCAAACCACAGCCATTCTAAAGATTTTTGTCCATGTGAACAAGCCCGAAGAATTGACCGAAATAACGAATTGGCTGTTGTTCCTGGGTGAAGATATCAAGGTCAGGGAAGCGCCAGCAGAAGTCTTGGAAGGTGTACAAGAGAGAGCAGATTCTCTTAAAGAACAGTTGAGCAGATAACAACAGCTACCACTCATACACTAATAGAGCGAGCTCGAAGGGGCTGTTGTTCACAAGCCGCCTCCACTCTCAGGGGAGTCAAAGCATTGTTGGAAGGTATACCGCCCTACTTGGAAAAAAGCTGCGCCGCATCATCCAGCGCCATCCGCTGCCCGATCGCGGAATAATCGAGCCAGGCCGGTCCGTTGACCAGATAGACATGGTTGTTCTGTACGGCCTTCAGGTTTTTCCAGATGGCGCTTTTCTGAAGCTCCTCGAAATTCCCCTTGGCAGCAGTCCCGGTGCTGATAATTACGAAGATCGCATCGGCGTTGAAGTCTGGAAGCATCTCCTGCGAGATGACGGCGTAAGGCTCATCCGCAATCTTCTCGACTCCATCCGCCGGCTTCAGCCCCAAATCCTGATACAGCAGCGGACCTACCGGACGCTTCATTCCCATGACCCGCAGCTCTTTGGGCGTCGAACGGATCGCCATCACCTTCGCATCCTGCCCGAGCTTGCTCTTGATCAGCTCTCCGACCTCTTTGGCTTTGACTTCATACTCGTCGATAAAAGCCTTCGCTTCATCCTGCTTGCCCACATACTCCGCCAGGCGGTTCAGATGATCTCTCCAGGTCCCTTCGTCCATGTCGATCGAATACGTGGGTGCGATCTTCTCCAGCTGAGGGATCGTGTCACCTCCGAGCGAGGAGTCGGTATAGATGACATCGGGCTTCAGCGCGAGCACCGCCTCCAGATCCGGATCGCTGATTACGCCAAGCTTGTCGTGCCTTCAAGACGGTCGGCCACATGAGGCAGGAAGCCCTTGACGTCGCCCCCGATAACGGAGCCGGCAGGCTTCAGTCCCAGCGCCAGCAAATTATTCGTCACGTGGATTGACATGGAGGCGATTTTGGCGCCATCGGCAGGTGGAGAAGCGGCGGCCGATGCCGCCGGAGAGGCAGTTCCCTCTGCCGCGGTTCCGTTTGAATTCCCCCCGGTTCCACAGGCTGCAAGCCACAGGGCCGCCGAGACGGCAAGCGTCAGCAGCAGCGTATATCTCAATTTGGTTCTCATCATTCATACTCCTTCATTCTAGGATTTCGTTCTTAACAGCAAATATAGAAAGTACGGGCCGCTGATCGCTGCCACCACAACCCCTGCCGGAATCGCATTGGGCTGAAAAAGAGAGCGTCCGATCGTGTCCGCCCCAACCAGCACGATAAGCCCTGTCAGCGCGGCAACCGGAAGAGAATGCCGGTGCTGCGGTCCCGCCAGCCTTCTGGCGATGTGGGGAGACACCAGTCCGATGAAGCCGATGCCGCCCGCCATCGAGGTGCTGGCGCAGGACAAGGCCACCGCCGCAGCCAGCAGCACAAGACGGCTGCGGAAGGCGCTGCTGCCAAGGCCTGCCGCCGTCTCATCACCCAGCGCGAACAGATCGAGCGTCCGCGAGCGGTAGTACACGAGCGGCACAAGCACAGCGATCCAGGGCAGGAGCGCCCAGACGCCGAACCAGTCTCTTCCCCATATGCTTCCCGCAAGCCAGCGGGCTGCGAACGCATAAGTGTCTTCATCCAGCTTCAGCGACAAATACAGCGTCACCGCGCTGACTCCCGCCTCCACGGCGATGCCGACGAGAATGAGGCGGATCGGCGGCAGGCCTCTGTACCGGTCGTACGCCAGAAGCACGATCAGCAGCGCGACCAACGTTCCGCCCGCAAAAGTGAACAGCGGAAGCATCAACGACACGGGGCCCTTCAAGGAATGGAAGAACGAGACGAAGATGACCAGGCCAAAGGCCGCGCCGGCGTTCAAACCGAGAATGCCGGGGTCAGCCAGCGCGTTGCGGGATACGCCCTGAAGGACGGCTCCGGCAACGCCCAGCCCGATTCCCGCCAGGGCGGAAATCAGAATACGGGGAAGCCGGTATTCAAACAGAATCAGACGCTGATCGGCAGTGCCGGACCCTGTCAGCGTCCGCAGCACCTCGCCGGGCGACAGCCGGATAGAGCCGGTATTCAGGCTGATCAGGATGACCGCGCAGGCCAGCAGTATAAAAGCGAGAGACAGGACAAGCATCCTCCGGTTCCTCGCAGGAGCTCTCGTCTCCATGCTAGAGCTCCCTCCCTTCCTTGCGTGCCAGGTACAGAAAGAAAGGAACGCCGATTATGGCTACCATTGCCCCGATGGCGAATTCTCTGGGGGGATTGACGGTTCGTGCCGCCAGATCGGCGAGAACGAGCAGGATCGCCCCCAGCAGCGCGGACAGCGGCAGCATCTTGGCGAAGGTGACGCCGACAAGCCTGCGGGCGATATGGGGCACGACCAGCCCCACGAAGGCGATGGAGCCGGCCGCCGATACCGCGGCTCCCGCAAGAATAACGGCCGCTCCCATGCCGAGCAGCCGGACCCGGCCTGTACGGATTCCGAGTCCGGCTGCTGACTCCTCCCCAAGCGACATGAGCGTAATGGAGCGGCTCATGAGCAGTGTCAGCAGGAGCGCGGGCACAATGACAGGCGCCAGCAGTCTGAGCTGGCTCCAGCCGATCCCCGCCACGCCTCCTGCGTACCAGAAGGCCAGGTCCTGATTCAGCGCATAATAAATGGCGATTCCGGCGGTAACGGAATGGAGCATGGCTGAAATGACCGCGCCCGCAATGGTCAGCCGCAGCGAGGCAAGCCCTCCCGGAGTCAGCGAGGCGAGGCCTGTAATAGCCAGCGTGCTGAGAGCCGCGCCGAGGAACGACAGCATCATTAATTGTATGTATGGCAGCCCTGGCCAGAAAGCGAAGCTGAGAGCCACCGCCATAGCCGCACCGGCGTTGATTCCGAGCACACCGGAGTCCGCGAGAGGATTGCGGGTGACGGCCTGCATGATCGCTCCCGCCGCGCCGAAGGCCATACCGGACAAGGCGGCTCCAAGCACCCGCGGCAGCCGCAAATCATGAATAATCTGATGGGAGGTCAGACGGTCGTCGTAGGCAAATACCGCCGTCCACACCGTCCGGAGACTGAGCTCTTTCGCTCCGTATGAAGCGGCGAACCCGATTGAGAGGAGCAGAACCGCTGCCGCTAAGACGAACCAACAGGCGGCGGCCCACCGTTTATGCTGCACATTGCCACTTCCTTTGAAAGCTGATGAAAAACAAGAAATATGAAAATGAGAATCAGTTTCATTTGCTGTTAGTATAATAGTATATGGGACCTGACTTGTCCAGCCCCCGGGTATCATTGCCTGCGGTTCCCTTACGCCGGACAATCAAAGCCTCTATTGTGCAGGGCTACCCGGCTCTTCCCCCCAAAAAAATGACCGCCCTTTACGTCATCATCAATAACGTAAAGGGCGGTCTTGCTTTTCATTCATATATGATCAATAGAATCAGACCGTCTCCTCGTCCTGGAGCGCGTCGAGTATTTGCCGGGCCAGCTTGTCGCCGATGGATAGCGGCCGGAAATCCTCCACGCTGGCCTCCCGGATCTTCTTCAGCGAGCCGAAATGCTTCAGCAGCAGCTTCCGGCGCTTCTCGCCGATGCCCGGGATGGAATCCAGCCGGGAGGTCACCATCGATTTGCCGCGCTGCTCCCGGTGGAAGGTGATCGCGAAGCGGTGCACCTCGTCCTGGATGCGCTGGAGGAGATAGAACTCCTCGCTGTCCCGGGCCAAGCGCACCGGCTCGGGCGGATCGCCGACCAGGAGTTCGGCGGTCTTGTGCTTGTCGTCCTTGACCAGCCCGCAGACCGGGATGAACAGGCCGAGCTCGTTCTCCAGAATGTCCACGGCGGCCGAAATCTGGCCGCGTCCGCCGTCCACGACGATCAGGTCAGGCTGCGGGAGGTCTTCCTTCAGCACGCGCTCATAGCGGCGGCGGATAACCTCGCGCATCGTCTCGTAATCGTCGGGGCCCTGAACGGTCCGCACCTTGTATTTGCGGTACTCCTTCTTAGCGGGCTTGCCGTCGATGAAGACGACCATGGCCGATACAGGGTTCGTCCCCTGTATGTTCGAGTTGTCGAACGCCTCGATGCGGCTCAGGTTCTCCAGGCCGAGGCTTTGGCCCAGGCTCTGGGCCGCTCCGGAGGTGCGCTCTTCGTCCCGCTCAATCAGGCGGAACTTCTCCTCCAGCGCCACGCGCCCGTTCTCGCAGGCCATGCGCACCATTTTCTTCTTGTGGCCGCGTCTTGGCACAAGCACCTTGACGCCCAGCCATTCCTGCAGGGCGGCCGCTCCTCCGGCGGCGTCGACTATGCCTTCGGCGGAGGCGTCCCTGGCCTCGGTTACGGCCGCTTCGTCCGCGGCCGTCTCCTCCTCCGCGTCATCCTCCGCGG
This sequence comes from Paenibacillus stellifer, assembly GCF_000758685.1. NCBI lineage: Bacteria > Bacillati > Bacillota > Bacilli > Caryophanales > Paenibacillaceae > Paenibacillus > Paenibacillus stellifer. The sequence goes on from NZ_CP009286.1 coordinate 4,595,325, forward strand.
AGAGCTCGGCTGCGCCGCCGCCGGAAGCCGCGGTTGCCGCCGCGGCTTCTTCATCAGGCTCCGGCGGCAGCACCGTCGCCGCATCCTTGACCTCCAGCGCCTCCGGCAGGAGGATTTCCTGCGGCAGCGCCGGATTGTCGCTGTAATACTGCGTCACATAGGACATGAAGTCGCTGTACGCTTCCCCGTAGAACGGGAAGCTGGAGGAGTGGCGCTGAATCATTTTTCCCTGCCGCATATAGAGAATCTGTACGCACATCCAGCCCTTGTCCACAGCATAGCCGAACACATCGCGGTCCTTCGTGTCTGTCGTGTTGATGTTCTGCTTCTCCATCAGAGCCTCGATGTGGATGATCTGGTCCCGAAGTTCCTTCGCCCGCTCGAAATACAGCTCCTCGGCCGCCTCCTGCATCTTCTGCTGAAGATCCTTCTTCACCGCCTCATGACCGCCTCCAAGGAATGTTGAAATGTTCTGGATGATCTCGTCATATTCCGGCTTCTCCACTTCCTTCTCGCAGGGGGCGAGGCACTGGCCCATATGATAATACAGGCAGACCTCCTTCGGCATCGTCTTGCATTTGCGCAGGGGGTACATCCGGTCGAGCAGCTTCTTCGTTTGCTGGGCCGCATAGCCGTTCGGATACGGTCCGAAATATTTCGCTTTATCTTTAAGCACCCGTCGTGTCACTTCAAGGCGCGGATGGCGTTCGTTCGTGATTTTGATGTAGGGAAAAGTCTTGTCATCCTTCAGCAGCACATTATAGCGCGGCATATGCTTTTTGATCAGGTTGCACTCCAGAATGAGCGCTTCCATGTTGCTGCCGGTCACAATGTACTCGAAGTCGCGGATGTCCGCAACGAGCCGCTGGGTTTTGCCGTTATGGCTGCCCGTAAAATAGGAGCGGACCCGGTTCTTCAGCACCTTCGCCTTGCCAACGTAAATAATGGTCCCTTGTTCGTTCTTCATCAGGTAGCATCCGGGTAAATCCGGCAGCAGCGCCAGCTTGTTGCGGATGTTGTCGTTGTAGTCCACGGTTTCCCCTCCTCAATCCTCCCCACTGGGGAGGACTCCAAGGGCTCCGCCCTCTGGACACCCTAAACTGGCGAACGAGTGGCGTTTGAGCTCCTGGGTAAATGACTGGCTGTGAATCAAGCGGTCCTTCTCGCACGCCGCCCTGCCGGGCTGCGTGCTCGGGACTCTTTCATGCGGCGCTCCTGCTTTGGCTTCGGCGTAATCGTATACGACGTGGCCTGCCCCCCGCTCTCCCTTCGGGATTCGCTCTACTTCGGCGCGCTGGGCGGTGCTTTGTCCAGCATACGTGCTCCCCCCGCTCTCCCTTCGGGATTCGCTCTACTTTGGTGCGCTGAGCGCGCTATGTTCAGCATACGTGCTGCCCCCCGCTCTCCCTTCGGGATTCGCTCTACTTCGGCGCGCTGGGCGGTGCTTTGTCCAGCATACGTGCTGCCCCCGCTCTCCCTTCGGGATTTCCTCTTCTTTCATAGCGCACAAAGCGCCTCCGGTATGAACCGAAGGCGCTGGATGGGCGCGGGGCCCGGACATGCGGCGGTATGAATCAATTATTGATGCTTGGCGACGATGTTCTTGAGGGATTCCTTGGAGTTCAGTCCGACTACTTTATCGACAGGCTGGCCGTCTTTAAAGAAGATCAGGGTAGGAATGCTCATCACGCCAAATTTGGAAGCCGTTTCCGGGTTCTCGTCTACATTCAATTTGGCGATTTTAAGGCTGTCGCCCAGTTCGCTGGACAGTTCGTCCAGGATAGGAGCCAGCATTTTGCAAGGACCGCACCAAGGGGCCCAAAAGTCCACGACTACAGTACCTTCGCCTGTTTGGACTTCGTTATTAAAGGTTTGGTCAGACACGTTCACGATTGCCATGATAAGTTCCTCCTTAAATGGTAGTGACAGTCCAAGGCCGGTTTCATAACTCCTTCATATACCGGCAAGAATGGCGGTCTTCAGGAATCGCAAAAGACTGCGAAACTGCTCTGTATATGTCGGTGTTCTGCGCCGGAGCGGATGAACTGCCCGTTCTATGCAGTTGCGGAGCCGCAAAGACTTGCGGTAATCCGGTATTCAAAAAGCCGGTATTGTGAACTGCAGCATGTAAGTATGATAACCAGATTGCCATTTACCGACACATAATCAGTATAACATAATTTGAACCAATATGTGAAATGTCACATCTTTTTGAAAAAGATATGGTTTCCACTTCCAGTACGGTATCTAGAGGGTTCAGCATAACGGAATGAACAACAGCAGTCCGCCACCCGGATCTGCCTTTGCGTATGACTCGGATATGCTGTCTCAGGAGCGCGACAGTCCCCGCTGATTCTCTCCGACCAGCTGCACGACCTCAACATACGGTGAGATGCGGTTCATCAGCCGCTGGCCTTTATGGATTTCCTCGCCATCCTTGCTCGTGAAGCTGAGATGCTTCTCCAGGCCCTCCAGCGGATAATTGGACGTGTAAAATGTCGGTTTGCGTTCCATCCGGTAATTGAGGATTGGTCCCAGGACATGATCACGCGCCCAGGGGTTAAGGTTCTCCGCGCCGATGTCGTCGAAGATCAGCAGATCGCAGTTCTTCAGTGTATCGACTGTCTCTTTCAGCTTGGCGCCGTCCGTCATCATCGACTTCAGCTCTTCGATGAAGTCTGGCATGTAGACGATTACGCCGCTGTATCCCGCAACGGCCAGTTCATGAAGCAGATAGCACATCAGGAACGTCTTCCCCGTCCCGAAAGATCCGTACAGGTACAGGCCGCGCGCGGACAATCCGCTCTCCTTGACGCTCCCGATATACTGATACAATCGTGTTACCGCCGGAGCGCGCCTCGGGTCCTTGCCCATAATCTCAATCTCATCATACCCTTCGTTCAGCACCCGCTCGTCGACATAGAAGCTGGTGATCCGGCGGCGAATCCGCTCCTGGCTGTCTCTGGCAATCTGAAGCTGGCAGGCGGTCTTCCGTTCATACAGATCCGGGAATCCTCCGGCTGTCTCCACGGTCAGCTTGCTGTAATGGCCCTGGAAGTCATTAGGACACTTATCAAGCCCGGGACAGCTCGCACAATTCCGGGCCTCCTCCACATATTGATACAGGCGGGGCAGATGCAGCCTCAACCTGGATTCGTCCAGTTCAGGATGCTCGGCTCTCAGCCGGAGCACCAGTTCATGGTTCAGAAGCTCACGCTCCAGATCCCTTGATCGCAGGCGTACAGCGGGATTACTCATCGAACGAAGCACTTCGCCCATCGATTCCATCCCCACACACCTCTCTTTCGCTTACGGCGTATCCGCCGCTCCTTTTTTCTTGCTGGCCTTGATGCTGGCGGCCATCTTCATCATCTCCGCGAATTCCTCCTCGGACACAGCTCCCGCCTGTCCGTCGTCCACCGCCATCTGGATTTCAGGCTTGGCCGGACGGGCTCCCGATTTGGCATAAGTCCGCTGCCGCGCCGAAGATCCCGCGCTGCCCTTGCCCTTGACCTTGGATTGATCGCGTATGTAGCGTACCGCCTTCTCGTATGTGTTAACCTGCTTCACCAGCATGTTGGAGGCGATCGCTTCCACGAAGTTGCGGTTGATCCGCTGCTCGCCCTCCGACGCCACCATCGTCATCAGATAGTGGATCAGAATGTTGATCACTTCCTCCGGAAGCTTGTAATTGCTGTCGATGCTCTGGAAGATATCCATCAGTCCGCCCGGTACCGCGCCGGGAAAGAAGTTCTCGAGCATACGCGTATAGGGCTCGTTGCGAAGCATCATATTATATTGGTGAATGTCGCACTTTGAGAGGAATTGCGGAGGCACCTCCACGTAATACTCCATCTCTACATGATGCTCCTGCGGAAAAGCCTCCTCGTCTTCCTGCCCGGAAGCCCGCAGCGCCACCACCTTGGCGGCCGCTACTTCGCGCTGTTCCTTGCGCTTCATGCCCTGCCGGAATTGCTGGCTCGCCCGGTGCTGGATCACATCCAGCATAAGCTCGCCCTCCTCCGAGAAGGCGCCGTCCTCATCCAGCAGCCGGCACAGATCCTGAGCGCCCAGCTTGTACTTGTGAGCAACATAGTTGATGACGCCCATCTGCTCGAAATCGAAACGCAGCTTCTCGACATGGGCGCGATTGACCGACTCACGCGGGAAGCGCAGAATGAGATCGCTGTATCCGATCGCCGGCTTGCCCTCCGTGCTCTTCTGGGGCTGACGGACAGAAGCCACTTCAGTCAGCGCCTGCTCCAGCTCATAATCGATAACATGCGTGTTCAACTCAAAAATATCATAGAACGGCCGCGAGATATTCTCCTTGCCGACGGCTCCCCGGCTCCATTCCTCCGGCTCCCGGCTCCAGAACTGCTCTCTGAGGGACAGAACGGCGAATTTGCCGACCTTGTCGCGGAGCAGCAGCGTCAGATGCTGGGTGGAGAAGAAGTCGTTCGGAGACAGCGGCTGCAGCAGCTCGTATTCGTACATATAATCTTCCGACTCCGGAACAAATATCCGGCTGGTCTGAAGCAGACCGACGGCTTCCAGACGGGATGCCTGCTCGATCATCATTCTGCGGCCCTTCTCGTTCGGCTCAACGCCCAGCGTCAGAAACAGGCGGCGCTGCGGTTCCGCGGCGGAGTACCCGATGCTTTCTGCGGGAACATGGCTGAAGAGCAGACGGTACAAGCCTATTGCAAAAGCGCCGACCATAGGCTGATAAATCGAATTCAGCATACGCTCGTCGACGGGACTGAGGCCGAATTCGCGGGAAACGCAGTACCGATGATGCTCGGTGAAATGATGCAGATGCTGGATATGCATCTTTCGGAACCCCCCAAAAATTCACGAATTCATAATCTTGTCTATGACAAGTAGAGTTCTATTCTATCATAAATCGACAGTCTGGAAATGTGGAAAAAAGCCCAAATCAGGCGCTTTCTAGGGACGTTTCGCATCCGGCCCCCGGCATCCTGTATCTTGCTGGATTTTTGGGGCTCTGTTATGAAAAAAAAGGTGAAACGGCCGCATCCCGGATAATCCTCCGGAATGCGGCCGTCTTCAAGCGCCTACTCTATTATTATGCCGGGCTCCATGCTCATATAACTCAGTCTTGATATAGCAGCGAAGCGCCGGATTCTATAACGCCCTGCATAAATGCCGACACCTCGACATGTATGGGATGTATCAAATAAGCCTCGTAATCCTCTATGGACCGGAAACGGGTAATCAGCATCAGGTCAAAGGCTGATTGTCCGGTTCGGACTTCCTCCCTAACTTCGATCCCCGCAAGATTCTCAATCTGTCCTTTCATGCCGAGCAATCTTTCCCGGACGCGGCTTCTTAATTCAGGGCTGTTGTTCTTCAGCTTAATTAGCAGATTATTCGTAAGCATTTAGGAAGCTCCTTTCTCCTAACCAATGTGCTAAATCCAGGATATCTTAATTCCGCTCTTTCCTGTTACACGGCGGGAAGCGTCCCGCCATCGATCACATACTCGCTGCCGGTGATGGAGGCCGCCCTGTCGGATGCCAGAAATGCAACCAGCTCCGCTACTTCCTCCGGATATCCTGGACGGCCAAGCGGGATGCCGCCAAGCGAATCCATCAGCGCATTCAGTGCCGTTTCCCGGCTCCCCGTGTCGGCGCTCAGCCTCTCAATTAACGCATCGGCAGCCTTGGTCTGGATGAAGCCAGGAGCTACCGTATTGATTCGCACACCCAAAGGGGCGAATTGCTTGGACAATCCCTTGCTGTAGGTGGTTAACGCCGCTTTGGCCGCTGCATAAGCGAGTGTCGCCTCATACAAGGGGAGCCGGCGCTGAATGGAGGAAATATGAATGATGACTCCGCTTTTACGCTCAACCATGCCTGGCAGCAGACCTCGGTCCAGCCTGACCGATGCAAGCAGATTGGCGTTCAATGTCTCCTGCCAATCTTGATCGCTTAAGGCGAGCGCTCCTCCTGAAGGAGCGGACGAACCGCCGACATTATTTACCAGAATGTCCACTCCGCCCAGACATTTCACAGCCTCCTGTACTACCTTGTCCGTTCCTTCCGCTGTACTGATATCCGCTTCAACGAATATTCCCGGGAAGCTCCCCGGTTCAGGCGCCGAACGGGCCGTAATGATAACGGTCGCGCCGGAATCCGCCAGTCTTTTCGCAATCGCAGCTCCCATCCCCTTGGTACCGCCAGTTACCAGCACGCGTTTTCCGGCAAATTCCTTCTCTCCCGCATTATAAAAAGCCATAATCTCATCTCCTTGTATCATGTGCTTCGATCGGACAGCTACATCATACAATGGACTTTTTGATTAATCTATTTTATTATTTTCATCAAATCATTGAATAATAATCATGAAAGGACAGTCCCTAATGGAACTGACTCAACTCGAATATTTCCTGACGGTTGTCCGTCACCAGCATTTGACCAAGGCGGCTGAGGAACTGCGGGTAACCCAGTCTGCCCTAAGTTATGCTATTTCCAAGCTTGAGAGCGAAGTGGGTATCCCGTTATTCGACCGGACGGGGCGCAATATCCGGGTTAATGCCTACGGCCTCATGTTCGCCAAGCGGGTGGAGCAGGGACTCATGGAACTGAAATCGGGCATTCATGAAATCGCGGCCTATACAAACCCTGATACCGGAATCGTGAACCTCTCTTATCTCAATATTTTGGGCGCCGAGCAGGTTCCGCGGCTCATCAAACGCTATCAGCTCAAGAGGCCGGGCATTAGATTCGAGTTGACGCAGGGTAACTATGACGTGATCAACGCCCATCTTGAAAGAGGGTACTCGGATTTGATGATAACATCCAAAGAGGCGGCTGACGACCAGTACGAGTGGACATCGATCGACACGGTTCCGCTGTACCTCGCCGTGCCTGACAGCCATCCCTTTGCGTCTCGCGGATCAATCAGCCTTCGCGAGATTACCGGTGAGCCTTTTATCGGAATGAACAAGAACTGCGGGCTTAAACGAACACTGGCGGCCCGGTTCGAGAACACCGATTTTGAGCTAAACGCCCTGTACGACGCCGAAGATTTAATCACTGTCGCTGGTTTCATCTCCGCTGGACTCGGGTTGTCCGTGCTTCCCAGAATGACGGGGCTTCTGCTGGAAGGCATCTCCTGGCTCCCGATTGAAGAGAAGGGCTGGATGTGGGAAATCGGCCTTAAATGGAGAAGAGACCGTTATCTGCCTCCAGCGGCCCGCGGATTTCTGGACTTTATTCGAAGCTGTTACCCGGAACAAGTGAAGACCGTTCCTCCGGCTTAACCCGTGAAAAGACTTGGCAGCCTTGCCTTAACCCTACAACATTTTATACCCGCCAAGACGTAGACGTCGGATCACCCTGCCGCTGAGCGCCGCTCCGGCCAACCCGGCAATCCCGGTCGTATAGTCCGCAGGGCGAAAGGACGATAAATGCTCCCACGGGGACGCCGAGGAACGGTCCCATATCGAGTATACGATCACCGGCAGGATCAAGAGCACATAGAGATAGACCGGCAGCCAGGTGGTCTTCATCAGCATGTTGAGGATAAATCCGATAAGGAACATCATGACACCAAACAGAACGGCCAGCCCAATTACGGGGATGAATCCCATCCATTCCCCACCTCTTTCTTCCTAATTATAAAGCGCTCTCAAAACAACGTTCACAACCTCGCTCCAGAGTCATCATTAATTCCGCTTGTCGGCACAGTCAAGTACCTTCAGAGGATACACACCGAAGGAGTCAAGACCAGGTTATTTCAGGATAGTGTACTTGAAAATGTCAGCGTGAGCAATAAAGTTTGAAGGAAACGGATTCAGTCCGTTTGATTCAGCCGTCCCGCTTGCGCTACAATGCATAGAGGACAATCAATTGAGGAGTGATCACATGAATGAAGCCGCTTTGACGCTGGAAGGATGGTATGCGCTCCATGACTTCCGCTCTCTGAATTGGACCGCCTGGACGGCGGCCGATGACGAGGAACGCGCTGTGGCTCTGGATGAATTGAACGCTTTTGTACAGGAATGGTCCGGTGTGGAGGAGGCCAAGCTCGGCAGCTCCGCCTGGTATTCGATCGTCGGGCAGAAGGCCGACTTCGTGATGATGCATCTTCGCGAGAGCTTGGAAGAGCTGAACAAGCTGGAGACCGCTTTTAATAAGACCGCATTCGCCCGCTTCACATCCAAGGCTTATTCGTATGTCAGCATTGTGGAGCTGAGCAATTATAACGCAAGCGGAGACAATGGCGGCGACCCGATGCAGAATCCGCATGTCGCCGCCCGCCTGAAGCCGGTGCTGCCGAAGGCGAAGCATATCTGCTTCTATCCAATGAACAAGAAGCGCGAGCTGGATGACAACTGGTATATGCTCGACATGGCGAAGCGCAAGGAGCTGATGTACTCGCACGGCCTGATCGGACGCGGTTACGCCGGCAAGGTCAAGCAGATCATCACAGGCTCGGTAGGCTTCGACGACTGGGAATGGGGAGTCACCCTGTTCTCCGACGACGCCCTGCATTTCAAGAAGCTCGTCTATGAAATGCGTTTTGACGAAGTCAGCGCCCGGTACGGCGAATTCGGTTCGTTCTATGTCGGCAACCTGCTTGATTTGGAGACACTCGACGAAATGCTCAAAGTATAGACAGAACCGGATTACATCTTCGATTGAAACACAACAAAGGGTGCCTCCCTGGCGTGATACACGCCTTGGACGCACCCTTCTTTATTCCGAGCTATTTAAGACTCGGATACCTCTTCCCCATCCTGCAGAGCCTTCAAATAATCGGCAGTGGCCCGGTCGCGGGCACGGCTCTTCTCCTTCAGCCGCTCGATTGCGGGAAGGATCAGGATGTCCACTTCTTTCTGGACGATATAGGCCAGTTCATACCGGCTCTGGTCCTCGAGGTAAGAGCCGACCTCCATCAGGCCGTTATACCGGTCAAGCTCCTCCCGGGTCAGAAGCCCCCTTACCTGCACGCTGCAGTGGCGCATTTTACAGGAATCTGCCTTTCTTCAGCACCAGCGGAATACCGCCGATAATGAACAGGTAGCGCATATCGACAACCTTCTTCAACTGCGCGGCGAACCAGCCCTTGTACTTCTTGTCCCCGACAACGGCAATGCCTTGGCCTTTGCCCAGGGAAGCAACCGTACCCTTGTTGCTGAACACGAATTTCTTCGACTGCTGTCCGCGAATCGCAGCTACCAGATTATGTGCGCAGCACTCGCCCTGCTGCATCGCAATCTGTGCTGTCGGCGGATACGGACGTCCTTCAGGACCCATAACGAGCGAACCGTCGCCGATGATGAAGATGTTGTCATGTCCTGGCACACGCAGGAACTCGTCCACCTTGACGCGTCCGCGCATCGCCTCGAAGCCTGCGGCTTCGATCAGACGGTTGCCGCGGATGCCGCCTGTCCAGACGATGGTCGATGCCTTGATTTCTTCGCCTGTTGCCAGCAGAACAGAACCCGGCATACATTCCTTGATCGCAACACCGATCTTGAACGTCACGCCCTTCTTGACCAGCACGTTCATCGCATGCTCAACGAGCTCCGGAGCGAAGCCCGGGAGCGCGGTTGGAGCGGCTTCCACGTTATATATGTTGACCATGCTCGGATCAATGTCGTATTCCTTGCACAGATCCGGAATGCGGTCTGCCAGCTCGGCAACGAATTCGATTCCGCTGAAGCCCGCGCCGCCGACAACGAAATTGATATGCTCCTGCGGGTTGCCTTCATTCTTGTATTTGGCGAACTGGTATTCAATATGCTCGCGAATGAGGCGAACGGAGTTAATGCTGCGGATCGTCAGGGCGTACTTGTCCAGTCCCGGGATACCGAAGGTCTCCGGTTCTCCGCCAAGCGCGATAACCAGGTAATCGTAAGACAGGGTGCCGTCCTCCAGAATTACTTTCTTCTGCTGGGTCCGAATCTCCTGGACGGAAGACTTCACCAGGTCGATTTTGAACTCGTCAATCAGCTTGGAGATCGCAACTCGCGAGTGCTCAATGCTGTCGGTACCTGCTGCGGGCATATGAAGATGGGTTGTAAAATAATGATACTCGTGACGGTTGACGAGCGTGACATCCGCCTCATTGTAGTTCAATGCCTTCTGCAGACGCTGTGCGGTCAAAATGCCTCCGTAGCCCGCACCTAGAATAACGATTTTGGGAATGCTGTTCATGTTCCGGCTCCTTCCAACAACCATACAGATTTTCTCTGCTTTATTTTTGTGAAATCATACACATGGAATTAGAATAAATTCCAATAAAACTTAAAGGATTCAAAAAAATATCATATGTATTTTAAATAATATCGTGCTATTTAGCAAATAGCAATTGTTATCAGACAATCCTGAAATCCCCCGTTTTCATGCCTGACTGTCTCTTTGCAGGATGGGTCGGCTGTGGTTATAATGAGTTAGTATGGCAAATTGATTATATCAACTCGGAGGTGTAAAAATCCTGTGACTTCCCAGCAACCCGACATTCCCATGAGTGACCTGCTAATCATCGGCGGAGGTCCGGCCGGCATGTTCGCTGCGTTCTACGGCGGTATGCGCCAGACTACCGTTACCTTAATAGAAAGTATGCCCCAACTGGGCGGACAGCTTGCCGCTCTCTACCCGGAGAAGCATATTTATGATGTGGCAGGATTTCCAAAAATAACTGCTCAAGAACTGGTAAACAATCTTTCCAGTCAAATGAATTTATTCCAAAGCAATATCCGCCTGGAGGAAAAGGTCGTATCCGTCGCTAAACAAGACGAGCGGCATTTCATCGTTACAACCGACAAAGCGGAATACCACACGAAAGCCATTATCATTACTGCAGGCGTCGGCGCTTTTGAACCACGGCGTCTGGAGACTCCGGGTGCGGAACGGTTCGAGAAAGCGAATCTTCATTACTTCGTAAGCGATCTGAATTCGTTCAAGGACAAGAAAGTGCTTATCAGCGGCGGCGGAGACTCCGCGGTTGACTGGGCGCTTATGCTGGAACCGGTAGCCGCTGAGGTTACGCTGATTCACCGCCGCAACAAGTTCCGTGCACATGAGCACAGCGTGGAGAACCTGATGAATTCCAAGGTCAAGGTCATTACGCCTACCGAGATTACCGAACTTCATGGGGATGGATTTATCGAGAAGGTTACGCTCACGGATGTGAAGACTAAGGAGAAGCAGGACATTGAAGTTGACAGCGTTATCGTTAACTTCGGGTTTGTCTCTTCGCTCGGTCCCATCACCGACTGGGGAATTGAGATCGAGAACAACTCCATCGTCGTGGATTCACGGATGGAGACCAGTATTCCCGGCATCTTCGCAGCAGGGGACATCACCACATACCCTGGCAAGCTGAAGCTCATCGCCGTCGGCTTCGGAGAAGCTCCGACAGCCGTCAATAACGCCAAGGTGTATATCGATCCCGAAGCCAAGCTGTCCCCGGGACACAGCAGCAATCTGAAGCTGTAATCGCCGGCGGTCGTTATGAATCGGTGCTAAATACAACAAAAAGGGTATCCCGAGGGGCAAACGATTTCTCGAAGCTCATCAGGATACCCTATTTCATAACAGCAGCGGTTTAATGATATGTAGTTCGTCGTTACCGGGTCTAAACCACTATTGGAGCACCGCATCTTCTGGAGAGTGTAAGTTCCGTTTAAGAATTTCAACAAGCAACAGTGCGATAAAATCATGCTCCAGCTGAAGTTCTATGGCTTTGTGATAAGAGTCAAGCAACATCTCATCCGATAATTCCACCACAACGTTCACCTACCTTTCCTTTATTTGGTTCTCTCTAATCATAGCAAACTATCTATTTTCGAACAAGTGTTCCTAATATCCACAGGAGCATGTGGAAATCCTGTGCATAGAATGTGTATAGTGTTCATTTCCTCGATTAAACTGCAGTGGAAGTTGGGGATAAAAGTTATACACAGGATTTTTCAACCTTTGGTAGTATAATAAAAAAATTTCCTTTTTTCCATTACAAATTTTCGAATATTCGAGTTTTTTTGTCTATAATTTTATTATCGGAATATTAAAGCGTTTTCTTTATCTATTGGGGTCTAGTATTTACTTCCAGTATCCAAATTCGCCCTGAACGATCCACAGCGTAGTCAAATCCGAGCTCTCCGATTCCCGGAAAATGACGCTCCATCACCTCGATGCAGACCCGAGTCAAATTTCGCATTTCTCTCTTCTTGGCAGTGGCTTTCAGCTTCGGGAGCGAGCGCCGCAGCCCTTCATAACAGGTCATCATGGCTCCTCCCTTACACAGGTTGGTCACGAACAGACCGGGTCTGGCCAGACGGCCAACCATGGAACGAAACTCCCAATGATCGCCGTTCTTCACCACCTTCACCCGATAGTCAATCGGACGGCTCCCAATGCTCGCCAGCGCGATGCCCTGCTGGATCAGATAACGCCGTTTCACCTTGGCCCGGGACAGCGCCTTCTCCATTCCCGCGAAGCTCCCGAACACCCGGGTCACCGACATAAAGGTGAAACCGTAGCCTCTGGCGTCATGGAACACTTTGATGACACCGTATCCGCCTCCGCCCACAATTGGCTTGATCACAACGACCCCGTACCGGTTCAGCATGGAATGCAAGGCGGTGCCGCTGTAAGTAACCGTTCTGGGTACATAGCCGCATATCCGTTTGTCGCTCAGCAGCGCCTCCGTCTTCCGCCATTTGCTTGCCAGCTGTCTTCCTGCCATTACGTCCCTCTCCTTTCTCACAAGCCTGCTATACTGTACGCTCACCTCTCCCGGTCTTCCTGTATGATTGTCCGCCTGAGACAGGCATCTATTGAAAAGAGGCATCTGTGCTAAGGGAACCGCCTTGAAGCGGGGCTGCATCGGTTACTGGGCCCTTCCTCGATCATGCACGGCGTGCTTCAAACTTTTATCCGAATGCTCCGTGTTTGGTATTTTAGAAATGGAGAAGATTTCATGGAGGAAATGTCGAATGGCAATGGCTTGGCTGTTCGGAGGAAATGCGGATTGACCGAGGCGGGAACTTCCGCAGCTCTGTCAGCGGATAGCTGTTGCTCTGTACACGGGGATCAATAGGAGAGGGCGCGAAGTGGATTTTACAAAATGAGAAGGGTCTCTCGAAACTGACGAATGAGGCCCGTGCCACGCATGGCTGAGAACGAAGATGTGATGCAGCCGCAGCTGAAAGTCCGGTTCTTCATGCAGAACAAAATACTGCCGGAAGGCTGTTAAGATCAAGCCTGCCGGCAGCAGAAGCAAAAATTGGCGAATTGTCTCGATTCCTAGAATAAAGGAACTTCCTGTCACCCCATTTTTCCTAATAGGATGGTTCACATAGGATCGTTCGCAGCGCGCTTGCACAGGTATCCCGGCTGTAGCTTGAGTTATCCAGCATACATGTCTCGATGTCCAGAAGACCGAGAATTTCAAGCTCCCGTTCCTTGCGCTCCAGAAGCACCTGAATTGTGCCCTCAATCCCTGATACTCACGCGCCCGGCCGAAGCCCTTCCAGCATTCCAGCGATCCCGGGAACCCTCGCCTTCAGCGCCTCGAACTTCCCATTCATATAACAGGCAACTCCGTCATAATCCGCCGGATGATCAAGATTCCCTTCCAGATACAGCTGCGCCCCGATGCCCTGTTCCGTAAGCACCTGTGCCGTAAGCTGTGCGACTGTCGATTTTCCCGAGCCGGGAAGTCCTTCGATCAGAATAAAACGGTGATTCATAAAATCCCCCCTCGTGTATCGTCTTGCTGTCAGGTTCACCCTTCCAACAGTAATCGCTCCAATACTAGGGCGACTCCGTCCTGGTCATTGCTGTCCGTGATCTCTTTGCTCATACTCTTCAATTCATGAACCGCATTGCCCATGGCAACCGGCCAGCCGCAAATTTGGAACAGCCCGATATCGTTATAATCATCACCAAAGGCTGCGACATGTTCAAGCGGAATATCCAGTCGCTCGCATAGCCTGGTCAGCGCATTCTCTTTCGAAGCCGCTGTGGACGATATTTGCACCAGACTGCCGTTGTCCGTAACCAGGATATTCAGCCGTGTCCCGAATTTCTCAATCAACGGCTTCGGATTCACTTTGCCAGAATAGAGAATTTTGGTAGCCTCCCGTTTCATCAGTTCCTCAACCGGCATGACTTGCGGCCTGTCTATGACCTTTAGCAGCGTCTCCTCCGGGTAAATCTTATGGCTCAGCCAGACATCCATAATTTCCAGACTGATATCCAGATCCGGCTCACAGTCCAGGCAATAACGCAGCACCTCGGCGGTAAGCGAAGCTTCAATCGGATCATGATGATCGATGCCGGTATGCCTGCATTGGGTATAAGCCCCGTTATAGTAAATGAAGGAGCCCCACTCGATAAATTCTTCCGGAAGCAGTGCCTTTACCGCTCTCGGAGGACGCGCAGTTGCAAAGATGATTTTCATGCCGCGCATATAGCAGTCACGGACTGCCTCAAAGCTGCGGGCAGATACGGTTTTTTCCGAGTTTAGTAGAGTGCCGTCCAAATCAAGCACAACAGCGGAACAGTTCACGAATCTCCCCTCCTGCAAACTATCATTTTTTTCTGTCACCTCCTATTTGCCGGTACATATGGAGGCTGGCCGGGATATGTCCGGCTCCCAGTATCAGGCTGCTGATCAGCAGCAATGGGGAATGCAGAAAGAGCGAGGCGCTTATGAAAAAAAGAACAGGCGCAACAGCCATAGGAACGGGCAGCCCGCCCATCGGGAGAAAGAGCAGACTCCATTCCCTCCCGCCTGCCAAATATCTGGCCCAACCGGCATAATATAACAGCAGGAAGACGATCATACCGGATAAGAAGAAGGTTTCATACAGATTGAACTGCGGAGCAGCGGAGAAAATGGGAGTTATCATCACCCCTGCCCTCCCCGCGCCTTCAACAATTTTATACAAGAGGCTCCTTGGAGAATCCGTAAGTTTTGGAACGTTCGCAGCCGGCCAAAAGGCATATAGCAAGTTGGGCAGCAGCACGGCGGCGGGAATCAGCAGGTTTCCAAATTCAATCATGGCAGCGTATCCTCCTGCCTGCTACTTCATCCGCTTCATGATGGGATGATCCTCATTAAGCTGGAGCAAATCCCACTGATTGCCGTACAAGTCCTTGAATACCGCAACCATTCCATAAGGCTGTTCTTTTGGCTCGCGGACAAATTCAATGCCTTTGGCAACCATATCGTTATAATCCCGCCAGAAATCATCACTGTTCAGAAACAAAAACACTCTCCCGCCCGTCTGATTCCCGATAAAAGGCTCCTGCTCCGGCTTCGAGGCTCTTGCAAGCAGAATCGTCGTTCCTACGGAACCGGGAGGCGAGATAACAACCCAGCGTTTGTCCTGCTCGGGCTGGTAAATATCCTCGACCAATACGAAATTCAGCTTCTGTGTATAGAATTCGATGGCCTCATCGTAATCTTTGACGACAAGCGCGATGTGGACGATGGATTGAATCATGGTTCATTTCCTTTCTGCGTAAAAAGTATGCTGCCGCTCCAGTTCAGGACAGGCTTGCCCTGCTGAATGAAGAATTTTAGGAGATATTTTCGAATTATGCTGCTGGTGAAGACATAATGGATTGCTGCAGTCTTCGACTTTTTCGGCTTATATCCGAGCTGCATCGCATATTCGGCAATTTCCGCGAACAATGCTCTGTCCTCCGGGGACAGGTTGGTATAGAAGGGGTCAAGGGTCAGCATTTGCACATCATCAGATGATTGCCGTCAGGGTCTCTAAAGTTAAACCAGTGGTTGTTCTCAATTTCCGTCGTGAGCTCTACATCCCTGCTATTCATATACTCGTAAGCTTGCTCAATATCCTCTGTATTAAAATGAAAAGCCGGGACCTGAAAGAGATTCTCTTCCGAATAAATCCGGCTGTCCAGCACCAGATTCATTCCTTGTAGAGGAATTACATAGAGATGGCCGAATAAAATCTCGCCACGCTCCGGCAGACCCAGCAGATCGCTGTACCAATCACGCGCCTTCTCAATGTCTCGGACCGGGATAAAGACCGCGCCGATTTGATGCAGAATCGGATTCATTGAAACTCCTCCTTATGGTGCCTATTCTCTATGGATGCCAGTTTTGAGCAACCTTCCCGATAATTTGATCCTCAGGGATGGCTCCCAGCATCCGGCTGTCCACGCTGTCGCCGCGGTTGTCGCCCAATACAAATACGCTGTTCTCCGGAATTTTCATTTCCTCCATATCGCCATTGGGGCTGTCCGGGTCGGCCGGGTCTTGCAGATACGTTTCCTTAAGCGGAGCGCCGTTGATGTACAGGACATTTCCGGCCAGCTTGATTCTTTCTCCAGGCAAGCCTACAATCCGCTTAATAAATGTGACATCCTCGGAAGGCTCATTAAATACAATAAGGTCGCCCCGCTCAAAGTCATGGTTCGAGTAGTATTGGGTGTCTACAGTGAGACGCTCTCCCGCTGAAATCGTCGGCTCCATCGACGGCCCGTCCGCAATATAGTGCTTGTAGGCTGAATGGTCTCCAATCCCCGAAACCAGCAGCATGAACAAGATCAGAATATACGGCATGTCCTTGCTCCTTTATTGTTGGAATGTTATAGATTCAGTGAGGCAATCGTTGTAAAAATCCGGGAGTATACATCCTTGATGTTGGCATCATTAAGCTTATCGTTATAGAGCCCGTATCCCCAATATTTACCCTTGTCGCCCGTTTGATAATACCCGGTGGCATACATATCTGCAGACAGATCAGGGACATCCTGATAAGCCAGGTCTTCATGGACAAATGGAATGTAGGACTTCTTGGACCCGATGAAGAAAAAGGGGATGCCGCCCTCTTGATACAGCTTCGCATACTCAGGTGAGTCGGCTTCCGCCAAATGATCCTCCGTAATAATCACCGCATCGATCTCGGACTTATCCCGGCTGTTCTGGAGTGAAGTGAAAGTGACTTCCTTCCATTTAACTGTATATGCAGCTTCTCTTACCTTCGGGGGATTTCCAATTACGCCGATGACCAGCCTTTTTCCTTCATAGCGCGGCGTATCGACGCTGTCTGAGCTGCAGCCCGAAAGCGCCAAGCCAGCGGCGAGCAAGAAGATACAGATTTTTTTCAAGTACAACCCTCCTGTGCAGTCAAGCGTTCAGCCTCTCTTTTTCGCCGGCACCTCCCACACGATCTTTCCTTTGAAATACCGGTCCATAGGATACTCCAGGCAGGTCATCTTCTCCCACAGGTCATTGCCGAAATAATAATCAACCTGTTCCCTGTCAAAATACCGGCGCATTAAACCTCCGACTTCTATGTAATATCCGGTGTAAACCGGCAGCGATCGGATGGAATTCAGCCTGCAGAGCAGCAGTCCCCCCTCCTCCAGCACTCTATGAATGTCCCGCACAATCCGAAACGTATCCGCCTCATCGAAATAGTGCAGGGACAAATCCGCGATGACAAGAGGAAAGCTCCCGTCAGCAAAAGAAAGACCCTCCAGCATATTAAGCCTTTTGGTCTCCGCCTCGGGCACAAAAGCGCGCAGCTTCTCCAAAGCAACCTCAGACTGATCGCAGCAAAGGACCTTGTGTCCACGCTCGGTCAAATATTTCGCATTATTTCCGATGCCGCAGCCCAAATCCAGAATAGTTCTTCCGCTGCATCGATCCAGCTCTTCCTTATATTTGTCCAGCCAGTCATCATAATGAGGCTCCAGACCTGACCTGCCGAACGCCTGGTTCCAGAATTCGTTGGGATTCATCACAACAGCCCGGCTCCTTTCCAATCCTGTCTCGGATTAATCGCCGCTTAAATCAAGAACTCGACAACAGGATAGGAAATGACATTGCGGTCCCGGTAAGTTGCGTCAACAGCATCGCTATGAGTGCTGAGAACGCCATTTTGCAGAATAACAGGTCTGAACCCTCTTTCTTCCGCTCCATTATAGGTAAACAGCACGCACTGCTCAGCCGCGAATCCCGCGATAATGACCAACCTTACCCCGTGACGGGCCAGAACCTGCTCCAGCTCCGTGTTCCAGAACGCATTCCCGCTCTCCTTGGCTACCCTCAGGTCCGAATCGTACACGTGAACCTCCGGAATCACCGCATACAGCTCCCGGTTATCCTCCGTCATCCCCTCGACATCCTGCACATGAATTACAACTTGATTCTTCGAACGAAGCTGCCCGGCGACATAGTTGATGTACTCGCAGGCCCGGTTTATTTTTCGCTCATCCACTTGGTCCTGTACGTGCACGGACTGCATATCCACAATCAGCAATGCTATTTTCATCATAGCCCTCATTTCCAGTTCTTGAAGTATTGGAGTAAATTTAGAATGGGATGTAATGCTTCAAATCCTTTTCCTTAAAATCATGATCCCTGCCTTCCGGAGTCAGCCGATAGCCGAACTGATGCACCTCATTATGGGCAAAATAGATATATTCCACATGAGGCTCATCCTTAAACGTAACAACAGCGAAAAATGACGGCAGCTTGATCCCCCATATTCCCCGAACCGATTGAATTTCTTCTTTCCGGTAATGCTCTTGTTCCAGCAGATAGGCCTTAACCTTGTGCGCATAAATAAGCTTGTTTCCCTGGACATATACGATTGGCGTCATGACCAGAACCGCGAGCAGGATTCCGATCGATATTCGAACAATCTTCTCTCTCCTCATCCTCCGCCCCATTCCCTGAATCTGAAGCACCGTCTGCCATGCCAGGAATTGCTTCGGGATTGCTTCCGTTTTCTTGAGCTCTCTTACTTGAGCACTGACCTATGTAAGCGTCTATACTGAGGATTTTACCATGATATGGAACGGTCCGGTAGACTCAACTGGCTATGGAAAAAGTTAACAGCCTCCGCCGCCCCATACCGTGTTCTTCCTCGGGTATGCGGCAGCGTGAGGCTGCAAGCAGCGGCGCACTGATGTAACGCGCCGCCGGTCAAGTATAGACAGCGCCCTCAGGTCCGGCGCTTATTGGATAGCCGTTTACTGCTGCTTCAGATCCAGCATTCTCGACAGCATGGCCGCCGCTTCCGCGCGGGAGACCTTCGCTTTCGGCAGGAAGCGGGAACCGTCCACGCCGTTGATCAGGCCAAGCGACCGGGCGGTGCGGATTGAAGCTGCGGCCCATTGGGAAGCCGAGCCCATGTCGGTGAAGTCGGCTGCGGCGCTAGCGGACGAGCTTGCTTGAGCGCCGGTGGACAATGCATGCAGCTTCGTCAGCATGACCGCCGCCTCTTCCCGGGTGATGGAATCGCCCGGCCGGAAGCTGCCGCCGTAGCCCTGGATCAGGCCGAGCTCGGCGGCCTTGGCGACATAACCGGCGTAGTACGCAGATGCCGGCACGTCGGTGAATGATGTGCCTGCCGCCGGGCTGCTGTATCCGAGCAGCTTCACGGCCAGCACGGCAAAGTCGGCCCGCGTGATGCTGCGGCTTGGCGCGAACAGCTTGTCCGACACGCCGGTGACCACATGCTTGGCAGCCAGACGCTGCACATCGCGATTCGCCCAATGACCCTGCAGATCGTTGAACTGCTTGCGGTAATCAAGCACGGCGAAGGTCGAGAAATGGCTCGTGCCGAAGGTCACAGTGCCATCTGCGAACGTTCCTCCCATATACTGCGCGGAAGAACCATTAATATAGTAGACACCTGCATAGTCCTGATCAAGACCGGCATTCTGCTGCTGCGTCAGTCCCGCCGTTACGGTGACCGGCGCGGCGAACGAAGTCAGCCGGGTCTCTTCCGTTCCATTCCGCAGCGTCAGGGTGAAGGTGTAGCCCGCGCCGTTCGCGGACAGCGCCGGATCGGCTCCGGTTGCGGCGCTTGTCTCCGCCTGAAGCTGCGCGGCGGTCAAGGCGCGGATCGTCAGCGTGACCGTCTGCGCATCCTGCGCCTGCCGAAGCACGGCACTCGGCAGCTCGACCGATGTGTTTCCGGCGAAGACCTTCAGCGATGCCTGCCGCTGCTGCACGGCCTGCACGCCGGCGCCGTCGAGACGCAGCACCATGTCGCTTCCAGCTGCGGGTTCCGCCGGGATGTGGACTTCAACCGCTGATGCACCGTTCAACTGGCCTGCCGCTTTCGACAAGGCATCTGCCCCGGCGATGTACACGCCGTTCTCCAGCACCGGCACCACGACAGCCGATCCGGCGGTAGCGGAAGGTGACGGCGATGCCACCGGAGCCTGGCTTGGCACCGGCTCAGGTGTCGGGGTAGCAGTCGGTCCGGTCGAAGGCTGCGGACTTTCCGTCGGCGTAACCGGATTGATTTCGCCGGTTGTGAACGACCAGATGTCGGACAGCGTTCTGCCGCCATATTCGTCCTCAGCCGTGGCATACCATTCATAGCGGGTCTGCGGAGACAATCCGCTCCAGACGGCGCTGGCTGTCTCGCCGCTGGCTACATTCGGCTTCTCGCCAACCTTGATGTCTGTATACACATTCACGCCGAAATAATCGGTTGAGACTTCTTTCGTCTGCGGCTGCAGATCAAGGTCGATCACAAATTCATCTTTGCCGGGATCCTGCTCCGGTTTGTAGAAATTGTATTCTTTAAGATAAGGCGAATACGTCTGTACGTAAATTTTATTATGGGCGGCATCGACCTTCAGCAGACGGATGTACCCCAGACCGCCTTCGGGCGCACCCTGATAGTCGGCCAGCATTTGATAGACGTTGCGGTCATTGACGCCGTCGCCGTCATCGTCGATCCCGTCGACGAGCAGCTCCGAGTCATGGTAATGGCCGCTTAGGGTTGCAATAACATTCTTGTTCGGCATGACGACCCGCTCGAACACCTTGTCGGCGATCGGAGCGCGGTTGCCGGAGACGAGCAAATATTCATGCATGCAGATGATGGCTTTACGGTTCGGATACTTTTGCAGAACCTCGTTCATCCAGTCGATCTCGTCGTCTCCCAGTCCCCAGCCCATATACAGCATAATATAATCGTTGCCGCCAGCAGAGATCAGATCATAGTGTCCCATGTTGTTCTTGTAGGATTCTCCGTAATACGGCTGATCCTTGAACCGGTCTTCCCCATAATGCGTCCAATAGTAGCTGTAATCGCCGTACTGATGATCGACGTCATGGTTGCCAGCCAGCACGCCATAAGGCAGTCCGGCATCTTCCAGCACCTTCATGTTCTGGTTGGCAACGTCCCACTCGTAGGCCTGATCGGCGTCATCGACGATGTCGCCGGTGTGGAACACATACTTGATGTTCAACTCATCCTTCTTCGCAGCGATCCAGTTGACAATGTCTTCATATATATGTGGATAGCTCTCCGCATAATACTGCGTATCGGACATCCAGACGAATGAATAATCGAACGGCACGGATTCTTGCGGCGCTGCTTCCTTGGGCGCAATTTTGTCCTGAACCATCAGGTGAATCGTATTGCCTTCACGATAGTCGCCAGCAGCTACGGAAGACTTCAGCTCAAAATCCTCAATTCCGGCAATCTTGTACACCAGCGATTTCCAGGCGCCTTCGGCAGGGCTCCAGGCATACAGCGATACCTTCCGGCCTTCGAGCGAGTGTCCCTGCCAAGCGATCTCCACGAGATCGGTGTCTTTGACAAGCGGATTCAGATTAATGTCGAACCGGTGATACGGGAACGCCTCGGTAGAGTCCTCCGTGAGATAGTCGCCGTCCGCCTTCGCAATCTTCGCATAATCGCTGCCGGTCAGCGCGCTCTCGCCGCCAGGGGTCAGCGATTTCGGCGGCTCGGTATCGGCCGCGCCTTTGAAGGCCGTAATGGAGGCCAGGTTCGACGCATCATGCTTGAAGCCCCGGTAGAAGGACACATTCAGCTTATCCTGCAGCGGATCACTTACCTTCACCGCCAGCTCCGCGCTGGATGTCAATCCGGTCGCCCCCTCCCCGGGAGATACCAGCTCCGGTTTATTCGGCAGCTCATCCGGAACCGAGAAGCCGATCTCGCTCGTACCGGTGTTGCCGGCGAGGTCGCTCGCCTCAATCTTCAGATGATGCTGTCCCCCGGTCAGCAGATACGACGCTGTGGCGTAAGGCAGCTTGATCGGCTTGTCATCCAGCCATGCCTTCACGGTGCCCACTCCGGCTATCGCATCGGTTACTGCCGCATCAATTGTGAATGCTCCGCGGTATTCGCGGCCTTCTTCCACGCTTGACTTAACGGCAGGCGCCGTATTGTCCACCTGGAATGCAGAGGTTACGGCTGGTTCGCCTGCCCGCTCAACTGCCAACGTATGTCCGCCGTCCGCCAGTTGGTGGGTATCGAGCTTGTATGTGGCCGAAGACAGCTTGTCATCAGGAAGAACGAAGCTGAAATCCACGAACTCGTTCTTTCCCGCGGAATCGCCCATCTGAATTTCCTGATTCGGATTCGCGAACCTGGAGTCGTAGATTTCCGTTCCGTCAGCCAGTACCAATCTTACATTGCGGACAGTGAAATCATCCTTGTTCTCCTCGGCGCGGTCATCAAAAGGAGAGGTCTTTGATCCTGCCCGAATCGAAATGGTATTCGCACCAGTCTTCAGACGCTCCGCTTCAATCGGCACCGTCAGCGTCGTGTACTGATCAATCGGGTCCTGGAAAGTGTAGAGAATCTCCTGGCCGATCGTGACGCCATTTTTAAAGTAGTAATTGACTGCGGAAGCGTCAAAAGCAAAGTAGGCGTTATTCTCAAGCGAAGCGTAAGTCCCCTGAAGCGCCTTTCCGTCCAGCGACAGCTTCAGATCCGACGGAGAACCCTGCTCAGCCGTAGCCTTCAGCAGCTTCTCACCGGAGAGAATGTCCCCGTCCTTCACATTCAGACGCAGGGGCGCCGTATCTCTGCCGCCCGTTATCACCAGACGGTACTTGTCCGAAGTCGTCTCGAAAGTCCCGTCCGACACCGTGAAGTAATACTCGATATAATCCCGGCCGATCAGGTCCGGGGAGAACAGCTTGTAATGATACATGCCGTCATTATAGCTCTCGGCCAAGTAACGCTTCGTGTACTCGCTCTGCAGGTTGCTCCGGTAATATACCGCAACCGACTTGATGCCTGCGTCATCCTGAGCGTCGGCGACAAGCTCGAAGTCCTTGCCCTGATCGGTCTCACCGGAAGCCGTCAGATTGGCAACCGTCGGTGCAGTCAGATCGTCCGGGACATGCACCTTCGTCGCCGGCACCTGAAGCGGATCGACCGTTCCAGGTGTAGCTGGCAGCAGTCCGGCGCTGGTCTTGATCATCTGAGTTGTGCCGTCAGTAGGCGCCTTATAGAAAATGCCCTTATTCGCAACGGTCTCCCCATCGTTGTCGTAGGAAGCGACGGCAATTTCCTTGCGTGTATTGGTCGCGATAACCAGAGCCCGTCCTCCGCCATTGGCCATACCGGCGCTGTATATGCGGAAGATGTTCTCATTCTCTACAAGTTGTGTGCCGTAATTCGCGTTGAAGTCGGCAACTGTACTGCTGCCATTGGCGGAATTGATCACCCAGAAGACGATTGTCTGGCCCGATTTGATGAGAATGTCCTCACGATCAGTCGGCCAGATAACATCGGCATCCGGTCCCGAAGCGGTGTAGCGGTACATCAGCTTATAGTCTTTCAGGTTGATGTCGCGATCACTGTTGTTATACAGCTCGACGAATTCGTAGCCGTCTGCGCTGCCGATATTGGTGGAATCAGGCACCAGTTCGGTAATAAGCAGACGCGGCGCTTTGGTATCATCGCCTCCCTGAACTGTGACCGCTACGGAATAATTCGGCGTAACCGCCAGTTGCTTGCCATCGCTGGCTTCGATCCGGTATTCCAGCTCAGCGGATGTAAGCTCTAATGATGGAATAACCGCGCTATACCGGCTGCCAACGCTCTGTGCCATGACCAGTTTGCGGTATTCGCCCTGTCCGCCGAGACGATAATAGACCGCCGCCGTTACTGTAGGCTGCTCATCCGTAATCTCGGCTTCAATTGTCAGGTTCTGGCGCGAATCGGCTGATGTCACTGGCTGATGGACGATAACCGGCGGCTGATCCGCTACCTCTCCGACGGCAACAGTGTACGGTTGCGTATCTACGGTATGCTCCGAATCCCGCGCTTCAATGTAGTAGGTCAGCTCATTGCCATGGAGCGCTGAACCCGGGATGACAGCGCTGAACGCGCGTTCCCCGTTCGCATTCATCGGAACCCACTCGAAGTCGGTTCCACCGGCTTTGTAATAGACGTCTCCCGTAACCGTCTCCGATGCATAGACGGAACCGATGACGGAAGCATCCGGATTGACAATGGATGCGCTGATTGCGAGATTCTCTGAAGGCGCAGCGTTCTTCACCGGCTGATGCGAAATATAGGGCGGCAGATTGTCCTCGCCCGACAGCATAAACAGCTGTCCGGCCTGGGCTCTGCCCGGCGTCGGCGGACTTTGGACGGCGAACTTCGCCTCATCCGATCCGCTTGCTCCAGGCATATACTGAACGCCCAGACCGGCCCCGATATCCGCTTTCAAGTATGCGGCCGAGGCGATTTCGGTTCCGTCGGCGCGGCGAACGGCAATCGCCCGGTTGCCACTGTTGTAGAACCCGTCGAACCCGGTCAGCTGAATGACATCGAGATCGCTGAGCGCCGTTCCGAACTTGGCATTAAAGTCGGCAAGCGTCTTTGGAGCGGTCGTATTAATATTATTCCAGACTACCAGCAGCCTTCCGGGGCCAATCGTGGCCGCAGGCAAATTCAATTGCGCATCCGGCTTGCTGTTATCCGTATACCGATACAGCAGCTTATACTGGCTCAGATCAAGCGGCGAATCGGATGCATTGAACAATTCAAAGAACTCAAAATCATCCGTTCCCGAATTATCGGGATGAATTTCCGTTATGTACAGCTCGGGCCCTGCCTGCTGTGCTGGCTCCGCCTGGACGGTTGCTGGCATAACCAGCGTTCCCATTGCCAAGCTAAGCGCCATCACTCCTGACATGATCCGGCTGGCGGTTCTTTTGCCGATCCGTCTCCAAGACTTACTTCGCGTGCTCTCCAACTTCCCTTCACTCCCCAGTGTGATAGATTCTCGCTGCCTGAATATCCCTACGGACTGCAACGCATAAATTTTAATATAAAGGTGGAATGTTAAATCTATCCGGTCAGAAGGTTAATGCTGTGAAAAGAAAAGCTATATTCAGAGCGAGCGACTGGGGTGCGTGTGTGGTGATGATGCGCTGGAACTACAGCATTGGCCGCAACGATTGCAGAATATGAGGGGGCCGAGGCTTGGAAGTTTCTATGTTCTGATATCAAAAAAACAAAGACTGCCGGGAAAATTCCCGACAGTCTCCACCGCTCGTCTCTTTTGGAGATTAGCGACTGTACTAGAAATTCAATTTGAAGTTGGTGATCTCCAGGGTTCCAGCCGCTGCTGTCTCGCCGGCACCGGTGTATACCTTGTACTCAATACCCCGGATATCCGTCAGCTTGGACACGGCCGCGCTGTTCACCCACTCGGTAAGCGCAGATTTCCAGATCGGAGAATTGAAGTCGTAAGTGACATCCACACTCTCTCCGGGAGCAATGATTCTCTCGAACGAAGGATCAGTTGCCGTCTGGCCGCCTGTCTCTTCCCATGTCCAGTTAGTGCCGACTCTCAGAACCAGGGATACATGGATGGGAGACGTTCCCTTATTGGTCAAAGTGCTCGAGAGACTGGCATACTTCGACCAGTCATCTCCGATGCCAAGTCCTGTTTTGGTCTCGGTTCCCACACCGGCCGCCTTCGTATCGCTCAATGTAGAAGCGTAATTAACGAAGATGGTCTCGCCATTGAGTCCGCTCGATACGTTCGCCGTAAAGGAAGACTCTACGAAGGTCCAAGGATAATAACTTGCCGTCTTCGGACGGTTCATTTCGGCAATGGTCGAAGCGTAGGCATCCGCGGCCAGATCGAAGCTGATCGTATGCAACTGGAGGCTTCCTTCAACACCGCCGCTTCCGCCTTGAACCCGCAGGATGATCCGGTTAACGTCTTTGTTGACAAGTCCGGTCAAAGGTACCGTTACCATGGTTGTGGTCTTCGCCGGAATTTTGACGTATTGTCCAAGCTCTACCCATTTCCAGTCACCGTCTTTAACAATCGGCTGCAATTGGATCTCGACAGCGTTCGGATTGGTTACGATCAGGTTCATGTTGGAATATGTGCTCCAGTCCACTGTCGGAACCGGGTCAACTTGGAAGCTTGGATAATTCTCCGTCTTCAGGTTAAAGGTCATGTTCAAGCCGCCGTTATCAAGCGGTGTAAGCTGAGCAACCGTGCCTGCGGCTGGTTTGTCGGCGCCATTGATACCGACATACCAGGTCGAATAATCAGCGATGATTCCCGGATCAATCTCCGGCAGCTGAGTTGGGTCGCCTGTAGTTACCGTTACCGCGTTGCTGGCATCCGACAGGTTGCCCGAATCATCGAACGCCTTCACAGTGAACGTATAAGCTGTGCTGCTCTCAAGGCCCGATACGATCAGGCGGGTGGCATCGGTCGTGCCGACTTTGACCCCGTCCTGATACACATAGTATCCGGTTACACCAACATTGTCCGTAGATGCTGTCCAGGTCAGAGTAGCGGTCGTGATCGCCGGAACTACGGCCAATCCGGCCGGAGCTGTAGGCGCCGTATGATCATTGCTGTCCGCTGTCGTAACGATGACCGCGTTGCTAGCTGCGGATGCATTGCCTGCGGCGTCAATGGCCTTCACCGTAAAGGTGTAAGCTGTGTTGGCCTTCAGTCCTGTCACGGTATAGCTGTTCGTCGGACTAATGGCAACCAGATTGCCATTTTGATAGACGTTGTAGCCGGTTACGGCAACATTGTCTGTCGAAGCTCCCCATGTCAGTGCGACCGAGGAGTAAGAAGGCGAAGTGCCTGCAAGGGCCGTAGGTACTGTAGGCGCCTCGGTATCCGTCGGGACATCGTCATACACTGTGCAGATTTTGGAAGTTGCCTTGATTCCATATGTTCCGTTAATGATAGCCTGGCCTTGCTCGGTCAAGCTCGTTCCAGCCCAGTCGTTGGCCATGTCGAGATATGCAAGATCAGTGCTGTTGCCCTTCCAGGACCATCCGAGATAGCCTACGCTCTTCTCTTGGGAGTAACTCATAATGGTAGCTTCATCAACATCACCGTTCGTGTGCTTGATTCCGAACTCGCCAATGACCACGGCCAGATTCTTGTTCAGCACATTGTCGATGTTGCTCTTGACTGTTGTTGCATCGCCTCCGGCATATTCATACATATGAATCGAGAACATCGTATTTTTGAGCGGGTCCGCATTAAATACCTGTGTTCCGTAATCAGAGATCGATTTCGGGTACTGTCCCCATCCGGCGGCATCAACCATGATGGTATTCTTGATCCCCGCATTACGAAGCTTGGGAATAACGGATTTGTATCCGTCTGCCCAGCCAGCGCCATCCCACGGGCCGTACCATTCGTTCGCGATATTAAGGATGACCGTCTTCTCTTTCCCGATCAGCGCGCTCTTCATTTCGATCCAGTAATTAGCGGCATTTTCTAAATCTGATGCGCTTTCCGATCCTGTTGCGTCATGAACTTCCAGAATGACGATCAGCTTGTTCTGTTCGGACAAGGTGATCAGGTTCTGAATAGCGGCCAAGCTGTCCTTGGTCCACTGTTGACCGTTCGAGAGCACAATTCTGATCGTATTCGCTTTGGTTGCGGCAATTGCCGGAATAGCAACCGACTCTTGGCCCTTATACCAATTGTAAGCGTGATTGATTCCTCTCATGACAAATGGATTGCCATTAGCGTCATAGAGCGTGTTGCCGCTGATGTAGAAACCATCATGCGGCGAATTAGCACTGGTCGTAACCTGCAGCGCGCTGCTGGCCGCCGATGTATTGCCTGCTGCGTCCTTGGCCTTTACCGTGAAGGTGTATGCCGTACTTGCAGCCAGACCGGTTACGGTATAGCTCGTCGTTGTGCTGGTGCCTGCCAGCGTCTGGCCATTGTAGATTTCATAGCCCGTTACGCCAACATTGTCCGTCGAAGCAGTCCAGCTAAGGCTAACCGTTGTAGCCGTCTTTGAGGCAGCGGTTACATTTGTCGGAGCCGTAGGGGCCGTAGTATCTGTAGACGGAGGATTCGTTGTAACTTGTACCGCGCTGCTGGCCGCCGACACATTGCCCGCTGCGTCCTTGGCTTTGACCGTGAAGGTGTATGCCGTGCTCGCAGTCAGACCGGTTACCGTATAGCTCGTCGTTGTGCTGGTGCCTGCCAGAGTCGAACCATTGTAAACTTCATACCCTGTTACACCGACATTGTCCGTCGAAGCAGTCCAGCTCAGGCTAACCGTTGTAGCCGTCTTCGAGGCAGCGGTTACATTTGTCGGAGCCGTTGGGGCCGTTGTATCGACAGAAGGAGGATTCGTCGTAACTTGTACCGCGCTGCTGGCTGCCGATACATTGCCCGCCGCGTCCTTGGCTTTGACCGTAAAGCTGTACGCCATGCTCGCGGTCAGACCTGTTACCGTATAGCTCGTTGTTGTGCTGGTGCCTGCCAGCACCGAGCCATTGTAGATTTCATAGCCCGTTACGCCGACATTGTCTGTCGAAGCGGTCCAACTGAGGCTGACCGTCGTATCCGTCTTCGAAGCGGCGGTTACGCTCGATGGTGCAGTAGGAGCGGTGTTATCCGCATCTTCAACAACTGTAAATTTCCATTTCTGCTGCGCATTTCCGTTGTCGGTCCATAGTTGAACATTGGCTCCGTCAGCGGTAGAACCGCCTGCTACATCCAGAACTTTACCGCTGGATTTGGCGATCAGTTTATAATAGCCGCCACCGATGTCAACAATCTTCCACATTTGACTTGTTGAACCATTGTCAGTCAATTGCTGCACATTTCCTCCATCTGCTGTGGAGCCTTGTGCTACATCCAGAGCCTTGCCGCTGGACTGTACAATCAATTTATAGTAGCCGTCTCCGACGCTGACAACTCTCCATTTCTGTTGTGCATTGCCATTGTCGGTCCACTGCTGCACATTTGCGCCATCAGCGGTTGATCCCCCGGCCACATCCAGATTTTTACCGCTGTGCTGCGCCGTAAGCTTGTACACAGTTCCCGAAATAATGTTGGATTCGGAGGCACTCGTCGTAACGCTTACCGAGTTGCTTGCCGCCGATACATTGCCCGCAGCATCTCTCGCTTTGACCGTGAAGTTATACAGCGTGCTCGCTGTCAGGCCTGTAACAAGATAAGTGGTCGTTGAACTCGAACCTACAAGCGTTGTTCCCTCGTAGATATCATAGCCAATTACGCCTGTGTCATCAGTCGAAGCGGTCCAGGCCAGAGTTGCTGTCGTATCCGACTTGCTGGTGCTTGCCAGGTTGGTCGGAGCCGTCGGAGCTGTGAGATCGCTGGAATCAGCTTTAAGTACTTCGAACTCCCAGAGCGAGTATCCATAATTGGTCGATCTCTGTGTTCCATACATTCTTACATATCTTGCGTTATTCGTCGCAAAAGAAATATTGTCGATGCCTCCATCACCTTCCGTGGTGGCATAAACGGTAGTCCAGGTCGTATTATCAGTTGAAACTTGAATTTGGTACGCCTTCGCGTATGCAACTTCCCAATTCAGCTTTACTCCGTTAACGGGAGTGACTGCGCCAAGATCGACGCTGATCCACTGCGGATCGGAATAGACTGATGACCATCTTGTCGATGAGTCCCCGTCCACCGCCATTTGAGGCGTCTTACCGGAATCTTCAGTCGAGCTCGCGGTGACGGATTGATTAAGAGCCGCATTCGTTGCAGCGCTTACATAGAGAGTCGGCATCATGCCGATAACCATCATCACCATGAGCAAGCTAATAAAACCCTTCTTCATATACGAACCTCCAAGATTATTTGTTTGTTCTTGGTATATCCCTTACGCATATTCGGTCTGTTCATGCTGAATAATGAGCATCTATTCAAATTTCATAACCGAGACGGACTCACCCTCCTCCTCTCACACCTAATTTCAGTTACGAAACAAGAACCAAACAAAATTAATAACAAAATAGTTATATAAAAATATGATAAGCGCTTTCAAAAAGCAGATTAACCGAAACCATCCAACAATAACCGCCAATCTTCGAAAATTTCTGACAAATAAATCCTTTGCTTCTATATTGATTATATATTGTTATTCATAAAATCAATATGTTTGGCTAACAAATAATTATTTTTTCCTATTAATCCTGATAAATGGACCCAGCGGACTAATTACAGACAAAAAAGGCCAACTGCCTCCCCATCCTTCGTAGGAGGTAATTATGCCTTTTCCAAAAAGTACAATTTATTTAGAGTGTTCTGCTGCCAGTCAGGTTGCTCGCATCACTCTATCAATCGCAATATTGTGGAAGTAAATCAACAAAAAAACTGACCGTATTGCCATCGGGATCATTCATCAAAAAGGATCGTACCCCCACGGTTTATCGCTCGGTGGAGAAATCGCTTGCAAACCGAGGTTAACCAGTCTGCGATATTCATCATCCACATTCTCGACCGCATAAATGAGTGCCGCGTTACTCGTTGACGGCGCCTCCACATCGTTCAGCTTATGAATAATGAGCTGCGCCGCATAAAAACGATAATCCACGCCCCCGTCCACCTCAGGCTCCTGTTCGAATAACTTCTTGTAGAACTCCACGAGTTCTGTGATATTATGCGTTAGAATGCAAGCTCCATGAAGCTTCATACTGACCTCCTCCTGATTGGCTGTACTTTTATCGGAAACAGCAGGTCAAGCTGCATCGTATGGATGTCAAAATCCGCTTTCTGAACGTTATTGATGTAATTCAACTGCTCCTCCAGCGCCCAATCCATCCCCTCAACATGCGGAGTACAGCGTATCGAGCCCCAGTCATTGGCATATTGTTCATGATCCACAACCCAATTATGTAACAAGCCCCAATGATCGAAGCTGCCAAAAGTAATGGCATGTGCGGCGTACAGCCCACCATGAAATTGGATTTTTTGGAGTGGAGCAGGCACCTCCATATGTTCCGGAATAGACACCCACATTTCATATCCGGTAGATGACGCGCCATAGTCTGCATGTTGAATCGGATTATTGAAGCCAAAATGCCTGATATCAGGCTTGATCCTCAGCAACCCGCTTTCTTGAACGAATTGATTCAATACTCTGCCTGCATGCTCTTCGCAATCTTCACCGATATAATGGCTTGACGCGACCGTCATCGGCGGAAGATAAATGATTCTCACATCCAGCGGCTTGGTTAAGCCTTCGCTGGCCTTGTTCAGTTCTTCCATTGACTTGTCCACCTTTATCACTTTTTTGGTCAAAGACAAGGAGTTAACCAGCAGAAGCACGGATTCGTCAGCGAACAAATCGGGTCTTATTCGGAGATTTGTTTTTTCCTGCAAAATATCAATGAACCGACTTATTATGGATCTGATCGTTGATAAAGATGTGATTTCATCGTTTAATTCATCGATATTCTGTTTAAAGACTTCAATCGCCGTAGCAACGTCTTGATTGTTCAGAACATTACAGATTTGCTTAACTGGAATACGCAGTTTCCGTAGGATAATAATTTGCTGCAATCGTTGAAGAGCGGTCTCATCATACACACGGTATGAATAGTCCTCCTTCCTGAGACTTTTGATCAGTCCGATTTGTTCGTAATATCGCAGCATCCTTGGTGAAATCCCCAGATCTTTGGATACTGCGGTTATCGTCTGCAACTCCACGCCTGCTTCCTCCTCTCCCCACGAAGTATAAAGTGCGACACGGTGTCAAAGTCAACCCGTCTTGATCGAGCTGCGGAAAGAACGCCTTCGTTCAATCTTTAAGGCAAATTAGTTCAAAAAATCTTCAAATCATTCGAAATTTAAAAGGTTCTTTAGGAAAAATAAAACCCTTACAATGGAAAGTGAAAATGTTCCAAATTGCTAAAATAATCAGGAGGGGGACCTATTTTATGCTTAATAAGTGGATCAATAATCCAAAGCAGTAAAAGGAAAAACAGGGTGTCATTGAAATATGTGCTGGTGAAAGCACGAATTTTTTATAAGTGCAGCCTCGGATTTCAAAGCCAGCAATGCTCCAATATATGTTGCCGAAGCAGGCGCTGAGTTCACATTCACATGTGAGGTTACTCCATTTTTATCGAATGTGTATGACTGGAGCAATTATGCTGTACATTAACGATCAGAACTGGGTTAAATTCGCCTATGAAGACACAGATTTGGGATATCCTGCAGTAGTAAGTGTAGTCATACATGAAGTTAGTGATGATTGTAATGGTGAGGCTGTTCAAGCATCGATCAGTGAAAATGATACCGTATATGTCGGAATTACAGCCCAAAGTCCAAGCGGGAAAGAGTGCAAGGTACAATTCAGTCACATCGAATACTGCAATGAATCGGTTAAGAACTTTAGGAAGGGCATATAACTTATCTACTCGCGAATCCGCTTGCTGATCCATCTGATTTGACCTCTATGATTGATTTCATCCTCAAACACATGAAACCACTTGAACGCTCCCCCACTTAGCTAACACTTGAAGTGGGGGATTCTTGGGTAATCCCTTCTACTGAGAGGAATTCATATCGATATTTTCTCACGAAAAATCGTATACCAAGCGATCCCTGCGGTTCCCGCAGTTTTCTAAAGGAACATCTGTACGGGTCATTCCCACCGTTGTATGATGCCTTAGCCAAATATCTAAGGAACGGTGGTCTTGACGTTTAAACACCAAGGCGTTTGATGTTATGTGCGGCATTTTCATCTCGATCATGATGGGTATGGCACGATGGACATGTCCATTGTCGCACAGACAATTTCTTTACTTCGGGATGGATCGTGCCGCATACATGACACCTTTGGCTCGTTGGAGCGAATGTATCCGCTACCTTCACCGTTCGTCCATACCATTTCGCTTTATACGCAAGCTGACGGGCAAATTCACCCCACGACGCATCGGCGATGGATTTGGCCAGCCGGTGATTTTTGAGCATGTTCGCCACTCTCAGATTTTCGATGCTGATCGTTTGATTTTCACGAATCAGCTTCGTGGTGAGTTGATGCAAAAAATCATGACGACTGTTGACAATCTTTTCATGGATTTGGGCAACCTTCTGTTTGGCTTTCTGCCAATTGGAGCCCCCTTGGTTACGGCGAGCCATGCGGCGTTGCCAAAATGCAAGTTTTTGTTCATATTTGCGAAACACTTTGGGATTGGCAACCCGCCCCCCATCCGAGCAGACCGCTAATTCCTTGAGTCCAAGGTCAATGCCGATCTCCTTATCGGTCTGTGGCAGAGGGTTCATTTCCACTTCGCAGAGGATGGATACAAAATACTTGCCTGCCGCATTTCGCCGCAGGGTAGCCGAAAGAATGCGACCTTCGCACGCTCTGGAGTTGGCAAAGCGAAGCCAGCTAAGCTTCGGAAGCTTCAGTCGGTTTCCATTGATCGCAATGTTGTCATTAGTGTATTTCGTGGTGTAGCTTTGAACAGGATGCTTGCGGCTTTTGAAGCGTGGAGCCTGATTTTGTTTCTTGAAGAAACGTTCAAAGCTGTCTGCCACGTTTCGCACCGCCGATTGCAGGGCAATGCTATCTACTGATTTTAGCCATTCAAATTGCTGTTTGAGTGCAGGAAGCTGCGTGGCACAGGCGTTATAGGACAACCCTTTACCGGTTGCCGCATAGGTTTCGCTCCATTTGACTAAGAAATGATTGAAGACAAAGCGGCAACAGCCAAATATTTGATGGATGAGTTGACGTTGTTCCGGGTTAGGATAGATGCGATATTTGTATGCTTTATGTACCAACATGCCACGAGGCCTCCTTTCGCGTAGGATATTCCTATTATAGCACATATGTTCGCTTTTGGGGCGCAAAACCGCCGATTCATCTCCTCTCTATTGAGGAAAGAGTCTTCTCGGCTTTTTAGATAAAGTAAAAGTTTGCCTGCCGATTGTTCCAGAAGTCCCTCTCTTCATATAGCCATTCATCACTTTTGGTTCTAAATAATTCAAAGGTCCGTTCACGCACTTCGCTCATTACGGATAAATAATAATTTATATTATGGCCTTTAATATGTGCCCTGCCTTCTTCCCCCAAGCTTAACGCAGGCCCCCACCGAGCCAGTTCCTCTTCATTGAGTTCCCTCTCTTCAAATGTACCAACTTGATACGCATATTCTACAGCTGCCATATGTAAAAGCAATGCACCTATCGAATTACTGTTGCTGTCATAAATGAAATCAAGCTGTTCCTGCGTCAAATCGTTAACGGATTCAAGTGTGGTCGCTCTGGCAAAATTCATCATGGATATTAAGTGTCCGATTTGCGGTGAATAACCAGGTATTTCAGTAATCAGGTAGAGCCTGTCGAGATTAAAAGTCATGGGTAATCCTCCTCTGTCTCACATACTCTTGTCTTGACCAATCCGCTTCCAGACGATCTCTTCTCCCTCTGTGACAACCTCCGCCACTAGCAGGGTGCAGTAGAAGTCACAATCATCCGGACACATCAGAATCGGAAGAATTTCTCCATTCCGGGATGACAAGTACCGGGTTCTTGCGACACTTTTTTCCTCGTCGGTGTTAAGCCACTCTGTCATTACAGGAATTAAGCCTAGAAACAAAAGATCTGGGTATAGTTGATGCAGCTGCATATCTAACGGAACATCATCTACCAAAATGTTGTAGTGCTCGATTTTCACGTATTCACTTCTGCGGTTTGCCACCTTGATGAGATTGATGTGTCTTCACCTCTTTGATCTGACTCCCGCAATTCCACTGCCCTTGTCCAGCTGCCCGGTGTTCATACCGGGATCGGTTGTCCATTCCTTAGCCATCGATATGACATCCTCCATCGGGAACAGAAATCTCGTCAGTGGATGTGGATTCATCAAACCCTGAATTCTGTTTCTGTTCTTCAGCGTACACTTCCCTCTGATCGAGTATAATACTGCCGGTTTCGCCCAAATACCCAAATCCTCTGCTAATGTTCCCGTCCTTGGCTTTGGCCCAGGCATAATAATCGACAATCCGATGACTTCCAAAATAACAAGCTTCTCCGAACGTCTCGCTTAAGTACGTTATCGCCTTCAAAGGAGAAGAAAGAGGGTCAGATGTTAATTCAGCTTCCAAATCAGGCATTAATGAGTTAATCACCAGAGTCCATCCGTTAACCGGAGGAGCTACGAAATAATACCCCTCTTCAGCTCCGGCAAATCCGGTTTTCCAATTCGCCCTTTTCTGATCTGTAAGATGTAAATTAGTATGATTCCCTGCAGCCAATACTTCATAGCCAGCGTCCCCCTGTTTCCTCGCCTTTACAGCTCTTTTACAAAAAAGACTTCTCCGATCCCTTCCTCATTGATCCCATTAATAATCCCTGTTTCTTTAAACCCTTTCGTTCGATGCCACCGCTGAGGTTCCTCCTCATTGACTTGAGAAGAGCTGTATAGTTTCGTGAGTCCCCGCTGCTTGAGGTGAGTTTGCAAATATTGAATAAGCGCTGTCCCGATCCCTTGTCCTCTATATTCTTCTTTGACGAGGATCAGCCCTATATAAGGGACTTTGGTCCATAAGTACTCCAGACGAAGATATCCTGCTGCTTGATCATTATGTTCGGCTATCAATATTTCTCTATGATTCAATTTGAAGTCTATGTATTCCGGATCAATATGCCGATCTATGCTTTGAAGCCAAGCTTTGTCTGCTTCGGTTCCAAAACGAATATTTACATCCACTGAAAATACCTCCCGGCTATTTCTCTACTCCGTAATGAATTTGACCAGGATGACGAATATGTATAAATCCCCTAACCCACCCTCAACCGTTTATAGCCTTCAATTACGCCTCCTTGATTAACAAATTACTCAAACTCTCCGTCAGCCCACATATGAAAGCCCATGCACAGACCATCGCCCTCAGGCGCTAGTTCAATCTCTTCTAAACGCTGTCCCGTTTGTATATTGTACACTCTACCCATTAGAGCAAATTCAACACTATGATCATGGTCAAGTTCCGCGGTCTCCATTACACCATCGAATAACATCATAAAACCATATATCGTATCCAGAATCGCTTTTTCCGCTGCTTCTTTGCTTTCATTGGAGGCGTTCGCATCGATTCGATCTGAAGCATATTGCTTGATTTGATCAAATACGGTCTTACCGAATAAATGCCCTAACTTGATCCATCTCTCTGACTCATCATTTGGCCATTCACTATTGGTATCCATTATCCGACTCCCTGGCTGATTAATATTTTGGGGATTCTATAAATATAGAATTTTTTCCGCGAGGACAAATAATTAAACACAGCTAAACCATCCGGCGCACCATCACATGAATACTCGTCTTTCGCATAGTACGCTTTGTAGATTTTATGTTTGGAAATAATCATATTATTATTACTAAAATCAATCTCAGGCAGCTTCAATTGAAACTCTTCCAAATAGTATTGCCTTTGGTCTTCCGATGTTATTTCCATCCAAGTATACTCCGGTTTAAATATACCAGTTCTTGGGGTTGTACCCATATAGCTGAGCGCCAGATTTTCCAAAAAGAGATATCTCAGCGCAATAGCAATCGCTATGCTATCCAAGACTATTAGAGTCCATACTCTAAGCTTTGCACGCTTTGTCATGCAGACCTCCTCTACTACAGCCTGCATACCGTAATCTCGATGGGCAAATCTTCAAATTCTTGTGCAAGGACACGCCTGTTGATTATCAAGTTTCTGGAATTTTAAGACACGACAAATAGACATACCTATCCAAAATCTTAGCGATTGCGATGAGCCACTCCACTTGCCATTGGTTGGTCTGCATACATTCCTTAAAACGAATCAGGGGAATGGATTTGCACGCAATAATATGAGATTTGGAACGAACATAGAGCCACTTCAAGACCACATAGGTCATGAGAGCAGCGAACAACTGATTAAATACGGCATTCTTGGTGGTTCCAAAGAGAATGGGTACATTTAAGTTTTGCTTGATCCACCGAAAGAACACTTCGATGCCCCATCTGGCCTTGTACATGTCAGCGATTTGTTCCGCAGACCGATGCTTAAGATTGGTAGCGACTCTTATTTCATGACCATAATCATCCGTGAAAATGACCACGCGATGTCGAAGCTTCGATTGACATTGCGGCGTCCCCAAATAACAAGTGACGTCCTTGACGACATTTGAGGTTGCTTTCCTTTCTCGTTTTAAGGAACGAGATTGCACTAAGGTCACATTCTCTTTGATCCGAGTGACGAAAAATTGTTGTTCTCGCACATACTGATCAAAGCGCTTGATTTTTCCGTACGCGCGATCATTGACCAGAATGTAGTCTTTGTGGGCAAGCCGTTCTCCAATAGGTCCGTCGTGAGCAGAGCCGATGGTTTCAATCACCTGAACCGGCTGCTCCGTGCTTGCCGCAAATGCCACATGCAGTTTAATTCCTGCGCGTTCTCCATGAAATAAGGCCCAGGGCAGTCTGGTTTTTCCTACCGTGAGGGTCGTAGAGTCCACCAGCAACAGGTTCTTGGGAATACCCAGATGACGTTTCGTGGCCCGATTACATTTTGAGAGAAGTCGATGAAATAATTGCTTGAACAGCTCATACGGCACTTCACTGGCTTTAGAAGAGAAGGTAGAGTAACAAACGGGCATCAAGCCGCATGTCACCGCTTTTCCTACGCCCGAGCGGTAGCTATCCCACTGGCCTAAGGCCGAGTGCATAAAGAAAAGGAGCAGTTGGCTTGCTGTAAACTTGGTCGCTGTGTCCTTATACTTCAATTCTTGCAGAATTTCATGTACATCTTCTTCCGTCAATAACGTTTGAACTAAGGTGGTGAACGTGGTAGACTTTTTCATGAGGTCGCCTCTTTCGAATCGAGTTCTGTGGTGGAATCGATTTTACCGAAAGAGCGGCCTTTTTTCAATTTTGGTATTCCTTATTTTGGGTAATCAACAGGCGTGGTGCAAGGATTTCTTTGACTCGTCCCCATTGCAATTTATCCAGCCCACAGCCGATTTCAGGCATAGCCATCTTCTGAATGGACTCTTGTTCGCAGAGTTCTTTCATCGATCTGAGTGCCATCGTTAATGTTTCGTATGTGGGCTTGTGCCAATACTTGCTCTTCGTTATCAAGTTGAACACCCGATCTACCCTGTAGCACTTTCCAACCTCAAGTTCATGGTTTGCTGCTCTGTCCTGAAGCGAAGTCAGTTTAAATCTTTTTCGAAATTGCACGGCAATACCTGCTCCCATTTTGGCATCGGCTGATATGCAATGTGCTAAGTAGTATTCCTGCGGCATTGTAAAAAGATCTTTCTTGATTTCTGTAATCTCCATTGTATTCACTCCAAGTATTTAATCATCTCTTGTTCATCCGCTCTAAGAGTTTTGATCTGATCGCTTGAGAGGGGTTATTGGTGGTCACATCAAGACGTTCGGGTCATCCCCGATCGGCAATCCGTTCAAATACGGAAATTCAATAAACTCCTTCAGAATCGGTTCCATATTCTCAATTAGCTCCAACTCGAATTGAAAGGGCAAGCGTTCATGGACTCTGAAAATGAGATTGAACCTTAATTGACTAGCCATCC
The DNA here is from genome assembly GCF_000758685.1 of Paenibacillus stellifer. NCBI lineage: Bacteria > Bacillati > Bacillota > Bacilli > Caryophanales > Paenibacillaceae > Paenibacillus > Paenibacillus stellifer. Next base: position 4,633,940 of record NZ_CP009286.1, read on the forward strand.
AATCAAACCACAAATAGAAGATCATGCCCTGTTGGTTGTTGGATTCCATAATTTGGCGCTGTCGATTCTCTATTAGTTTATCAAAAAATAGCAAAAAATCCTCTACCCGTATTACTGGGGCCAGAACCTGTTCCAAAGAGATCCTCCACATATTATTGCTAATCTCCTCCGAGAGGTCGTTCTTAGATGAATTTTTATTCATGAATTACTCCTGATGCCATCTGCCTTCCGAGCCACAAATGTTACCCAATTGCATCTAAATTCGATTTGTTTTCCATGCTTCTGTTCGGTTATTTTTTGAGGAATGTCTCTTTCCATTAAAATTTCCCACCCGCTATAAAGCTCTTCAAGCATTAAATAGGCCTTGTGGGTCTCCAAATTGAGTTCGATTAATCCCTCTGTTAGTTCTCCTGTTGCCAGGTCATAATCTTGAATATCCGTACTCATCAAAATCGTGTTAATTCCACCGTTCTTTGTTCCTTTGATCATCTGGGTAACAACCCCTTCAAAAGCTCCAACTGAGGAGACATGTTCCAGGCAAGAGCAGGCAATGATGTAGTTATAATAGTCAGGTTCGATAGGGTAAAACTCCGCATCTGATGCTTCTGCAAGCAGACAGTCTTCAACCTCATATGCCTTCGCATTCTCTTCCAGCAACTCAATAGCCTTCGGAATTAAGTCTATACAGGTCACAGTGCCTTCGTATTCCTTGATCCTTTGAGCAATAGGAATGCTGTTCCGCCCCACTCCGCATCCAAGATCGAGAACCCGAATACCGCTTACATCCAGGGCTTCGAGCATTTCCATCACAATCTTTACAGGTTTGGATAACCATGTGCCTGGTTCAAACAACGTATTGCTGGCATAAAAGTCCTCATGATACTTAATTTCCTCAGCTCTTGCTTGGGCAAATTTGTCCATGTTCACTCTTCTCTTTCAAGTTATGATCATCTTCTGTTTCGGGTCCTTCTATAAATTCAATTTCGCTAAATGCTCATGCCTACATGATCTCCACATGGAAATCGATTTGATTAATGTTCAACTACAAACAGGTTCTTTCTAAGAACTCCGATATCTATATCCTTGGGATTCATATTTTTATCATTCAAGGATCTAATATAGGTTCGTGTTTCTTCATTTTCTCCATATTTATAAATAAAAGTGATTTCTTTAAGCGGAAATTCACCCACGAAATGCTGTCCTGCATTCTCACATTTTGTCAAAAATTCAATATCCGATAACGCGCTCTTCTCTGCCCATTCTATAATGATCGAATGAATATAACCGTTTGAAGAATCATTATGAACATATTGAATATTTTGAGCACCATATTTTTCAAAGTAGTCCTCTTCATCGAAATAGTAGTTCATTCCATATACTGTAGCGTTAGGAATGATTTCTTGTACATTTTGAGCAAATTGCCTCTCAGCATCCGCACTCATAGCCGAAAGCAAAAAGTCATCATCTCTTGACCCGCTATACATATTTAAGCTAACAGTGAATTTAAGTTTCATTCCATTGCTTGTTGTATAAACAGGAACAGTATACCAACCATCAACTATATTATTGATAATAGTCTGGCTGGGCCAACCGATTTTCAAATTCATTTCTTGATACTTATGATCTATGTAATATCCGGCTTGCAGTCGGGCAATCAAATAGAAAATCAAGTGAACAAATATGATCACCGCTATAACTAGGGAAAACAGAAACATCGTTAATCTACTTTTCATAAATCCCCCTGTCACTACATAACCCCATTCCTCTTTCGTTCAGGACTCCAATTCCGGTCATCCGCCCAGTAAAAAAGCCCATCCTTGTAACAAAGTGTGCTTTCATAGATTATCGAGTCATAACCCCATCTGCAGCTCATTCTCAAACAATCCGATATTCATAAAACAAAATTTCAATCCCATCAGGCATGACCCGCTGTCTCACGAACTCAAATCCATTTGCCTCGTAAAATCTTCTTAAATACCCCCGGTCGCCATAGAACTCAATTCTGATAAACTTCTTGTTTCTCTCTTTAGCCAGGGCCTTAATCCGATCCATAACCATTGATGATACCCCGGTGCCGCGATATCCTTCTGCAATGCCGAATTTCTTCAGAAAAAAAGTGTCCTCCCCCTCGATCTCCGGCCACCAAAAACGATTTTCATCCTTAAGCATGAACGCACCGATCGGATCACTGCCGTTTTTGCAAATGTACAATTCAGCTCCCGGGTTAGCCTTAAGAAAGCTTCACGCTCTAACCCTTCCAGGCTCCACATGTCGTTTCCATTGGAAACAAGCCAGTTCGCAATGCTTCTTAAAATTTCCAAAAAATAATCCAATTCCGTATCATGGATCGGGGCAATTTCCACTTTCATTTATAGCTTCCTTTCAACTTGATTTTCTGTCTTTTCGAAAAAGATAGGTACGTATATTACGATTTCGGGAGTTGTTGAACTCCGTCTCCAATTTCATTCCGATGAGCTCCGCTACTCTTCTAGAAGAGATATGATCAACGGGCATATTAATGCAGATCGATTCGAGTTGAAGCTCATCAAATGCATAATGCATGCAGGCCTGTGCCGCTTCCGTTCCATACCCCTGCTTCCAATAGTGTTGGTCTATAATATAGCCCAAATCATTTTCAAGCTTGCTATTGATTTCGGATTTCGTGATCCCGCAGTCGCCAATGACCGTATTCCGTTCCTTTAGAACGACTAACCAACGGCCAAAGCCGTTTTCCTGATAGCTTCGCATATTTCTCTCAATCCAATGGGTTACCTGCTCTTTATCAAACGGCTTCGGCCAAAAGCTCATGGTCACGGAATCGGACAATATGCCGTAGATTACATCGAAATCTTCTAACGTATACGGTCTGATGAGTAACCGATCGGTTTCCAGTACTTTCATGATTGTTCTCCTTTATAACCTCTCAAACCTTGCTCAACTTCTCAACAGCCTGTTCCTCATCATTTACGAAGAAGATATCCTTGCCATTGTTGCTCTCATATATAAAATCCTTCAGGCTCTTGCTTGAATAGCCCGAGAAATCCCCGTAAATCGCCAGCTTGGTTTCATAATTAATGAACTTTTGAAGGATCTCCCCGGCAAGTCGTGTCTTCAGATCAAAGAAATCTTCGCTGATTGCCGACTTTTTCACCACAATTCGACTAGTTCCTGCTTCATATCTTACCGTTGCCATCAGATCCAAAGCGGATTGGACATCCGTAATCAATAAATCGTCACTGCTGACAGCTGCTATATCTATTCCGTTTCTATTAATTGTAGTTATATTCATGTTAGCCTCCATTTGAGTAGATTTAGGATTTCTGCATTGTGAAGGGAGTGGCTTAATTCTTCAGTTCATTCCCAACACTTCCAATTGCCCCTATTGCCGATGGTCCTCTACCCGGTTTAATACTCTTCATCGTTGGTCTCCTTATTGACTTAAATCTATTCACGAACCTTCACTGGCTTAAGATACACACAACACAAAATAGAATCGGAAGTGGTGATACCTTCGTCTTTCAAATCGATTTGAATCATAAAATCAAGATCTGTTTTTACTGCTTTTCTAATCATCTCTGCACCACCACTTTCTTAAGGAAATGGATGTGTCGCCTGAATCCGCTTCATCAAAACGATCGGACCGAGGGCCGAATGACCCGATGTATGAATACGGTGTTATCGGATGCCTGTGCCTTCTTCGATTTGCCTAAGAAAATCTATGCTATACTTTATACATTTCGTATATTCTTCTAAATTATAGGTTTTGTAAAAAGGATTCATAAAACCATGTTCCGCTTCAACAATTTCTACAGTAGTTTTCTTTTTACTCTTTAAGTGCCTTTTTAAATCTAATACATTAAAAGACTTCTCATACCTAGGAAAGTATAACAAAGTTGGACATCTTGGCTCTATCTCTATATAATTTCTAATTCTCGATCCATAATATCCAATTATTCCGTCAACCCCATATTCGCTACTCAGCCATGCAATTGTTGCCCCTACACTAAACCCAATAATGAATATCTGATCATATTTCTCTCTATTAAAGTTAATAATTTGTATTACTTTATCTAATGATTTATCAAATCCCACTTCGTTCATAAAATAGTGATATGCTTTATCTTCTTGATCGTAAGAATATGATTCCTTCTGTAATAAATTTGGACTAAGTACATCAAAACCTTCTTTGATTATTACGTCACTGAAAAAGTTAATATGATCATTTATTCCATATATTTCATGAAGAATAATCACTAACGCTTTACTTGAATTATTCATTGAAATTCCATCTTTCTTAAATAATCTTTGCACTGGTTTCCGATAACGTTTCAGTAGAACCCGAGAACATTTAAGGAAGCAATATTATAGAATATCACTGATTAATCCCACCAAAAAGATACTCCATTTGTTAATTTGATCTCTTCGATAAGCCCTTCAATGCTTCCACTTCCCGAGTCAACAGTGTCCGGGCAGAAGTCATATATTTCATTAGCAAATAAATCAAGATTCTTTGGTAATTGATTCAATTCTATGCTTACTGAACTGTCATCAGCATATACAATATTAAAATCGTACTTGCTACGCCAATCCTTAAAAAATTCAATAACATCTTCATTTGCTATATCATAATTAGGTCCTTCTGTTCCCATAATCTCAATGATTTTGGTTTGATCTTTACCTTTAATGATCCCTACAGATTGTGATGATTCCATAAATACAAAATAGTCTTTTCCTTTTAGCTCGTTCCTAATTAGATCTAATATTTCTACTCCTTTGTCAGTTGGTGATGCAATACCGTTTGCCTTATAAGTTTTTTGTTCCTCATTGTAGCCTGTAAGCTGAACAATCTCATTGCTTGTAGCTTGCTTTAGAATCTGGAGTATCTCGGGATCATAGCCTAGCTTCGCTGCCAATAATTCCTCTTCCGATGTTAATCCTGTATGTATGGAATTAGTACTGCTACATGCCGTAACAAAGATTATTAGCGTAATCAGAAAATGTTTTATCATATTCCCCTCTGGATCGTTTTTAGCTTCGAAAAAATCAAAGCATCTACAAATCTCTGTTTTTCATAAAAATATTCCCTTAATAATCCTTCTTCATGAAAACCCGCTCTTTCTAAAACTCTTTTTGAGCCAATGTTGTCCCGATGAATTAATGCTTCTATGCGATTTAATTCAAGCACTTCAAATCCGTATCTTGTGACTGCATTCAAAACTTCACTCATATAGCCTTGACGCCAATTTCCGGGTGATAATTCATATCCGATCTCAGCCTTGAAATGCTTTTTCTCCCATCTATGAAGTCCACATGTTCCAATGACCCGATCCTCAGTTCTAAGCGTTATCCCCCATCTGATCGCAAGTGAATTATTGAACCTGTCTTTCCAGTTCATTATTAATTTTTCCGCTTGCTTAATATCTGTAAAGCTATCTACATCATAAAATTCGGTTACTTCATCCTTCGAAAAACACTCAAATAAATCAGCCGCATCCTCAAGCCGCAGCGGTCTAAAAATTAATCTTTCGGTTTCTAGAATTGGAAAATCCATTGGTTGATCCTCGCTTTAGGTTATTTATTGTTTTGGCGGCATCTACTGGTTATATTTCTTCAGATCTTCTGTTGATAACGCCTGTGCTACTGCTAACAAAATCTGCTGGGTCTTGCTCAGTCTTAGCTGATATTCTTGGATGCTTATTGTCTGAATTATCGGTTCTATTTGCATATCGTGCCGGTCTAGTTCGATGATCGCTATACACTTATTGTTTATCAGAATTGTGTAGATGTCCTCTCCCTGCTCTGGTATCCAATATAGAATATAGGCTGTCTTAAAATCTTCATAGGTGTCTTGTAGCAATTGCAATAATCTCTTATACGATGGATCAGCAAATAAAGAGTTATGAAATTTTAGAAGTTGCTCTTTAAATTGTTGTTCAGTTAATGTTCCTCTGAGCTTCATGATATGTGCTCCCTAGGGTTAATTCTTGAAGCCAATGCCATCCATGTCTTTCTTCTATCTCATTGATTACTAATAACGATTCAGCATTCAACATTGGATCTGATTACTCTATTAAATTGTTTTCCCATAATACTTTTACTATATCAACTTGATAGTTTGACTTGATCTTCTTGCCTTCTGTAACGATTGACCACAATATCTTGCTGTCTTCATTCACCAAACCAGGCTCTTTCCTAAATAAATCTGCTGTGGTAATTGCATATTTCTTGTTTAGCGAATTCTCTTTCGTATTGTATCTTCCTTGAGGTATACCTTTTATGTATCCTTCCTCACATAATCCTAAAAATGCTGTTCGCGGGCACCCCTTCTTCTGCCCTCAACTACCTTCCCCGAACAACTCTCCAGTTGCAAAAAACCAAGCTTCAACCGGGCTTATATATTTCTTGTCTTTTATAAATTGAACTGCATTAATAGCTGCTTGTCTGTACTTTATTTTTGACATGTTAATCTCCTTCTCAGTACGGTTTCGTATAACATCCCGCTTCACGAACCCAAGACTTTTATTTAGCTTTATCAAGCTCTGCCCCATTGCCTTTATATAAATAGATGTACTCACCGTATTCACTATCTTCGGAGGAGAAATATTTATCAATTAAATAAAGAGTCTGTCTCTTCAATAATATTGCTTCCTCCAGTAATGAAGCGCTAACAGCGCCTGTTCCGAACAAACGATCCTCTCCTGGCTCCACCGAGGTATCTGACCAATCGATCCATTCAAGCTCTGACGCTTGTGCAGCAAACTCCTCATACCTGCTTTTATATGCTCTTATCGTATTCTTGTCACCTTCAAAATCATAATGTTTCATTAATTCAGCTACAACATTATCCCATTCTGCTTTCCATGCATCTAAATATGCACCCGTTACATAGTTCATCTCATAAGTGGAAGAAACGATTTCAAAATCCTTTTTAAATGCCTGATCAATCGGATTCTCTGCTGACTCTACTCCCGCATCACTCGCAAAAGCTGGGCTTGATTCATAATTGCCCCTACCAATCCTGTTATCAGTTTCAGTGCAGCTTGAAATTAAGGAAGTAGAAAGAATCAAACATATCAAGGTAAATCTTCTGGCACTAAACATTAAAGATATCTACCTTCTTTCAAAAAGATTAACCGTGAGAAGCTCCCTCCTTCTGCGTGCACTACGTCAGCGGGTCTTCTCCAAATCGATCCCATAGCAATGGATACCTCTCTTCAAGGTCTTCTTCCTTCCAGTCAAGTTCCATATCTATTGGTTCATATGTATGGCCTTGTGCCTCTAATTCCTTAGAAAATTCGGTGTCACTCTCATCGTTGTACTCAAACGATCCGGTTCTTTGATAGGTATACGCACTTGAAGCTACGTATAACATTTCTTCCATTTGAGGTGCAAATTCATCTTCTTCTAAATAGTCCTCAGAGAGATATTCCGCCAGAAATTCGGGATTCCGCAATACCGCATTGAATACTTCTTCGCCTCGGGAGATCAACCAGCCCCTGAAATAATCAAATCCATCATCCGAGCATCCTCCCATGAGCACATAAGCGGCTCCCCATAATGAAGATGTATAGGATTGCTCCATTTTATGCTTGAACTCCGCTTCGAAGTGAATGATCTCTTCACTAGTCCTCATTGTTAATTCTTTAGTTAGCCATTCAGCCTGTTCTGCACCGTACTGTTTGGAATCATTTATTAGCTCCCAGAATAGATTTGATGTCATTGAAATGAGCCTCCCTCTTTATACAATTCTTCTATTTCATCGAGTTTAGTCATCGTTAAATCTTGTCCCCACTGTACATCTTGTAGGGTTCGATTTATTAATATCCCTTTCATTCCGGATCGCTTTGCTCCCCTAATATCTTTGCTCTCATTCCCCACATAGCACATACGCTCCGGACTGCAGCCCAATTGACTAGCCAGCTGAATAAATCCCTCGCTCCGCGGCTTCCTATACCCAACCTCTACTGAAGTAATTACAATGTCGATATACTGCTTAAACTCCTCAATATCCTTCAACACCAATTCTCTGGACATACCGTAAGGAACGTCGGTAAGAATTCCAATTTTGATGTCTCGTGAATAGGTATTGTATCCTCGAAGACCCGTGTCTCTTGCTGAAAAAAACTAAAGAATTTTCGTATCGTTCGCTTAACATCCTTATCGATTCCCCATACTTGATGGATTTCTTGGAAAATATCAACATCCTTAACTTCATAATCTCTAGGATTCGATCTCGTATTATATTTGTTTAGTATTTTGGTTCCTTCGCTAATCAATGCTTCATTCTTTCCCAGTTCCATATCATCCAGAATCCCGGTAAGCGCATCTCCATATAGATTTGTCCAGCTTAGCGGAATGTTGTGATAATGAATTAACGTATCTCCTAAATCGAAGCCGATTGCTTCCATGTGTAATCGCCCCCAGTCTACTGTGTTGAAGCGATGTTATTAGCAGTTTGCGCTCTTGTTCATCTTACATTTTTTCCTTTATAATCAAAATCCAGTTGATAGTCATTCAATAAAGCGATACGAAAACACAGCGATTCCAATATATAGTATAGTGTAAGCGATGTTTGAGTTTTAGGCGTATCAAGAAAGTAATAATATCGTGAGGTCTACAGATGAAATCAAGAGATATCATTTATATGATTTATAACGAAATTGAACAGTCGGTAACATCATCGGGGATTGAATTCAGGGAATTCATCAATTGTCTTCCGGTTGAACCTAAGCATATCCTGCTCCTTGCATCTGGATACCTTGGTGGGGATTATCATCCTGAACTACGATTGGATTATGTAAGAAATGAACATCTGAATGACCTTTACAAAGAAAATGTGTACTCATATGGCGACTTTTGCTGGGTGGATTTTGATGAAATAGGCAGTCTGGATCAGCTCGAGCCACATGAAAAGGCAGAACTGTTGTATTTAGGTCATTACAAGCAGCCGCTTGGAAATCCTTTTTTCGAAAAACTGGATAATAGGTTCGTCTATTTGGCACATGATGACGGTTGGTTCAATAGAGTTTTCTTCAAGGACATCAATCAATCCATCAATATGCTACGGCATCTGATCCCACACAAATTGACAGCTTATCGCAGGCATGTACCGCCATTAAGTATGGACACCGGAGAACAACTAATGCTACTCGCTAGAGATGGAATATTAATCGAACTATCCCGGATCATCAAAGCTCGAAACAGCGTGGAAATCCCTTTTACGATAATCGGCCAAAATATGGACTTCGATGATGTGTATAACAACATGGAGAGACATAAGACTAAGGCTAAGGCGGAGTATTGGCTTGTACACTGTAAAAATGAGTGGGTGATCCGTATGCAAAAATGTGGCAAGGAGTGAGCAAGTTGATCCATTTATTGATTGTAGAGGATGTTGAAGATGTACATTCCATACTGGTTGAGCTATTCCTGTCAGAAGGGTATAACGTCCATTCGGCATATGACGGCTTAGAAGCAGCGAAGATTTTCCGGGAAGAAGCCATTGATTTGGTCCTGCTGGATATTATGCTGCCGTACAAGAGCGGAGATGAGCTGGTGAAGGAATTCCGCCAAACCTCGAATGTCCCGATCATGATGCTGTCTGCAAAGGACTTAGTCTCTACCAAAATCGATTTATTGCGTTTAGGCGCAGATGATTATCTGACAAAACCCTTTGATTTAGGTGAGGTATTAGTACGCGTCGAAGCATTATTGCGTCGTTCGCAGCCGACAGGAGCAATAGCGGGCATTATCCGGCATGGACCGATTGTACTCGATAACGAAGCAAAGCGTGTCATGCTGAACGGCGAAGCAATTAATTTGACAGCGAAGGAATTTGCATTACTGCATTTGTTCTTGCAGCATCCGGCTAAAGTGTTCACGAAAGCGAATTTATTCGAATCGGTGTGGCAAGAATCTTTTTACGGGGATGAATCCATCATCAAAACGCATTTAAGCAATTTAAGAAATAAGCTGAAGCAGGCGGGTTTGCAGGCGGACTATATTGAAACCATTCGGGGCATTGGTTATCGATTGAAGAAATCAGACGAAAAATAGACGAGAGCTTTACCTTAACTTTACCTTTCATTTTTATAGTAAGTGTATGAAAGGGCGTGATTGATATGGGTGACTATGTTTTGGAAATTGAGAATTTAACTAAACGCTATAAAAAGTATACCGTGCTTGAGCAAGTATCGCTTCGCTGCAAACGAGGTCATGTGTACGGATTAATCGGAGTGAATGGCGCCGGAAAATCCACGTTGATGAAGTGTATTACAGGTTTGAGTTTTCAAACTGAAGGTACGATACGGCTGTTTGGTCAGTCTGTCTCGGCCAAGAAAAAAACTTATCTGACACGCATCGGCTGCATGATCGAATCTCCCGCAATTGACGTTAATTTAACGGCCAAAGAAAACATAAAAGCTCAACGGTTGCTACTGGGCATTCCCAACGAAACACTCGATGATGAATTGCTGGAAATTGTAGGATTAGGCTATACCGGGAAGAAGAAGGCGAGAGACTTCTCATTAGGAATGAAGCAGCGGCTTGGCATTGCGCTTGCCCTTGTAGCAAGTCCGGAGCTGCTCATCCTAGATGAGCCAATCAATGGCCTGGACCCGATCGGGGTAGTGGAAATACGGCAATTGCTGCGGCGATTATGTGTTGAAAGAGAAATGACGATCATCGTTTCAAGTCATAACTTGCCTGAGCTGTATCAGACCGCTACGGACTATATTTTTATTCATCAAGGCAAGCTGGTGAAAGAATTAACGTTGGCTGAATTAGATAATGTCTGCAAACAGGCGATCGTGATTCGCACCGAGAATCCGGCTCTTTGTGTTTCCGTATTGGAGGATGTTCTGCGGCTGACCGAGTTTAAAGTATTGCAGGACGGAACCATCAAGCTTTTCGAAGGATTGGATCGACTCGGTGAAATCTCAACTGCCTTGGTGCAGAACGGAGCCGTCCTTACCTTTTTCGGGATACAAGGAGATACATTAGAGAATTACTTTTTGTCTATAATTGGGGGTGAGCAACATGTATAATTTGATCCTATCCAATTTATATAAAGGAATAAAGTCAAAGACATTAAGGGTACTCCTTCTGGTTAGTACATGTTGCGCAGCAGCTACGGTATTGCTTGCCAATGGGATTGCCAAGGGAACGGTTAGTACGGATTTGAGGAGTATAATTTTTTTATTCTCTGATACAAGCATGTTAGCTATTTTAGGAGCAGTTCTTGCTGCAGCTTTAATTGGTTCGGAGTTTGATACAAGGTTATTTCATCATTCCATAGTTGCGGGATATTCGCGCTTCCAAATTGTCGTAGGCAAAGCGATTACCTATTGGATATTTGCCGTCCTCATTATGAGTCCATATTTTATCGCTAATGTAGCGGCATTGGTCTTTAAGGTTAATGTTAATATGGGAGTGGCAAGCGCGGGCTTCTTAAATATTATCAATACAGGGACGGATGACAGAGCAGGCAAAATCATTCTAGCATTACTATGCATGCTGCTCATTTATGTTGCCCAGTTAACCTTGACGATTCTCTTTGCATTTGTTGCGAAAAAAGCGATGCTGATTATTCCGGTCTTCTACGTTATTTCCGCAATGGCCGGGCAAGCTTCGCTGTACGCGGAGTCACTACCGAATCTTGGGAGGCTGTTAAATGCAACGCCTTTTGGCAATGATTTTATTGGATTAACATCCCATGCTTCCAACGAGCTTGTAGTACAAGCGATCACAGTAAGTGTCTTGTTTATGGTTGTTATTGTGGCTATTACGTATGCTGCGTTTAGAAAAACAGAATTAAAGTAGGTGGCAGAATGATGTGGCTGTTCATTTTCATTATACTGGTACAGCTCGGATATATTTATTATGTTCATCGACAATTACGAGCAATCAATGTGCAGTTAGGGCAGCGTATGAGACAAAAAAGTGATCAGCCCATCCGCCTTCAATTAATGAACAGAGAATTGAATCAGCTTGTTAAGAAGATCAATCAAGTATTGCAGCAAGAAATGAAGATGAGGCAGCTTAGCAAGCAAGAACAACTGTATTATAAAGAAATGATTTCAAATATTTCACATGATTTTCGAACGCCTTTAACTTCGATTAAAGGTTATCAGCAATTAATTGCGAAAGGGCCATTAAATGATGAGCAGAGGCACAAGCTTTCGATTGCCAACGCGCATGTGCAAAATTTGGAGCACTTGTTGGAAACCTTTTTTGAGTACTCTTATCTGTTAAGTCATCACAATGAGCCTCAGACCGGGCATGTGCCGCTGAATTTAATAATAGAGGAATATGTGGCCGCTTTTTATACCCAATTTGAGGCCAAAGGAATCGGAGTGAAACTAATTGGTTCCTCTTCGATTATCGCTATGCAGAGTGATGAAGGCATGATACGTCGTATTTTACAAAATTTGATTCAAAATGCGCTTCAGCACAGCGAAGATGATGTGGAAATACGTTATTGGCAAGAGATTGAATTCACGTATATTACATTTAAAAATCGCATTCAACCGCAAGAAAATTTCAGCCCCGAGCAATTATTCGACCGCTTCTATACAATTGATCGAACGCGTAAACGCAACAGCGGATTGGGATTATCCATTGTGCGCTTGTTAAGCGAGAAGCTAGGTGGTTCTGCTCATGCGGTCATGGAGAATGGTCATTTGAGGTTCATCATTAAATTAGCGACCAATCCAGACAATCGTTCGAAATAGATACAGCTGTCATCCGGGCAGCTGCTCCCTTCATTCCGGCCCCTCTTCTTCCCCTTGCTCTTCAGCCTGCCTGCGCTGCGCGGCATCTCTGAGCATCGCTTCCGCCTTGTCCGCCCAGCTGAGATAAGCTTTGTACACCTCTTCTCCAAAAAGCACCGTTAAATAGTAATATAGATGGTCATCATCCTGCGAGAGGATCGGCTTCAAATTGTGCTTGAACATTTCGATGATGTTCACATTCTGTTGATGCCGTTCCCGAAACAGGCCGATGCGCTTGATATTCTCCTCCGTATCCAGCTCGCTTCCAAAAAAGAGCTTAAGAAGAATTTCATAACGTGTGTACTCTTTGGTCTCGCCAATATCCAGCCATTCCCGCAGAGCCGCCTTGCCGGATGGCGTGATGGCATACAGGTTCTTCTCCGGTCCCTTCGAGCTCTCGGCTGACTGCTTGACGACCAGTCCCTCAGCTTCCAGAAGCTTGAGCGTGGGATAAATCTGCCCGTACCCTACCTCCCAGAAGTGGCTGATCATCATATCAATCTTCTTCTTGATATCGTAACCACTGAGCTGCTCATGATCCAACAAACCTAAAATAATATAGATGGTGGTGTTCGTCTTTGGCATAGGTTCTCCTACTCTTCTGCATGCCGCTTGCGGCTTCATGTTCCAGACTGCATCATATTACAACTTCGTTCGCCCAGAGGAATTCCCTCAAAATTCAAATCATAGCACTGCAGAGCCTGCGCCGGTGTCCATGTGGACAATTTCTTGAATTCCTTCGTCATATGGGCTTGATCAAAGTACCCGGACAGAAACGCCGCCTCGGCCGCACTCATTTTCTTCATGAACCGGATGGAGCGGTGGAAGCGCTGAATTCGCGCATAATCTTTCAGGGTTATCCCTAACATCGCGGAGAAATCCCGCTCCAGCTGCCGTAAGGAGACGTTCAATTGGCTGGCCAAATGATCATACTGAACATAGCTGACAGACCCTAGCATTTTGGAAGCCAGATCAATCCGTTCCAGCTTTCGCCATACCAAATGCTTATCCTGTTGTATCCGGGACAAAAATGCCTGTTCGATGACTCCCGGACGCTGAGGTGAAGGAGTCTCCATTAGTCTGCTGCACAATTCGGCCAGAAATACGTCTTCATCTAGCGGGATAACCTGCTGGCAGAAAGCCGGTACAATCCCTGTAAGCTGAAAAAACAGGCGGAATTCCATCTCCACCATGAACAGCTCCGTATAGTGGGAGAATCCAATCATCGGGTCCTTGTTCAGTCCAAGGGCAATTACATCTCCTGCTTTCATACCAACCCCATTATAGACCCCGCCTCCGTACAAAATAAAGATCAGATACACGGAAGTATCGGCAGGCATCGGAACCTCCCCTGTCTCCAGGCGATGTTCAATGTATTGGCGGATACCTAAATCGATTTGCGGTAAGTATCGCATGGCTTATCCCTCACAGAACTATATAATCTTGATATAGTGAGTGTATTAAGAAGTGAGCCCTTTTGTCAATAACATCTGTTCGCAAAAAAACAGAGAGGGCGATTCCGGGCAGACTGGAAATACAAAAAGACAGACCTCCACTCAGCGCGAGGTCCATCTTTGAAATTATGGCAACATTAAATAGTCACACTTGTCTTTCAGCCGCCAATCGGCGCATCAGCAGCACGCCATGGATAATCACCAGCATGCTGCACGCCATGGCCATCACCTCCGCCGCTTGATCGCTTGCGGTCAGCAGGTCGAAGCCGCCGTGCCAGATTATTACCGGCAGCACACTCCAGTTCCCCAGCCGGGTGAGCCAGGCCAAGAGCACGGAGCCATAAGCCAGACTAATTCCCCAGCCAATCAGGCCCCAGCCCATATGCAGGTAGGTCTCATTGAACCAAAAAGCGGGCAGATGCCACAGCATCCAGATCACCGCCACTGCAAGCGAGCTTCCGAGCAGCGAATAGCGCTTGTGCAGCAGCGGCAGCAGGTAGCCTCTCCAGCCGGACTCCTCTCCCAGGCCGAAGGTAAGCATCCAGATCAGCGCCGTTACTGCCGCATTCCGGCCGGGCAGCTTCTCTGTCCGCCCGAATTGGCTCCAATCCGGCCAATGGCCGGCAATCAGCCGCTGGGCGGCCAGCGCCGCGGCGATGTATACCAGGATCAGCAGCACAGCCGCTATCATCCCCTTGCCCGCCTTGCGGACAGCGAAGGTTCGGGACAGCCAGCTTCCCAGTCCCTTCCGTCCTTCCGTAATCAGACATGCAGCGGCAGCGCCCAGCAGCGGGCCGAAGGAGGCCAGGTAGAATTGCCCGGGAAGCTGCGGCAGATGGATGCTCCATTGCCGTTCAAGCAGCAGCGGAAGCCACAGCAGCCAAGTAAAGCCGAAGGAAAACAGGATATATAGTCGAAGCCTGGTCATGCCGATGATCCTCCTTCAAAAGTTCAACTGTCATTATCGCGAGAGCAGTGCTCGTTACTTCTTCGCGTTCTCTATCGCAAGCCCCGGGAGTTCGGCATTTCCATCCTGGTACTTATAATTGAATTTCATTTTGATAATCCGCCATCCACCATTCGTCTCCTTCAGATCAAAATCATAGCTTCCGACGACAGTCCATACATTCCCGCCCTCATGCTCCAGATAATGAGTTGCGGTTCCATAGCAAAACAAGCTGGCATCCGATTGATTGGCACGCACAAGCATATTGCCCAATTGATGATGCGTAGAGTCGAAACCCGGCAGAACATTCCTCCAGGAATCAATAATTTCATTCGCGCTTAACAAGGCCGGAGGCTGCCCGTTCATGGATGAATAATCCAGCAGCACTTGATCTGCCAAGCCTCTTCTTACCGTATCCCAGTCACGCGAATCTACAGCAACAAATAATTCCACCACCGCATCTTCTGCCTTTGTCACTTCAGACTCCCCCTAGAACATTCTCTGCCTGCTGATTCCAATGCTAAAGAACTATGCTGATCCTGTATTGTAAAAAACCGACAAGGCCGTGATCATTCCCTTGGGGAGCGGTGATCAGCGCTAAAGTTACTTGCATGAATTTCTTATCAGCGTTATAATACGAACGTATATTCGCGTCAGGATAATTAGACATCATTGAACGGAGGTCCCCTTGCAATGGCCACACCACTACCGATCACAGACGCCGACCGGGCGCTGATTAAACCATATATCATTCTGCCAATGGTCCTGCGAGCATTCGAGCGCGATACCCGCATCTTTCTTAACTTCCGTACGCCCGACCCGTATGTCGATTGGATCCATGCAGCCCGTGAGCGCTTGTCCGTCGAGGTGCGGCTGACACGCTTCGAAGCCGTAAGGCGCGGAATCCGCGTCTATGACGAGGAACGAACGGCAAGCGGAATGTCGGTCCACTATTTATGCAGAGGCCATCATGGCAACCTGTTCCTGACCAACGCCGAAATTGCAGAGCTCGCGGTCAAGCTCATGCGCAAATATCTGTCTCTCCAAAAACCGTCAACCACAGCCTGATGGGGTACTGCTCCGCCAAGTGCTGGCTGTAATTCACAACCCGGAAAGAAGAGAATTCCAACTCGTTTCTCCTGCTTCCCGGGTTGCTGAAAAATTCATTAATAATCGGTTTCAAATAGTTTCTCATTTTTATCATTTAGGAATTGAATTTTCAACTGTGCAGTCGGGTTCCAAATCCTATAATCTTCTATAATTAAATACTTTTCACCTAAGTATTCATACTCACGTTTACCATCAATCACTACACAATATGTTTTTGCATTTCTCAAGACCTCGGTGTTATTAATTATAAGTCCGATTGAACCTTTTTCTATACCACCGAATGAAATACCATCTCTTATAGACACTGTAGATTTAGAGAAATTCGAAGAATCACGATAAATATAAATGTAAGATGAGCTAAAAATATAAGCTTCCGAATTATTCAATCTCTTTATTGATACAAACTTTAAATTTTCTTTGTTAACAAATTGGTTTAATTCTTTCTCAGTAATGGAATTCGAATTATTACATCCTGATAAAATAGACAGTAAACAAAATAGAACTATTAAATACTTCTTATGAAATCTCATACATCCTCCAAAGAAAAATCATATTTTCGGTTATTTGTAAAAATTTACCTTTGATTATAAATACTCGAAAGCATAGTTGCAATATATTAATACATAGCTCCAGCGTCCCTGCACCTTGTACGCCCCTTCGGGACTCTACGCGTCTTCTTATTTAGCGCAACAAAAAACGACCTCCAATACGAAATAGTCAACGCGACTATGACGTAGTAGAGGTCGTAATCCACAACCTTGAAACGGTGCGGTTTAGCAAGGCTCCTCACTCGGCTTGCCCGCATCCGTCGCTGTACGGAAGCTGTGTCCGCAGCCGCAAGTGGCGGTGGCATTCGGGTTGTTGATGGTGAAGCCGCCGGTCATGCCGGATTCCTCGAAGTCGATTTCCAGCCCGTCGAGAAGACGGAGGCTGTCTTTTTCCACGACAACCTTAAGGCCCTTCACATCCATGTACACGTCCTTGTCGGATTCAACATCGTCAAAACCCATCGCATAAGAGTAGCCGCTGCATCCCCCCGCATTGACGCCCAGGCGAAGGAACATGTCCGGAACCTCCTGCGTATCCCGCATAGTCTTCAGCTGCTCGGCAGCCGCATCGCTGATCGTAATCATGGCTTGTAGCCTCCTTTAAAGTTCTATGAGTAACCGGCGGTAACCGGTCCGAAGTTAGACGCTGCAACAAGGTTAATCGCCCGGCGGCACTTCAGACACCCTGACGTCAACCAAGAAATATAGAGCCGAGACTAAGCGCTAAGCTTAGAATTTCTTATATTTAAATCAAGTATACTTCACTCGCCGCACGCCGACAAGCCGCCATTCCGTGGCTCTGCTTTTTTGAATGAACTAGCCTGAACCCGCTGCCTGGTACAAGCCTCACTTTGCGGGTTTCCTGGGGTTATCGCCTATGAACAGAAGGAAAAGTGGGCTGTTGCTCACCCAGAGAGAGAGGTTTATAATAAGTACAGCAATCATTTAAAATTCGAAATGTCGGAATCACCAGTTTCTAACTGAAGGCCGCCTGCGGCTTGCTCTTTATGAAAACATCTGCGTCGTTTTTCGCTTGCGGGAAACAGCGGGATGTTTTCTTGCTGAAATAAGAAGTACGTATACCTGTCCGGCAGTTCTTGTGAAAAGACTTTCATGGAGACTTGGGCTGCCCATACATTTAGGAGGAATATGATGTCTACAATTACTGTGCCGGGCACCGACGCCCGTATGAACGAAATCGCCCTGAAGGTCCATGCAGGAGAACGATTGACCCTGGAGGATGGCGTTTATTTATATGATAGCAGCGATCTGCTGACGATCGGCCAGCTGGCGGATCTCGCCAACCGGCGCAAGAACGGGAACAAGGTGTATTTTATCGAAAATATGAGCCTGTACTTCACCAATGTATGCGAATCCCGCTGCGCGTTCTGCAATTTCCGCAAGGATGAAGGCGAAGAGGGCGCCTATACGCTGTCCGGCGAAGAAATGGTCGCTTATGTGGAGCAGCATATTCATCCCGGCGTGCGCGAGTTCCATATTGTCGGCGGACATAATCAGCATATGCCTTTCCAGTATTATGTCGATTCGCTTCAGGCGCTGCATGACCGGTTCCCGGGCGTAACGCTCAAAGCCTATACGGCGGCGGAAATCGACTTCTTCACCCGGATCAGCGGCCTCAGCATCCGCGAAGTGCTGGAGCGTCTGCGGGCGGTGGGTCTTCAGACCCTTACCGGAGGTGGTGCGGAAATTCTGTCTGACCAGTATCGCAAAAAAATGAAGGTCGACAAAGCGAACGTCAAAGAGTATCTGGAGGTTCATCGTCAGGCGCACAAGCTCGGCATGCGGACGCATACGACGATGCTGTACGGCTCGATCGAATCCCACGAGGACCGTGTCCGGCATATGATTCAGATCCGCGATCTGCAGGACGAGACGAACGGATTTATGGTCTTTATCCCGCTGTCCATGCAGCCAAAGAGCAAGAATGCCGGGATTATGCGCCGGAATTCCGCTTACGAGGATCTCAAGACCATTGCGATCAGCCGGCTGATGCTGGACAACATCGATCATGTGAAAGCTTACTTCATTAATATCGGTCCTCAGCTCACCCAGGTAGCGCTCAACTTCGGCGCTTCGGACGTGCACGGCACGATTCTGAAGGAGCGCATCAGCCATTCGGCCGGCGCACTGACACCGGAAGGCATGACGCGCGAAGAGCTCATCTGGCTCGTTAAAGGGGCTGGACGCATTCCCGTCGAACGCGATACGTTCTACAACGAAATCAAGGTATACGAATAGGCTCGTTCCGCAATATAAGACCGAAATCACCCGAACAATCGCGTTTCCATTCCACCATCGAAAGGAAGACCGGACTCCATGAAGAAACTGCTTGTTCTCGGAGGCGGCTACGGCGGCCTCGCTTTGATCCAGACCCTGCTTGAGCACCAGCTCCCCGCCGATACGGAAATTGTCCTCATCGACAAAATGCCCTACCAGGGCATCAAGACCGAGTATTATTCACTGGCGGCAGGGACGGTCTCGGATCATGATATCCGAATTGCTTTTCCGGATGATCCCAGGGTGAAGAAGCGGTATGGCGAGATCTCTTCTGTGGAGCTTGACCGTCGGCTGGTTCATATGGCAGAGGGTGAGGAGATTCCTTACGATCTACTGGCCATCGCGCTCGGCTGTACGGACAATTACCACGGCATCCCGGGCGCTTCCGAGTATACATGCAGTATTCAAAGTCTCTCCTCCACGCGGGAAACGTACCGCCGTCTGAATGATGTGAAGCCGTACGGCACGGTAAATATCGTCGGTGGCGGTCTTAGTGGCGTCGAGCTGGCAGCGGAGCTGCGCGAGAGCCGGCCCGACCTGAACATCACGATCCTCGACCGCGGAGAGCGGGTGCTGTCTTCCTTCCCGGCGAGGCTCTCCAAGTATGTGGAGGAATGGTTCAGCGAGCATCAGGTGAATACCCGGGGTAAAATTTCGGTATCCCATATCGAGCCGGGCGTCGTCTATAATGGCACGGAAGCTATTTACTCCGACGTTACCGTCTGGACCGGCGGAATTCAGCCCGTCAAGGTCGTGCAGGACCTGAACCTCCCCAAAGACCGGGGCGGGAGAGTGATCCTTGGGCAGTACTATCAGGTTTCGGACTATCCGGAGGTGTATGTGATCGGCGACTGCGCAAGCCTGCCGTTCGCGCCGAGCGCCCAGGCGGCGGGCGCGCAGGGCGAGCAGATTGCGCATATTATGCGCGCCCTGTGGAAGAACGAAACGCCGAAGCTGCACAACATCAAGCTGAAGGGAACGCTCGGCTCCCTTGGCAAGACCGAAGGCTTCGGCCTTCTGGGCAGCCGCTCTGTTATGGGCCGGGTGCCCCGCATCCTGAAGAGCGGCGTGCTCTGGATGTCCAAACGCCATTTTGGCTAAGCGGACAAGCGTTTGCTTCGGGTACGATTATCTAAATGCCTCAAATCTCGATGTCTCGATGCCTATTATCTGACTGCGTCATTCGCCTTGTCTGTTGCCAACACCAGAGGCCGTTTTAGTCGATCTCAAGGTTGTTCCACGCTTCGAACTCCTTGATTTTGGCCAAGATGGCCTCTTCCAGTTCTTCCGCCGAAACGGCGGCGATGATCTCTCCATTCACCAGGGCGAAAGGCTCGAAGAAGCACTGCTCGCAGTTATCGAGGCAGCCGTATTCGACAACATCATAGTCAGGGTTCTGCTCCAGCTTCTTTTTCAGTTCTTCGGTTCCATGCCCCAGGTTGCTGACACAAAATTCAATAATTGGTCTCATTGTTTATCTCCCAGCCTTTACTAACCGTTTTATTTTTTAAATAATTGTACTATAATATACGTACGAAAGGAGTGATTGAGAAATGAGTGAGAATGCACAAAGCACCATGTATGATGAAGTTGCAGATGTATTGGATAAACTTCGTCCGTTCTTGCAGCGCGACGGCGGCGACGTTGAACTGATCGACGTTGAAGACGGCATCGTCAAGCTGAAATTGATGGGTGCCTGCGGCAGCTGCCCAAGCTCCACGATCACGCTGAAAGCCGGGATTGAACGCGCCCTCATCGAAGAGGTTGAAGGCGTCGAGGAAGTTGTCCAGGTATTCTAATCCCGTAGCAATACACCGTCCCGGCCGTTTGCCTTCTGGCAAGCGGCCGGGATTTTTCTGATTGTTACGGTCGACGCTCCACATACAGCAACAAAGCCGGCTGAATGCCGGCTTTGTCCAGTCGAACCATTGATTTAATTGTTTCCTGTGGCGCGAGCCGGGCAGGTGCAATCTAGACATGAAGACTATGAACACGCGGGACCAGAACGCCGCTGTCCAGAACAAGCACGCGGTCACAGCGCTCCAGCATCCGCACGTCATGGGTGACCATGACCGCGGCCTTGCCTTCTTCCTTCACCTCGTCCGCGATCATGTTCACAACCTCAAGCCCTCGCTTGAAGTCAAGGCTTGCCGTCGGCTCATCGGCCAGCAGAATGGCAGGATCGTTCATCCATGCCCGGGCGATGGCCGTCCGCTGCTTCTCCCCGCCCGAGAGATGCTCGGGATAATGCTTCCTGCGGCCCCAGAGATCGAGCCGCTTCAGCAGCTTCTCGGCACGGGCCTTTGCCGTCCTGGACGGCATGGACCCTAACTTGGCCGCGAACAGCAGCTGCTCCTCGACGCTGAGATAAGGCAGAAGATGCGCGCTCTGGAACATGAAGCCGATCTTGTGCAGGCGCAGTTCCGCAAGCTCGCGCTTATTTTTGCCGGACAACGGCTCTCCGCCAATCCACACCTCGCCGCTTGTCGGCGTCAGCAGCGCACCCGCTGTCGACAGAAATGTACTTTTGCCGGAACCCGAGGGGCCGAGAACCGCCACGAATTCACCGGGATTCACTTCAAGATCCAGATGATTCAGCACGGTCAGTTTGGCGTCTCCGTCTCCATACGTCTTCGTAATTTTGTCCATTACAAGCTTGCCGCTCATGCTCCAGTCCTCCCTATCGCTTCAAGCGCATCGATCTTGGTTACCCGAAATACGGAAACAAGCGAGCCAACCAGTGAAACACCGATGAACAATCCGCCCGTCATCAGCATCGTCCGGACATCCATGTGGAAAGGCATACCGCTCGGCATCATGCGCGAAGCCGTTCCGGTCAGCAGCAGACTTACCGCCAAGCTGACCAGGGAGAGCGCGAGCACCTGGGCCATCACGCTCCAGGCTAAATACCCCGACCTTGCGCCTGTCGCCTTCAGTATGCCGAACTGCCCTGTCTTCTGAATGGTGATCACATAGAAGAAAACCGACAGCACGAACGCGGAAATGACATAGAGAAAAACAATCATCATAAGAAGCGAGCCCTGCTCTGCAGAGTATCCCGGCACAGCCGAAATCGCCTGCTTCTTGGTGATCAGCTCGGCGCCGTCAACCGCACCTGCTAGCTTATCCGACTGTTCACCGGATGCATTCACTGCAATGGCATTGAAGGTAAGGCCGGAAGAGGCTTTGCCGGAGGCTCCTTTCAGCTTCAGCCAGTCGCCTTGGTTCATATACACGACCGGAGCGTGGCTGTAAGAGCGGTCCTTGGTGAATCCAGCTACGATCCAGCTTAGACCGGACTCGGGGTCCGTAAGCGTACCACCGAGCGTCACGCCGGACTCCTTCAGCTTGCTGTCGGCAACCACCGAACCGGCAGTGTCATTCGTCAAGGCTTGCCCTTCGGTAATCGGCGGCGCCAGCGAACCCTGCATGTCCACCGCGAAGAAGGTGATGTCGAGCTTGGAATCGGCGCCGGGAACCGTCACGGCTGCGGATTGAACGCCAAGATAATCCGCGTTCTGTGAACCAACCGCCGCGCGGGCCGCATCCAGCTGAGCTTCGCTTAGCTGTGAGCTTCTGAAACGGTGGTCCGCATCCTTTTGAACAATGAATCCTGTGGCTTTCATATTGGCGAGCGCTGAAATATTGGCGTAGGACAGTCCCTGCGCAAGTCCTGTCACGAACAGAACCAGGAACGAAATCAGCAGCATAATAACAGCAATTAAAGTGTATCTCGCCTTAGAGTGCCTGATCTCCCGTAAGGCCAAAAACATGTCATTCTCCTCCTTAACCGGTATGGGACCAGTGTAAAGCCGGAAAATGAACGGAGTATGAACAGCAGATTACAAATCCGCCAGGGGAAGCTCTACCGTAAAAGTAGTTCCTTTCCCGATCTCGCTCGCCGCTTCGACAGTGCCTTGATGCGCCTGCACGATTTTGCGGACGATGGCAAGACCGAGGCCGCTGCCTGAATCCTCACGGCTGCGGTTCTTGTCGACTTTATAGAACCGGTCAAAGATGCGCTCCAGCTCCTCAGACGGAAGACCTTCGCCGGAATTATAGACGGTGACGCGGCACCGCCCGCCATGCGCGGCTGCGCTTACCGCGATTTCGCCGCCCTCCGGAGTATGCTTGACCGCATTGGACAGCAGATTCATCCATACCTGGTAGAGCAGATTGGCATCGCCCCGGATCTCAATGTCCTGTACAGATAATCTCAAGGCGAGCTGTTTTTCACTAAGTCTCCATTCCAGCATCTGTGCGATCTGGCGGATTTGCAGCTTCAGGCTGAACCTGGTAATCTCCAGCGCACCGGGATCGTAGTCCAGCGAAGACAGTGTAAGCAGCTGCTTGCTCAGCCGGGACATCCTCCGGCTCTCCTCCTCGATGATGGTCAAATACTCGCTGCGCTGAGCGGCTGTGACCTCCTCCGTCCTCATCGTGTGCGCAAACCCCTGGATGGAGGTCAGCGGCGACTCGATTTCATGGGACACGTTGGCGACGAACTCCTGTCTGGCCCGGTTGGTCCGTTCCAGCTCCCGGCTCATGACCATGAAATGCTCCGCTAATACGCCGATCTCATCCGTTCTGCGCGTGTTCAGCGTAATATCGTATCTGCCCCGGGAGATTTTGCGCGTCGCGTCCGTCATTCTGATGATCGGCAATACGATGTGAAGAGCCGTAACAAGCATGAAGGCGAGACTGAATAACGCAGTAAGTACGATAATCATCGCGAAGAAAATGCGCAGTTCACCAAATTGAACCTCAGCATCGGCTCTCATGAACAGCGCGTAGGTTGTTCCCCCGAGATTCAGCGGTACCCCTATGGAATTGCGCAGCTGGTTATCGAAGAAGCCGGTGACGAAGAGCTGTCCCGGGAACTCCGCGATACCGTGATAAATCTCTCCCTTCAGGACGGCTTCGATGCTGCTCTGCGGAAGATCGTTAACCCGGAAGGGTTTGCCGAAGAAGCGGTCGCCGCCATTGCCGTCGGTCAGCAGCATTTTGTAACCGAGAGCAGCGGTACTGGCTAAATAACCATCAATTTCATCCGCATGGGCTTGTCCGAATTGCTGAATCTGAAGGGCCATCCCCGTCAGCTTGTCGTCATTCTCGGGTTTGACTACGATCTGGTAATACAGGTTGGACAGCAGAAAAGCGAGCAGACTGCTCACGACTATAGCCGAACAAAAAATGAGCGACGTCCGCGTATAGAGCGACTTCATGACGTCACCAGCTCCAGTTTGTACCCGATTCCCCGGATCGTGCGAATGGCGAACTTGTCCCCGTAATCGGCGAACCGCTGACGCAGCCGCTTGATATGAACATCCACCGTCCGCTCGTCTCCTTCGTAATCGATTCCCCAAATCCGCTCAATCAGTTCTCCTCTGCTGAACAGGCGGCCGGGAAACGACGCCAGCTGCGCAAGCAGCTCAAATTCCTTGACCGGCAGCAGCAGCGTCTCATTGCCGTCTGTGATCTCATAGTTTTTGCGGTCGATCACCAGCGTGTTCAGACGGATTTTGTCATCCGGGGCGAAGGAATACCGGCGGAACAGCGCCGAAATGCGGAACAGCAGCTCGGCAGGCTCGAACGGCTTCGTCAGATAGTCATCCGTTCCCCGCAGGAAGCCCTGCTCTTTGTCGCTCAGCTGCTGTCTGGCGGTGAGGAGGATGATCGGGATATCATATGTCTCCCGGATGTGCTGGCATAAATTCAGCCCGTCCATTCTGGGCATCATGACATCGACAACCGCCAGATCAATTGGGGTATTCGCCAGTATCTCCTGCGCCTTCACTCCGTCTTCCGCCTCCATTACAGCGTAGCCCTCCCGGGTAAGAACCTGGCGCAGCAGCGTCCGGATATGGGGATCGTCGTCGGCCACCAACAACTGCTTCATGTCTTCACTCTCCAGACAGACTTAAGATTTCTGCATTTTGCAAAATGCTCATTATTTATCATATGCGGTTTATGTGATGTTTTCCATCTTTGGGTTTCTAGCAAAAAAAACCCCGCACAGCCGAAAGCTGAGCGGGGGTTCAGTTGTATAGATAAGATTAGAATGCCGGGACGATGGAGCCTTGGTACTTGTCTTCGATGAATTTCTTCGCTTCCGCAGAGGTCAGAGCGGCGGCCAGCTTCTTAATGGCATCCTTGTCCTTGTCTTCCGGACGGGTTACCAGCAGGTTCGCGTAAGGGGAATCTCCGCTCTCGATGAACAGGGCGTCCTTCGTCGGCACGAGGCCAGCTTCCAGCGCATAGTTGGAATTGATCAGCGCCAGATCGACTTCAGCCAGCTGGCGCGGCAGATTGGCGGCTTCCAGCTCGATAATCTTCAGGTTCTTCTTGTTCTCGACAATATCGGATTTGGTCGAAGCGATGTTGGTCGGGTCCTTCAGTGTGATCAAGCCGTTCTTGGCCAGCAGAATCAGGGCGCGTCCGCCGTTCGTGGCATCGTTCGGAATGGCAACCTTGGCGCCGTCCTTCAGCTCGTCGATCGATTTGATCTTCTTGGAGTATGCGCCGAACGGTTCAACATGAACCGCTACGACAGACGTCAGGCTCCAGCCATTCTTTTGATTCTGGTCATCCAGATAAGGCTTGTGCTGGAAGAAGTTCGCATCCAGTTCGCCTTCGGCCAGCTGTACGTTCGGCTGAACATAATCGGTAAATTCCTTGATTTCCAGCTTGATGCCCTCAGCTTCAAGCTGCGGCGCAATTGCCTTCAGAATCTCGGCATGCGGAACCGGAGAAGCGCCGATAACGAGCGTAACCGGCTCGGCAGCGCTCGGAGCGGAAGAAGCTCCGGCGGAAGGTGCCGTAGAAGCGGAGGAACCGGAAGAAGCATTGTTGTCGCTGCCGCAGGCGGCGAGCATAACAACAAGCGTCAGGCTGAACAAGGTTAGCAGTACTTTTTTCATGATGAATCCCCCTCTAAAGTATGTGTGTACGGCGGCATCCTGCGGTTTCCCCAAACCACGGCGCCACCTCTTTGGCGAGAGTCCTTCCCTTGCGGGCCGGACATCACCGCCTCAATAAGGTATATGGTATAAATCCTTATTTACGTGTGAAATGCCGGACAAGCCGGTCGCCTGCCATCTGCAGCAGTTGCACCAGAACGACAAGCAGGATGATCGAGACGATCATGACTTCCTTCTCATACCGCTGATAGCCGTAGCGGATTGCCAAATCTCCCAGTCCGCCACCGCCGAACATCCCCGACATAGCGGTATAGGAGACCAGCGTTACGACGGTAATCGTCGCTCCCGCCAGAAGGCCAGGACGGGCTTCAGGCAGCAGAACACGCATAATGATCTGTCCGGTCGAGGCCCCCATTCCCTGAGCCGCCTCAATGACGCCGCGATCGACTTCACGCAGCGACGTCTCGACAAGACGCGCGAAGAACGGAGCAGCTCCAATGACAAGCGCCGGGATCATGCCGAGTACACCAATGGAAGTCCCGACCACCGCCCGGCTGAACGGAATCAGCGCAATGCCGAGAATAATGAACGGCACGGACCGGAGAATGTTGACGAGAAAGGAAATCACCGAATAAATAACTCGGGTCAGCTTGTTCTCGGATTTGCCCCACAAATACAGCATGATTCCGAGCGGCAAACCGAGAATTATGGTGAAAATGGTGGAGCTTCCAAGCATTTTCAAGGTATCAGCCGTTCCTGTAAGCATTTCGCTCCAGTCCACGGACGAAAAATCGAGTCCGAATATCATGCCAGCACCTCCACATCAAGCCCCTGAGCCGTCAGCTCAGCGATCGCTCTGCCGGTCGCCTCGCCATCTCCTTCAAAGCGCACGATTAGCTGGCCATATGGCACATCCTTGATCGTCGAGATCGTGCCTTGGAGAATCGCGAAATTCACACCGGCCTGTCCGGCCACGCGTGACAGCGTCGATTCGTAGGTCTTCTCCCCGAGGAAAGTGATCTTCACCGGAAGCGAGAAACTTCCCGTCTGCGCCAGCAGCGCCGCCTGCAGCGGGCCATCCCCCTGGGATTCGCTGCGGATGAATTCCTTCGTCACCTCATGCTTCGGCTTCAGGAACACATCGGTAACAAGTCCCTGTTCAACGATTCCGCCGTCGTGAATGACGGCTACGCGGTCGCAGATGCTCTGAATGACATGCATCTCATGCGTAATCAGAACGATCGTCAGATTGAAGCGCTTGTTAATATCCAGCAGCAGCCGGAGAATCGAGTCCGTTGTCTGCGGGTCCAGCGCCGAGGTCGCCTCGTCGCACAGCAGCACATCCGGATCGTTGGCCAGTGCCCGCGCGATTCCGACCCGCTGCTTCTGCCCGCCGGACAGCTGAGCGGGATACTTGTACCGGTGATCGGTCAGGCCTACGAGCTGGAGCAGCTCCGCCACCTTCCGGTCGATGCTCTCCTTCGGCGTGTGAACAAGCCGGAGCGGGAACGCAATATTGTCGTACACGGTGGCGGAGGACAGCAGATTGAAATGCTGATAGATCATGCCGATCTTGCGCCGCGACTCCTGCAGCTGGCTTTTGCCCAGCCGGGTCAGCTCCGTGCCGTCAACCCACACTTCCCCCTCAGTCGGACGCTCCAGCAGATTGATGCAGCGGATCAGCGTGCTTTTGCCGGCGCCGGAATGACCGATCACCCCGAAGATCTCGCCTTTCCCGATCTGCAGATCCACCTTCGATAGCGCGACCGCAGCCCGCGGGCCCTTTCCGTATACTTTGGTCAAACCCTTCAACTCTATCAAACGTACAGCCTCCCCTAGCCTTCCATTCTCTCAAGTCCTTGCCAGACTTCCCCTGCACATATCAAAAAAGGCCCCGGCGTTCTTCGCTGAACACAGGAGGCCTTCATCATTTATGCATAACGCCCTCTCATCTGCGCAAAGCCGTGAAACCTATCACGACCATGTAGGAATTAGCACCATGACATTGCCGATCTCAAAATGAAATTTGAAATTCGTCAACCGGTTGCCGGGCTTCATCGGGCCTGTCCCTCCGCCACTCTCGATAAGATATTTTATGAAATTTTCATTCCTTAGTATAAAATCCTTTACATGCTTTGTCAAAGATTTTTTAAAGGAAATAGTTGGTTTTATCTCGATTTTCCCAATCTCCGTTCCAGCAGTCTTCCGCTATATCCATATGCCTGCGACAGCGACCGGCACACCATCTCGATGCCAAGCCGCAAATCCTCCAGATGCTCATCCAGATCCTCAAGCCGGATGCGGTCATGCACCCCCTGGTGCAGCTGCCACAAATCGTCCTGAAGCTCGGAGTTCATGTAGTGGATTTCGGCGTTCCGCCGCTTCCGCAGCCGCTGCATCGGCTCCCTGTACCTGTCCTTGATCTCCTCGAGCCTTGCGCATAGATCACGATGGTCCTGATTGTTACGGAACTGCCGAAGCACCGTGAAATAGGAGAAGTGGGCCTTGATCCTGGCGGTGTTGAGGTCATACAGGGTATTGAGCACCGTGCCCAGCTTGTCCAGCAGGGAGAAGACGCGGATGAAGCCGTTCTTGTAAAAATAAACGTATCTTGCATACTCCCCCTGTTCGCTGACGTTCATCTCGTCCATATACCCCGCCTGGACCGACCGGCGAAAAAAAGCAGCGGCGAAATGACTCTGCTCCAGCTCGTCGAGGGAGGTCATGAGTCCGCGGGTCCAGAGCTCCACCCTCCGGTATCCTTGATCCCGGTCCGGATGGGCATTTATATCCTTGCGCAGCAGAGCGGCCAGTCTGGCCATGCTCTCCATCGCTTCTTTCAGCGCGCCTGAATTCTCGCGCGGCGGTTCACCCAGCAGGTTTCGCAGCAACTCCCGCCCCTCCTCTCACAACGTTATCGTTAAAGACGGATCAGCCTCTCAGTCCTCCGGGAAAATAATTCTTCCAGTTCCGGTCGACGAGTTCCACAATATCTTCTCTGGGGAACAGCTCATCCGGATAACCCGGCTTCATCCGGGCGTCGATGACGATCGGCAGGCTGTACCCGATATGGTGCTGTTGCAGCTTCGCCTCGGCATAAATATCGGTCGCCGGATTGAAGCGGGTGAAGACGGTCCACAGGAACGACACCTGTGTCCGCACCGTTTCGGTCGCGTTGTCGACCAGAATGACGAGCGGCCATTTCGTGTTCTTCTCGCTCAGAATGCCGGGAAGACGCTTCGCAAGCTCGGGATCTTCGGTGAACGAAGGCCCCGACACGACCAGACAGCCGCCGCAATAAGGCGCCGCATCCCCGATGCCGGGAATCAGGCCCTCGTCATAGCTGCGCGGCAGCTCGCGCTTCTTGTCGCCGACGCCCATAAGCACGCCCTTGCTGCCGTGGTTCATCCGCTTCCCGGTATAATCGAGCGTATCATGCGATGTGTTGTTGAAGATGAACAGATCGACCGCCGGATCGAACCGTTCCAGCACAGTCTCCAGCAGCAGCGGGAAATTCGCCAGATCAACCGGCTCATTCGTTAGAATCAGGAACTTGGTCAGAGACAGCTGGCCTTCGCCCAGAATCCGGAAGGCGGAGACGAGCGCTTCCCGGGAATAGCTCTCGCGCACGACGGCGGAAGCCAGCGTGTGGGAGCCGGATTCCGAGTACGCCCACAAGAATTTGACGGACGGCATCACGAGCGGATAGGCCGGCGACAGCAGACGCTGCAGGAAATCGCCGAGATAGTAATCCTCCTGGCGCGGCTTGCCAACAATGGTCGCCGGATAGATGGCGTCCTTCCGCCGCCACATGCGCTGCACCTGCAGGATCGGGAAATCATGCTGCAGGGAGTAGTAGCCGTAATGGTCGCCGAACGGGCCCTCCGGCCGCCGGACATGAGGCGGGACAAGCCCGCGGATCACGAATTCGGCTTCGGCCGGCATGCGGTGGCCGCCCATCGGGTCCTGCACCATCGGCAAGCGGCCGCCCATGACTAGGGAAGCCAGCAGCAGCTCCGGCATGCGCTCCGGAACGGGTGCGATAGCTGTCGCGATGAGTGCGGGCGGTCCGCCGATGAAGACGGAGACCGGGAGCGCCTCATTACGCTGCTCAGCCTCGAAATGGTGGAAGCCGCCGCCCTTGTGAATCTGCCAGTGAACACCGGTCGTCTGATCGTCATAGATCTGAATCCGGTACATGCCGAGGTTATGATCCTTCGGATTCGAAGGGCTCTCGGTATAGACCAGCGGCAGCGTCACGAACGGGCCGCCATCCTCCTGCCAGCTCGTTACCCGGGGCAGCCCCTTGAGTGGGTCCGTGCTTTGGCAGACGTTCAGGATGGGCGCCTCCCCCTGGGAGACGTTCTTGACCCCCACCTTCAGGAGATCAAACAGCATGCCCTTCTCCTTCCACACGCCGCTTACCGTCGGCGGAAGCAGTGTCTCCACAGCTCCCATCATCGCTTTCATCAGCGCCTCGGGACGCGGGCCGAAGGCCTGGTCCGTACGCCGCTCCGTGCCGAACAGATTCGTCACGACCGGGAACGGCGTACCCTTCACATTGGTGAACAGCAGGGCCGGTCCTTCTTCCTGAATGACCCGGCGGTGAATCTCCGCCAGCTCCAGATAAGGATCGACCGGCGCCTCGATGACCGCAAGGTCTTTGTCTTTCCGCAATTGCTCTATCCATTCACGCAAATTACGATATCCCAAAATAGTGTTCCTCCTTGAATCGACTCTATTCGATCCGTATACGAAAAGGCGGCCCGCTTCCGCGCTTTCATGCATCCGGCCGCCTTTCGTTTCCTATATGTTATGTTCTATTTCTCTTGTTCGGGCGGAATGACCGCCCGTGCCTGTCCTGCACTCTGTTCAGGCCGCGATTTCCGCTGACTGCCCGCCGCAGAGCCGGCGACACGGGGCCTTGACGCGGCTCCCGGACTGCCAAGCTGCCGGACGCGGACGCTCATATAGATCAGGATGCCGAAGAGTCCTGAACTGAACGCAGCGTAAGCTGGCGCACCGGACCGATACCACGCTTCATCGCCGAGCGCGAATACAGCGCTGCTCAGCACTTGCAGCGTGCCCAGAAGAACAGCGGCGATTCCGAGCTTCTTAAGCTCCGGATAGCCTGCGCCATGCTTCCAGAAGGCTAGATGCCCGAGCAGCGCGGTAAGGCCAAACAGCGCAAGCACCGCGAGCCGGTGCAGCAAGACGACGCCCGTTCCGCCCGCCAGCCTGGTTATGATAGCGCTGATATGTAACGGCCAGCTGCCCGAGACGGCTGTGCGCACATCCATGCGGCTGACGTAAACGCCCAGCCACATCACCAGGCAGGCGAAGACGGCGGTCGCCCACGTCAGATTCCGGAAGGCCGGGGGAATGCCCGGCTTGTCCTTATTTTGATCAAGAGCCGGGTCCCGGCCCGCTCCCAGCGCCAGCATCAGCGAGCCCGCGAACGACATCATCGTGAAGCCCAGCTGCAGCGGCATGACAGCGGCGGACCAGGACCAGACGGCCGCGAACACCGCCAGCACCGCCTGGATCAAGGCGAACAGCAGCGTAAAGCCGGCATAAATCCGAAGCTCATGGCGGAGTTTGATGTACAGTCGGAAGCCCAGCACCGAAGCCAGGGCGGCCAATCCGCTGAGCAGGAGATAGCTCCATTCGATCAGCTGTCCCAGCGTATGCGCCTGAGATAGCACCCCGCCATTGGGCGGCCATTCGCTGCCGCGTCCAAGCCCGTAGCCCGGCCCCATCACAAGAGCGCCGCCCATGAGAGCCATGAACATCAGAATACAAGTTATGTAGCCAAGCCGCCTATACGGTCTGCCGGACATCTCTCTCACCCACCGTTGTTGGGATTTTTATGGAATGGAGTCATGCCTCTCGGCTTGCTTGTTTAAGAAATTATGCGTTTCCATTATACCCTATCGGCACAGGTCCGGCATCTGACATTTACATAAGTTTTGAAGTAATAGGCCTTGGTTGTACAAAATCGCCGCCTTCCTGGGTAACCCGTCGAAAGCGGCGAATGGCGGTTATTTCTGAATGGTGTGGTGCACCTGATCGGCCCGGTCGAGGAAATCCTCGATTTCCTGTCTCGATTTGCGAAGCTTGTTGACGAACCGGATCAGTTCTTTTCCGTCTGAATAAGCGACAAAGCTCGGAATGCCGAGGATATTCTGTTCCTGGCTCACCTCGCCTACCGCATCCACGTCCACTTCGACAAGCGTCAGCTTATCCTTGTACTTCTCTTCAACGTCCGGCATGAACGGATTTATGAATTTGCAATCTCCGCACCAGTCCGCCTTGAAGACCGCTACCGTCAATCCCGGCGACTCGATCGCCTTCTGAAATTCAGCGGGAGAGCTGATTTTATCCATCCCTTGCACCGTCCCTTCTTAAGTTCAGCATATTGCTATTGTTGGCTTGAAATCATCATGGATGTATGCAAAATGCTCATTTCACAGTAATTCTGCTTCCTCTCTAAGTGAAGCAAAATGCGCACGCGAAGTCAAATCATGGAGCAAAGGACCTATTCCTTCTCCCGCATGCGTGCAGGCTGCAGCTTCATCAGCGGGTTCAGCAGCTTGCGGACAGGCCGCGGATAGCTGGACAGCTCGGCCGCGCTCAGGACGCCGAAGATGATCAGCACAACCAGATACAAAGCGACAACGCTGGCACCGGTCAGCAGGCATGCAATCAAATACGCCACACGGTCGGGCAGAAGACCCGCCAGATGGATGCCTGCCTCATTTAGGCCGTAGCCCACGGCGGCGGACACCAACACGGCGATCAGATAACCGCCCCAGCGCTTGCCCATAATCTGAAACGGCACGATTGTCCGCAACAGCCGCAGATTAAGTGCGGTAATAACGATGAAACACAGCGCGGTAGCGATAATAATGCCGTAAATACCCATGAACCGGCTCAGCAGCACGCTCGCTCCCAGCTTCACCACAATCCCGGCCAGTACATAGAACATGGAAATCCGCGATTTGCCCATGCCGAGCAGAATCGAGTTCGAGGTCGTCATCGTTATTTGAAAAATCGTACCGAGCGTCAGCAGCGCGATCATCCCGCTGCCGGACGGAGTGGAGAACAGCAGGCCATTGACCGAGAAGGCCGCGACCACAAGCGACAGCACGATCGGCGTGCCGGTCAGGATGGCGATCCGCATCGCCAGCGTAATCTGACGCTTCAGATGCTCCTCGTCCCGGCGCGCATAGGCGGCCGAGATGACCGGGATCAGCGAAGTACTGAGCGCGATCGCCAGCACGGGCGGAATGCCTGCGATGCTCTGCGCCTTCTGCCCGAGAATCCCCAGCAGACGGGTCGCCTCGGCATTCCCTACCTGTCCGCTAAGCAGGGGAACAATCAGCGAGGAGTCGATGAAATAGACGGCCTGAATCGTCATCGAGGACAGAATAATCGGAATCGACAGACTGAAGATATCCTTATAAATGCGCAGCAGCGGCAGCCGCTCGCCCTGAGCGGCATACAATCCCGATGCCTTGTCTTCCCGGTGCAGCCGGATGGCGGCATACAGCATGATGGCGAACGCGCCAATGCTGCCGAATACGCTGCCGAACGACGCGCCCGCCGCCATAACCGAGTTGCTGTAGCCTTGATGGAACAGCACAAATGCCAGCAGAATGGCGGTCAGCACCCGGGCGATCTGCTCCACGATCTGCGACATCCCGTTCGCCATCATATTATTGCGCCCCTGCGAATATCCGCGCATCATCGCGATGGACGGGAACAGCAGCAGCGCCGGCGCAATGGCCCGGATGGCCAGCGTGCTCTCCGGTACGCCCGCATGCTTCGCAAAGAGCGGTGCGGTTATGTACAGCAACACGCTGATGATGACCCCGACGACGGCGCCGAAAATAAGCGCGGCCCGGTAAATCTGCCGCGCTTCATCGGGACGGTTCAGAGCGTACCGCTCGGAGACCATTTTGCTGAGGGTACTGGGAATGCCTGCCGTAGCGAGCGTCAGCAGCATCAGGTAGACATTGTTGGCCTGGGAGAACGCCGCATCCCCTACATCGTTGAACAGATGCTCCAGCGGCACCCGCTGAAAAATACCGAGCACCCGGGCCACCAAAGCGGCGGCCGCGAGAATGATTGTGCCTTTGACAAAAGAGTCCTTCTTCGACAACCTTGTTCCCCTACTTTACGTTGAAATTAAAACCGGCCGATCCAGATAAAGAAGAGGACGACCATAGTGACCTGAAGAATCACCTTGACCACGGTGCTGGTGAACAGGCCGAGCAGCGAGCCCAGGCTCACCTTGAACGATTTGCCGGGGTCAGAGCCTGCGATCATTTCGCCGATAAATGCGCCGAGCAGCGGGCCGATAATGAGCCCGAACGCCGGAATCACGAACGGTCCGGCAATCAGGCCGATCGTGCTGCCGATTACCGATGCGCGCGAGCCGCCGAATTTCTTGACGCCCCACGCTCCCACGACATAATCGGCGACAAAGAGCACCGCCACGATCAAGGTCTGGATAATCCAGAACCAGGGACCGAACGGCGCGAAGCCGAAGAACCAGCCATGGACGAAGAAGCCCAGATAAATTGCCAGAGCTCCCGGTAAAATCGGGTAGACGGCTCCGGCCAGGCCGACCGCGAACAGGGCAATGATCAAAATCCATCCGAGGATTGTCAAGGATATCCCTCCAGTAGTGATTGCTTGGCGGACCGCTTAAATACGTTATGCCTAGTGCTAGCCCGTAATCTCCGCTTCGTCCTGCAGGATGAAGCGGCGGATCACTTCGGCAATGCCGTCTTCGTTATTGCTCGCGGTAACCGCATCGGCTTCCTGCTTAACCGTCTCCTGGGCGTTGCCCATGGCGACGCCCAAGCCGACCTGTTGAATAACGGCCAGGTCATTGAGGCTGTCGCCCACCGCGACAACATCCTCCATCGTGATGCCGAGCAGACCGCAGACTTCTTTGATTCCGGACGCCTTGTTGACGCCCAGCGGATTAATCTCCAGATTGAAAGGCGAGGAATTGGTGATTTCCAGTCCCCCCATATTTTGCAGCTTCAGCAGCACCTGATGCCGGATCTCGTTGTCCTCCGTATGATACCCGAACTTCAGCCACTCCCGGCCGTCGATATTGCCGTCCCAGCTGTTCTTGTTGTACACGGCG
This sequence comes from Paenibacillus stellifer, assembly GCF_000758685.1. NCBI lineage: Bacteria > Bacillati > Bacillota > Bacilli > Caryophanales > Paenibacillaceae > Paenibacillus > Paenibacillus stellifer. Next base: position 4,669,149 of record NZ_CP009286.1, read on the forward strand.
TCCACCGAGTAAGCCCAGTACCAAGTGCCGTATTCCATTGCGATGGCATGCATTTGCTTGATCAGCTCCGGGTCCATCAGGGAGCGGCGGTACAGCTCATGCGGCGCGCGCCACACCTCGCTGCCATTGACGGTCACGAGCGGCGTCTTGAGGCCAAGCTGCTCGGCGTAAGGGTAGGCGGAGCGAAACGCGCGTCCGGTTGACAGGCAGACGTACACGCCCGCGTCCACCGCGCGGTGAATCCATTTTACCGTCTCCGGGGTAATCTTCTCCTCATCATTCAGCAGGGTTCCATCCATATCCAGGGCAAGCAGGCGGTATTTGGCGGTCATTGCCATTCCTCCATTTTCTGTATTGTTCCTATCCTTAATTCTCTATACTCTATCCTTTGTCTTTTACCCAACTTCTTCCGTTACTGATTTGCAGTGGACTTGCCAGCCTGATCGGCTGTGTTGCCACCGGCTGCGGTGTTCTGATTCTGCTGGAGAGTCTTCTTCGGCGCACCGCCCAGTCCATATTCCCAATCATACGCGTCAAAAATCTTCCGCGCCACCGGGGCGGCGCTGTTCGAACCAAATCCCCCTTCGGGGATAACAACGGCCACCGCCAGCTTCGGATTGTTGCGCGGAGCATAGGCGATGAATACGCCGTTGTCCACGGTATGCTTGCCGTCCTTGTCGTAATAGTCCTGCTGCGAGGTCCCCGTCTTGCGCGCGAAATCGTAAGGAAAGTCGGAGAAGGCATCGACTTTACTGTTCATACCGCGTTTAACCTCTTCCCAGTAAGAGCTGTCCATCTTGACTGTATTCAGTACTTCGCGGCTGAACGTCTTCACTGTCTTACCTGTCGGATCGGTGATTTTGCTGACCAAATGAGGCTTGATGCGTTCGCCCTTGTTGGCCAGTGTCGAAGCGTACTGTGCCAGTTGAATCGCCGTATAGGCGCCCTGCTGGCCGAAAGAGGCATACACCAGGGCCGACTGCGGACTGCTGGTCTTAGCCTCATCTCTGTAGTTAATCTTCCCTCGGTGCTCTCCCGGCAGATCAACACCGGTGAACACGCCGAGTCCGAATTCCTTCATATATTTATCCCATATATTCACACCTTCGGAACCGTACTTCTTGTACAGCTTGTTCCCGACCATATCGACCATAAAGACATTTGAGGAATGCTCGATGGCCTGGTAAGGATACATGCCGCCGTAGACATGGCCCGACGAGTTGCGGACTGAGGTCTCATGACCAGCTTTACCGAAATAGGCGATTCCTTTGTCCTGGTAATAATATCCGGTTGTGAACAACCCTTCGTTAAGTCCGATCAGCACACTGAGCGGCTTGACCGTCGAACCCATCCATACGGCTGAGCTGAAGCCGTGGCCGGATTGTCCGGATATGAGCGGGTTGATCGCACCATTTTGATTGTTCAATTGAATATCGTCCCAGATATTCATGATCGTGCCGTTAAGCCAGGCGTTCGTATCATAGTCCGGCATACTGGCCATCGCCACAATATTCCCGGTGTCCACTTCCATCGCCACCGCATAGCCTGTCTGGGCGTAAGGATGTGTCTTGCCCTGAACGGGATGATTGTGCAGCCATTTCAACTGATCTGTAATCGCCTGCTCCGTCTTGAGCTGAACGTTCTTGTTGATCGTCATCCAGATGTCATTGCCTTTGACAGGCGGCACGACCTTCTCCACCTGCTCCGCCATGTTCTGCGGATTGACCGATACAACCTGATAGCCGTTCTGGCCGCGCAGCTCGCGTTGGTACTGACGCTCCAGGCCGTCAAACCCGACATACTCGTCGTCCCTGTAAATCAGCCCCGGCTCCGGATTTTTCTTCGTCATCGCGTACGAAATGTTCTTGTAAATGTCCAAACTGCCCGAATTCTTGAAGAGCTTCATATAGCCGACGGTCTGGACGGCTACGGTACCCTTATCATAGTGGCGCTCGTTCTCTTCCACCACTTCAAGACCCGGATACTCGCTTCGATGCTCCATGAAAAAGGCAACTTCCTTCGTTGACAGCCCCGCCTTGATCCGCCGCGGCGTGTAGCCGCTATACTTCTTGAAGTTCAGATCGAAAGAATCTTTAACCTGCTGAACAGTCAGCTTCTCTTCGCCGGGATTCCCTAATTCATTGAACTTTTTGACCAGTTTAGCTGCCAGCGAATCGACCTTCGCCTTAGCCTCCGGCGTGAAGTCGGTCTTGCCAGTCGTCTTGTCCGTTACAGTTGCCGTGTATTCCTTCGTCAACGTAATGTACAGCGACTGGACAGGCGTGGAGTATGCGATCTTCTCGCCTCCGGCCGCCAGGATGGAGCCGCGTGTCGCGGCAAGCGGCACCTGCTTGCTGTCCCGGCTCGTCTCCACCTCGGTCAGCGTCGGCCCCTCCACAAATTGCAATACGGCCAGACGGATAATAATGATGCAGAAAATGACAAAAGTGCTGAAGAAGAACATATTGATGCGAAGGGGCATGGTGTTCTTACCGACGTTCTCCTCCGAATTCGCGCCTTGCTTGCCCAACAGGCTCACTTGGCTCCCCCCTTCGAAGTTAACCCAAACCGCCCTGCTTCCTAATCGTACCCTTTACTGCGCGGGTGTGGCCGATGCGTTCGGATTCTGCTGCAGACTCTTCTTCGGCACACCGTCCAGTCCATACTCCCAATCATAAGCGTCAAAAATCTTGCGCGCCACCGGTGCGGCACTGTTCGAACCAAATCCGCCTTCAGGGATAATAACAGCCACCGCCAGCTTCGGGTTGTTGCGCGGCGCATAAGCAATGAACACACCGTTATCCAGATTGGTGGCACTCTTCGTATCCTTATTGTAATACGTCTGCTGCGAAGTACCTGTCTTCCGCGCAAAATCATACGGGAAATCAGAGAAGGCGTCAACGTCACTGTTCATACCCTTCTTGACTTCATTCCAGTATGAATCATCCATCTTGACGGTGTTCAGCACCTCACGGCCGAACGTCTTCACGACATTTCCTTCCGAGTCCGTGATTTTGCTGACCAGATTCGGCTTAATGCGTTCGCCTTTATTAGCCAGCATGGTCACATACTGCGCCAGTTGAAGGGTCGTATACGCCCCCTGCTGGCCGAAAGAGGCATAGACCAGCGAGGCCTGCGCACTGCCTGTCGCCTTGATGTTCGTGTAGTTGATCTGCCCTTTGAACTCGTTGGGCAGATCCACTCCGGTCGAGACACCGAGCCCGAATTCCTTCATATACTTGTCCCAGACGTCGATGCCTTTGGACTGGTATTTGTTGTACAGTCTTTTGCCGACCATATCGACCATGAAGACGTTGGAGGAATGCTGGATCGCCAGCGCCGGGTCCATGCCCCCGTATACATGGCCTGATGCATTTCGGACCGAGGTCTCGTGTCCGGCTTTGCCGAAGTAGGTAATCCCTTTGTCCTGATACCAGTCATTTGTAGTGAACAGCCCTTCATTCAGCCCGAGCAGCACACTGAGCGGTTTGATTGTGGACCCCATCAGCACGGTCGAACTGAAATCATGTCCGGAACGGCCTGATGAATACGGCGTAATCGTACCATTTTGATAGTTGGTCGAAATTTTGTCCCAAATATCCATAATGCTGCCGTCAATCCATTTGTTCGTATCATAGTCCGGCATACTGGCCATCGCCACGATATTCCCCGTATCCACTTCCATTGCCACCGCATAGCCGGTCTGGGCGTAAGGATGCGTCTTGCCTTGAACGGGATGGGTGTGCAGCCATTTCAGCTGATCCGTGATCGCCTGCTCCGTCTTGAGCTGAATGTTCTTGTTGACCGTCATCCAGATATCGTCGCCCTTAACCGGCGCGACCACCTTCTCCACCTTCTCCGCCATGTTCTGCGGATCGACCGAGACGACCTGATAGCCGTTCTGGCCGCGCAGCTCGCGCTGGTACTGGCGCTCCAGACCATCAAAGCCGACGTATTCGTCATCCTTGTACATGAGGCCAGGCTCCGGATTCGTCTGCTTCATCGCGTTCAAAATATTCTTGTAGATGTCCAAGCTGTTGGAGTTCTTGAAGAGCTTCATATAGCCGACCGTCTGGGCAGCTACCGTATCCTTGTCATAATGCCGCTCATTCTCTTCCACCACTTCCAGACCCGGATACTCGCTCCGGTGCTCCATGAAGTAGGCGACTTCCTTTGTCGACAGGCCCACCTTGATACGTCTTGGCGTATATCCATTGTACTTCCGGAAGCCCAGATCAAAGGCATCCTTAACCTGCTCAACTGTCAGCTTCTCTTCGCCGGGGTCTCCTAATTCATTGAATTTTTCGACCAGACTGGCAGCCAGTTGATCTACCCTCGCCTTCGCTTCCGGCGTGAAATCCGTCTTGCCCGTCGTCTTGTCCGTGACCTTCGCCGTGTATTCCTTCGTCAGCGTAATGTACAGCGACTGGACAGGCGTGGAGTACGCAATCTTCTCGCCTCCAGCCGCAAGGATGGAGCCGCGCATCGCGGCAAGCGGCACCTCTTTGGTGTCCCGGCTCGTCTCCACCTCAGTCAGCGTTGGCCCCTCTACGAACTGCAGCACAGCCAGACGGATAATGATGACGCAGAAAATGATAAAGGTGCTGAAGAAGAACACGTTAATCCGCAGGGTCAATGTATTTTTGCCGCCGCTCTCCTCTGAATCCGCGCCCTTCTTGCGAAACATGCTCACTTCTCTCTCTCCTTTAATTCAAATGTACGAATAAGTCCGGCATTGTTCTGTTGACCCAGGCATCTGTCTATATATTGCACCATCAATTGTTAATATTCGAACTCAAGCAAAATGCCGGACCCAAAAAAGACTTATACATTGTACCACATGGCAAGTAAGCCCCACTAATGCCTCGAACACATGCAGCATGAAATCCGCAGAGATCAGGAGGCGTTCTCCCGACACAAGGGATGCTCCTCACATATTCTCAACCTTGAACGCGCACAGTACTTTGAAGTACATGGTTCGCTCTCAAATGATTAATCCTTAGGTTTCAATCGGCCAAAATGCTAGAGTACGCTTTCCTTGACATGAGTCGAGGCAAAATCAGGCGGATTGAACCAGTCTCCGCTCTTCGCCCAGGTGGAGTCCAGTGGAATCCAGGTCCCGCTCTCAGGCAAATAGACCTCGTTCCAGGCATGAGGCCCGTAGCCTCCCTGCCCATCGTATCCTCTGCCGGTCACGACTCTCACCTGAAGCCCTTGCGACCGGGCCATGACAGCGTACAGCCGCGCATAATCGATACAGACGCCGAGGCGGGTATCAAATGTCTCCTGCGGCGTCTGCTCCTTCCATATCCGGTTCCGTTCATAATTCTCCGCTTTGGCGTAATCGTACGAAATCCGGGTTCCGACCCAATCGTATAACAACCGCGCCTTCTCCTTGGCGTTCTTGCCGCTGCCGGCGACATTCGCCGCGGCCTCGCTGATATCACCCGATATATCGCGGTCGATGATCTCGTACTTGCGCCGGAGAATATCGTTCATCTCGGCGGTGACAGCCTCGGTGAGCACCGGCAGCTTGTCCTGAACCGCCGAACCGGCTACCGGCTCGATCAGCTTCTCCACGCCCTGCCGATATACAGGCGAAGCCTCGATATAGCGTGAAAACCCGCTTCCGGGACTCAATCCCGTCCCCACATACAGTGCAATAATCAGCAGCAGGCAGCGGACCGCTCCGATGAACAGTCCGACGCCCGCTCCCCCCAGCCTGCTCCCTGCCGATACCTTCCGTCTGTCAGACCTCCGTCCAAAGATAGAAGGCAGCGGCAGGAACAGAATAAGCAGACCCGCCAGAAGACGAATCACGCTGTACCCGACCAGCAGCAGAAGCAGAAAGCGCAGCAAGGGCAGTCCCGCCAGCGCGGAGACGGCCGTATAGTACATCTGCTGCCACTGCTTCAGCTCCCCCGCCGGAGCGGATACGCCCTCGGCCCATGCCTGAACACGCGGCGACGCGTAAGCCGCCCCAGCGGCGGCGAGAATAAGCGACACCAGCGTAAGCAAGCTTGAGCCGAGCAGTCCGAACAGCCGTCCGGCGGACAGGGAGAAGCCTCTTGCCCAACCTTGCAACATTGAAATCAGCAGAACGAGCAGCAATGCCAACGTGATGATATTGGCATCCCGCAGGCTCTGGAGCCATTCATTCCACATAATTCCCTCCTGCGCGATCTATCGCCTATCGTCCGGCTTTGCGAGCTTCTTCAATGAAGCTCTTGAGCGTGCCGCTCACGCTCCACTGTCCCAGGCTGACGCCCCGGAACGTAACGCTGGCCTTGTCCTCGCCGGCCTTCCCCTTCACTTCCAGGTTCGGCGTCTTGATGGTATAGCCCCCATTGCCGTCGGAGGTATACACAGCCTCCTGCGCTTCCTTGAGCATGACATCCTTGGCTTCGGTCTGCAGCGTTCCGACGGCTTCATTCTTCACTTTATCAACAGCATTGCCGAGTTGATCTATCGTAACTCCGCTGTAGACGAACAACCCGGCGATAATGATAATGGCAATCGCCCATTTCAGCACCGTTTTGACCAAATTGATGACAGCGAACAGCAGAACAAGCGCGATGACAATGACAAGCCAATTTTCTCTAAAAAACTGTGACCACACTTCCGTATCCATCAATCCAGCAACACGCTCCCGTACCTGTTTGCCCGGAGACTTCCGCAAAAAAAACGGGAATCCCGAGGTTATCATTATTATACATGATGAACACACATAATTCATGAATCCTGCGGATGACAACATTGTAAGGTTTAACGGCAGTTCTACGCCCCGCTCCCTTCACGTAAAGTACAAGTATCGGTTGTCCGCCGGAGAAGCGACCGTAATGTCAAAATCCGGCGGCCCGCCGTCGATGTCCCGCCCTCCGGAAGGGAGGGCTTTACGGAGGTGAACGGCCAGTGAAGACCGCGCTTTGGCTGTATTTGTTCCTGTTTCTCGCCTATTTTGATCTGCACGCGCAATATCCCATTCTGACGCCCTTTGCGGTGTCGCTCGGCGCGGGTCCGGCCTTCATCGGCTGGATGATGGGCATGTATTCCCTGACCCACCTTCCCGGCAACCTGCTGGCCGGCGTCCTGATCGACCGCAAGGGAAGCCGCCGGTTCATCGTCGGCAGCCTTGTGGCGGCTGGAGCCGTCCTTCTTCTGCAGGCCTATGCGCAGGTGCCCTGGCATCTGCTGCTCTTCAGAGCGGCCAGCGGATTCGCGATCGCGTTTCTGTCCCCGGCCTGCCTGTCCCTGCTCGCCTCCCTGTCGCGCGACCCGGTGAAGCAGGGCAAATACATGTCCGGCCAAGGCATCGTGCACACCCTGGCCTCCGTCCTGTCGCCGGCTGCGGGCGCGTTCATCGTGGCGAAGGCAGGCTTCTCCGGCACTTTTCTGTCACTCGGCTGGCTGTTAGTCGCCACTGGAGTGATGGCCTATTTCAGCCTGCCTCGGGTCCCGAAGCCGAAGCCTGCCGGCGCTTTGAGCACAGGGGAGGCAAGCGCGCTTGCGGGCCAGCATGGCTCTGCTGACGAAGATGTCCCGCATGCGAAGACAGGGCTTGGCGGCGCCGCGAGCGCCTATCCGGCAATTGCCGACGATGCCGAAGCACCTGGCGTCCGGCAGCCGTTCTCATTGCGGTACTTTCTGCTCCCCTTCTTCGTCGCCTGTGCCCAGGGCGTGCTCTTCTTCGAGCTGCCGCTCTCCCAGGCAACCAAGGGGAACGGCGGCATCCTGTCGACCGGCATCCTGCTGTCGCTGCTTAGCCTGGGAGCGCTCGTTACCTTGAGCATGCTGTTTCTGAACCTTCTGCCGCCGATTCCGCGAATCGGCGCAGCGCTGCTCGGCATGGCGCTCTGCTTCTTCGCGCTCGCCGCTATGCCCGCCGTTCCGCCGGCGGCGGTGCTCTTCCTGCTGGGCACGGCCAAAGGCGTGCTCTTCCCGGCGATGGCCTCGCTGTTCATCGGCATCAGCGGGCCCGGGCGGCTCGGCCGCACCTTCTCGCTGCAGTCCATCGCCACCTCGCTCGGCGCCTTTGCCGGTCCCGTCGCCGCCGGGCAGCTCCGCTACGCGGTGTCGCCGTACTTCATCGGCTTCCTGCTGCTGATGACGGCTCTGCTGCTGCTGCCCCGTCCGAATGCCGGACGGCTCTCCTCGGCCAGTCCCGATCTGAACGGCCGGACAGCGTAGCCGCAAGCCTCCGGGCGTCGGCGAAAAACCATGCCCGTCCCCGCCCGCAAGTTTAGGCAAGGGCACAAACCCGCTAGGTGGATTGACATATACTACACTGTAATCCTTCAATCCACCTAGAAAGGGAGTTGAACTGTAATGACGAATCCCTGCTGTCCTCAGGTAGCTCCGGTAGCTGCCGCTCCGGTATGCGGACTGGGCACTTCTACCGCCACCATCCTCGTTCTGTATATCCTGCTGGTCATCATTCTCAGAACGTTCTGGGTGTAATTCCACAGCCTAACCCAAACCGAAGCATCCGGCTCGTGCAGGCGACCGGATGTTTTTTTACGCCAAGCGCCTGACGCGCCTTCCTGGCATTCGTCTCATTTTTGCTAGTCTGTTTGGCAGAAAGATATCCGGCATTTCCCGGGGAATGATTACATAAACCTTCGCAATTCTGTTAAAAAAGACAGGCGTCAGGTAATATTAAAACAAGAAAACGGAGGTGAGGCTTCCATGTCAATCGCCATTATTGTCGAAGGCAAGAACGACCGCAGCCGCCTGAGACGCCTGTTGAGGCCCGAAGTCGATATCTTCTGTACCTTTGGGACCCTGAATACGGAGAAGCTGGAGACGCTGCGCAAGCAGGTCGGCGGCCGGGAGATCTATCTCTATATGGACAACGACAGCTCAGGCAAAAAAATTCGCGGCGTGCTTCGCGACGCCTTCCCTGATGCAGAGCATATTTATACCCGCCGGGGATATGCCGGGGTGGAAGGCACACCGGACGAATATAATATCAGCCAGCTTGAAAAAGCGGGGCTTGAGGAATATATCATTTATCCGGAGCCGCTCCCTTTTTAACCGATACAGAGAGCAGAGAGTGCTTAAACGCCGAAAAGCCCGCTATTCGCGGGCTAATCTGTGTCACGGCGCAAGCCGTTATATTCCTTTTTATACGTGAATCGTGTTAAGCACAAGAGCGATCAGGCTGAGCGTCAAATAATTGATTGAGAAGAAGAAATTCTGCTTCGCCCAGGCGTCATCGTCTTTGGCCCACAGCCCTTTCAGCGTCAGGAACAGCCAGGCGGCGGACAGACCCGCCGATACGATCAGAAAATAAATGCCGGCATAGTGGTACGTGTAGAACAGAATCGACACGGGAACCAGCAGTGCGACGTAGGGAATCATCTGCAGCTTGGTGCGGCGCGTCCCCTTCACAACCGGAAGAAGCGGAAAGCCCGCGTTCCGGTACTCTTCCTTGCGGCGGATGCCGAGCGCCCAGAAATGAGGCGGCTGCCACAGAAACAGCATGGCGAACAGCAGCCAGGCGCCGAGATCAACAGTGCCCGTAACAGCGACATAGCCGATAACCGGCGGCATCGCTCCGGAAATCGCGCCGACCGAGGTGCTCCAGGTGGATGTGCGCTTCAGCCAAAGCGTGTAGACGACCACATAGACGAACATGCCCACGATGCCGAACACTCCTGCCAGCACTCCCGAGAACAGGAACAGAATAGCCAGCCCGCTAATGCCGAGGGCGACACCGTACGCAAGCACTGTATTCGGTTTTAGCCGGCCCGTCGGCAGACCGCGTTTCTTCGTCCGTTCCATTTTCATATCGAGATCGCGGTCGAAATAGTTATTGAACACGCAGGCCGACGCCATGACCAGCATGGTGCCAAGCAGCATCAATACGAGCCTGCCGTACTGGACGCTCCAGCCCGATGCCACCCAGTAGCCAGCAAACGCCGCAATCAAATTGGAACGAATGATTCCCGGCTTCGTTACAGTAACGAAATCACGCCAGGTGGCACGCCCTGATTCAGGCGGGAGCTTGGCGGATACTGTCGCGGTATCGGAAGTGGCTTGGTATCTCCATTGATTATCCATATAATTTCAGGTTCCTCCTTCATGCCCATTCTTTAAGACGGAACGCAGTTGCGAGCTGGTTCTTCGACTTAGATAGTGCAAATTTATTAACCCGCTGTTAACTTTATCATATCAAACGAAAAAATATTTGGACAGTGAACGACCAACTTGTTCATCAATTTGACAATTGCGTGACATTAAATGTTTCTTTAAGGTGTAAATATTATGCTAAGGAAATGGGTAGTTATTAATAGAGTACTTCTGTGCAAAGGAGATCAGCGCTATGGATACCGCAACACACTTTGTAATGGGGTTTGGACTTGCCGGCCTCTCGTTCGTCGATCCCGTCGTCGCCTCACAGCCGATGCTGGCAGGCGCCGTCATGCTGGCCACCGTCATCGGCTCACAGGCGCCCGACGCCGATACCGCCCTTCGGCTCAAGGGGAACGCGCTCTATATCCGAAATCATCGCGGAGTTACCCACTCCCTTCCTTTTCTGCTGCTGTGGCCCGCTCTGATTACCCTTGTACTTAGCCCCCTGTTTGGCCTGCATGATTCGGGGTCGGTCGGCCATTTGGCGCTGTGGAGCTTCATTGCAGTGTTCGTTCATGTCTTTAGCGATCTGTTCAATACTTATGGAACCCAAGCGGCGCGGCCGCTGACCGAGCGCTGGATCGCCTGGAATATTATCCACATCTTCGATCCCTTCATTTTCGGAACTCACCTCGCCGCCATCGCGCTCTGGATTACGGGGATCTTCCCTCCCGCGCCTCTCTTCGTTTCCCTGTACAGCATGATCGCCCTGTATTACATCTGGCGCACCGTCGCCCATGCCCGCGTTACCCGAAGCCTCAAAGCCAAGGACATCCGGCATGATCCCGGCGAACAATATATGGCGATACCAACCATAACACCCCGCCGCTGGAACGTCGTCAAGAAGAAGCTCGACGGCACTTATTGCATCGGCCAGTTGACGGGCGGGCGCCTCGAATGGTTTAAAAATGCGGCCAGCTCGACACATCCCGCTGTGGAGCACTCCAAGAACCATCCGGATATACAGGCGTTTTTGTATTTCACGTCATACGCCGTCGCCGAAGTCGAGGAGCTGCCTTCAGGATATATTGTACGCTGGGGAGACGTCCGTTATTTGCACCGGAAGCAGTTCCCGTTCGTCGCCGTCATTGTGATGGACCACAAATACCGCGCCCTGCAGACCTACGTCGGCTGGCTTAGCAGCGAGAAGCTGGACGAACGCTTTGCAATCGAGCCGGGATCCATTAAAGTATAAATAAGCTGTGATTTCACAAAAAAAGCCACGCAGCCGTCAAGCTGCGTGGCTTCATTTATTCGGACGAGGGCCGTATGCGTTGGCGTATCGGCCTTCGTCCGGGACAAGGAGCGGATGTATGAGCAAGGGACTTGCATTATGGTTTGCTCTTTCTTCTATATTATTGCTGGCGGCGGCATCCATCGCCCTCACCTACCAGGTCTGGATCGCCCTGCTCCTTGGGCTGCTCTGCATTCTTAATATCGGCCTTGGCTTCATCGTCAAGGCGCGCACCCGGCAGAAGCAGCCTCCATTGGAATGACCCGGGAAACCGCCTGCCCGTAGTGAGCGGGTGGTAAATGCCGGCTGTCCTCACTAGGCAAATTCAGGACAGCCTCGCAGGGCAAATGCTGATATCCATCGCCAGTAAGAAGCCGGACCGGCCTCTGAGGCTAATGTCGGATTGGCCCCTGACAGGCCAATGCCAGACTACCCTCGCCCTGCATCATCCGGGTTTCCGGCAAGTCACCCGCCGTATGCCGGCGGTCGGCACTTAGCGGGTAGGGAGAAATCCCATCCGCTCTTTGACGCCGGCCAGGGTAACAGCCGCAACCTCCCGGGCGCGCTCCGCGCCCGAAGCGAGGATGTCGGTAATCGCGCCGGAGCTGCGGATCTCCTGATAACGCTTCTGCAGCGGCTCCAGAACGCCAACCACCACCTCAGCCAGATCCTTCTTGAAGCCCCCGTACATTTGACCCTCGTAGCGGTTCGCGATTTCCTCCAGCGACAGACCGGATAATTCGGAGTAAATGGTCATCAAATTGCTGACTTCCGGCTTGTTCGCAGGATCGTATACGACCTCACGGCCCGAGTCGGTCGTCGCCCGGCTTATCTTCTTGCGGATGACATCCGGCGGGTCCAGGAGAGCGATATAGCTGCCGGCATTCGGGTTGCTCTTGCTCATCTTCTTGCTGGCGTCGTCAAGCGACATAATCCGCGCCCCCACTTTGGGGATGTATGGCTCGGGGATCGTGAAGAATTCGCCGAAGCGGCTGTTGAAGCGGCCCGCCAGATCACGGGTCAATTCCAGATGCTGCTTCTGGTCCTCCCCGACAGGCACGAGATCCGAGTTGTATACGAGAATATCGGCCGCCATCAAGGCTGGATAGACGAACAGGCCTGCGCCGACAGTATCCTTCCCGCTCGATTTGTCCTTGAACTGCGTCATCCGCTCAAGCTCGCCCATGGAGGTGAGCGTAGTCATCAACCAGCCCAGCTCGGCATGCTGGGGCACATGCGACTGCAGGTACACATTGGAGAGGGCGGGATCGATGCCTGCCGCGATGAACAGCGCGGCGACCGCCTCGGACTGCTCGCGCAGACTGGCCGGTTCCTGAGGAACGGTGACAGCGTGCAGATCGACAACCATGAAGAAGAATTCATGGTCATGCTGAAGCTCATTTTGAAGCTTGACGTAATTTTTGATCGCGCCGATATAGTTGCCGAGTGTCAGCTTACCGCTGGGCTGAATGCCGGACATTACCTTTTTCATAACAAGACCCTCCGTTTTCTAAATGTCACACAGATTACCCGGGAACGCAAAAAAGGCCCACTCCGCAAGGGACGTGAGACCGTGGTGCCACCCTTATTCGAAGGCGCAGTCTTCCCGCTTCCTTCCGGAACCGGATTTTCATACAGCTGCAGCCATCCTTAAAGACTTTCTGTAACGGGAAAGGCCCGGCCGGTCTACTGGGGAGAATTCTCCCGTTCGAGCTCGGCGCTCAGGGGTCCATTCGGTCGGAAGCCATCGTCCGGTTCGCATCATCCACCGGCTTTCTGCAGCCCCGCATCTTCCGCTTACTTGTCCCCGTCATCGCATTGACAACATCTTGAACTGAGTTCATCATAGAGCCGGAAGGTAAGTTTGTCAAATCGTTAACCTCTTCTTTCGTAAATCTGTTATGATAAGGATATGTGTTTACGGTTGCAATTAAGTGTACGACAAAGGAGCATGGATCATGAAACAGGTGACCAAAGGGCAATGGTGCGGTTATGACACCTATATTTTGCACAGCCGCGATTTGGAAGTCACGCTGCTGCCCAAGCTGGGGAACAACATTATCTCCCTGCGGGATCTGAGGGAAGAACGGGATATTCTGCGCAGTCCGGAAGAGGGAGATCTGGAATTCTACATGCAGAAGCCTTATCATTTCGGCATTCCGCTCCTCATTCCGCCGGGACGTATCGCCAAAGGACGTTTTGAGTTCCAGGGAGCGAATTACCAGTTCGACCAGAATACTGCCAATGACAATCACATTCACGGTCTTCACCGTACTCAGTCGTGGATTGTCAGCGATATTCAGGAGGATGAAGACGGGTGCGCCGTAACGACCGAGTTCTGCAGCCAGAATGATCCTCATTGGATGGAGCAGCTTCCGGTAGAACTCAAGTTCGAGATGACGTTTCAACTGCAGGATTCCTCGCTTCGCCAGACGCTAAAGGTGACCCATCTCGGCCATGAACGGAGCATCCCCTTTGGAATCGGTTATCATACCTGGTTCATGATTGACGGAGAGCCGCAGCGTTGGAGCATCAAAGTTCCGGTAGAAGGGGTATATGAGCAGAACGACCAGCTGCTCCCAAGCGGCAAGGTTCTGCCTCTGGGCCCGCTAGAAGCTCTGAACGAGGGCATGAATCTGGAAGGAACCAACTTCGACACCCCTCTCCGTATCGGAGGGAAGCGGCCGGTAGAGGCGTTAGTGCTGAGAGATGACGGATATGGATTAAAATACGGAGCGGACGAAGATTACTTCCGTCATTGGGTGCTCTACACGAAAGGCACTGCCGATCAGTTCCTGTGCGTGGAGCCTTACACCTGGCTTCCGGACGCCCCAAACGTACCGGGAGGACCGGAATTTACAGGTCTCATCACCCTGAATCCAGGCGAGACGCTGGTGCTTGCGACCTGGATCGAGATGATCTATCCCGATTCCAAAGCTCCCGATACCCAAGAAGCCTGATAGAACAATAATTCAACTTGACGAGCGGTCCGGAATTCCGGCCGCTTGTTTGCGTTAACAGGGTTGTAACCGCTGTCGCAATCCAATATCCTGACATGAATTCCCATCCACATCCTCTGTGAATCTGTGCATGATATCTCCTCTTCGGGTCATACTATCTCTACCAAGGACGAAGGAGGTGACAAACATGGGTCAAGCAGGTCAAAGCCAAGGTCGCAGCAGCCGTTCCAACAACCTGGTCGTTCCTCAAGCCACTGCAGCTCTGCAGCAGCTGAAATATGAAGCCGCTCAGGAGCTTGGTGTAACCATCCCTCAGGACGGTTACTATGGTAACTATACTTCCCGCGAAACCGGTTCTCTGGGAGGTTATATCACCAAGCGTCTTGTACAACTGGCTGAGCAGCAGCTCTCCGGTCGTTCGACACTGTAATCCATCGTTTATCGCTTAACCTGAGCCCTCCCGCTTCCTAAGGAAGCGCGGGGGCTTTTTGAAGCTTAATCATCGTTGAATACGAAGAAACGGTACAGGTTCAGCCGATTCAAAGCAGGTTCCAGGTATGTTCTTCTAACATGAGTTCTTTTAAAATGAGTCCTTTAGCCGCAATTATGATCGGCATCGGCACCTGCGCTTCTCGGATATCGGATCATCAGATTGGCCATATTATAATTGGATTCCAGCACTGCATCGACCATTACAATTCCCTGCTTGACAGCGAATTCAAAGCTGATCTCGCCATGCGTCCAACGCCGCTTGAATTTCAGGCTCTCCAAAGCCATAAGCCGAAAGGAGGCATGCTGCTCGGGCGTCAGCCCCTCCTCTTTCTCCAGAAATGTTCCGCTGCGTCCAGTCAGCGGATTATGCCGGATGCCGAATTTGCCAACCAAGTCATTTCGTATTTGCACAAACACAATACCCGAGGTCACCCCCGAAAGCTCCTCCCGAAGCTCCCTAAACACCAAATCCAACTGCCTCGCAAGAGACAATTGCTCCGTCTTCAACATGAATTATCCTCCTCAAACTAGTTATACAGCCTCACTTCATAAGGCTTAAGACTCATTATAGGGGATTGCTTTGTGCACTACAACAATTTCCAACATAATTGGGTTATTATTCCTATAAATGCGCATTTTTCTTTGTTTTCTAACAAGTTTCTCATCGCTGAACGGGTGTTTTCGACATATATCCATAAAAAAAGACCCGTGCCGACCAAAGATCGGAGAGGGTCTATTCGTATTTACACCTATGGATTTAGCTTTCTTTCGTACGTTTGCAGACTAGGTCGTCAGCAGGATTCATATTTGCGCATTGATTGCGAAAGACTCCTAGGCCAAATGTTCAGTCATCTTGAGGAAGGTGTCGATATCCTCGAGAATCAGATCGGCAGCCCCCTGCCAGAAATCCGGTTGGGACAGATCCACTCCGAGGTGTTTGCGGACCAATTCCTCCAGCGTCATAACCCCGGTGTCACGCAGCAGCGCGTCGTATTTGTCCGCAAAGGAAGGTCCCTCCTGAAGAGCCAGACGATACAATCCGGTGCTGAACATATAGCCGACCGTGTACGGGAAGTTATAGAACGGCACATCCGTAATATAAAAATGCAGCTTCGCCGCCCAGAAATGCGGATGGTAACCGGACAGAATGCCGCCGAACGCTTCTTTCTGTGCGTCGACCATCAGAGCGCACAGTTCCTCTGCGCTGACAAGTCCGGCTTTGCGCTTCTCGTAGAAGGCTGTCTCAAAGAGGAAACGGGCATGAATATTCATGAAGAAGGCCACGCTGTTCTGAAGCTTCTCCTCCAGCAGCGCCAGCTTCTCCTCGTCGCTGCCAGCAGCTTTGACCTGGGCATCGGCTACAATAACCTCCGCGAAGGTAGAAGCCGTCTCTGCCACATTCATCGCGTAGTTCTGGTTCAGCAGCGGCTGGTCGTCGAGCAGATAGGAATGATACGCATGACCCAGCTCATGCGCCAGTGTCGCCACATTGGACGGCGTGCCGCTGTAAGTCATGAAGATCCGCGATTCCTTGCTCATCGGGAACGACACGCAGAACCCTCCCGGACGCTTGGCCGGACGGTCTTCCGCTTCAATCCAATTACTGTCGAAGGCGCGCTCGGCGAAGGCCGCCATCTTGGGACTGAATTTGCCGAATTGGGCGACAATTTCCTTCGCTGCGCTGTCATAAGGGATCTTGCCCGATGATCGAGCAATCGGCGCTTCAACATCTTCCCAGCTGAGGCTTTCCAGTCCAAGCAGCTTTGCTTTGCGCTGCAGATAAGCCTGAAGCGCAGGCTTGTTCTTGGCGATTGTCTTCCACATCATTTCGAGGGATTCCGCCGTCATCCGGTTGATCATCAGCGGCTCTTTAAGCACGCTGTCCCATCCCCGGGCGCCATACAGCTTCAGACGGAAGCCGGCAAGATGGTTAAGCGTGTCGGCGCAATAGTCGGCCACATTTTCCCATGCCTTTTCCCATTTGGCGAACATGTCCTTCCGCGCCTTGTTGTCATTATCATGCAGCTTGTTAAAAGCCTGGCCGGCCGACAGCTTCTTCTCCGTGCCGTCTTCATCCTTATATGGAATGGCAATTGAGCTTACAATCGTCTCATAATGCTCACTCCAGCCATGATAGCCGTCAACGGCAAGGTCCAGCGCCAGGCTCTCCAGCTCCGGACTCAGCTTCTCGCGCGCCTGGTCCCGGCTCTCGCCCAGAACAAAGGACAGCGGGGCAATCTCCGGACGGGCCATCCACTGCGCCCATACCTCATCCTCCGTCTGGCGCAGCACATTTTCGAATGCGGAAGATACCCCTTGGAACCGGGCGCTCAGGCCGGCTACAGATCCGGAGAGACGGACGGCGCCCTTGTCCTGCTGATTCTGTGCGCCCAGACAGCCTGCGAATTCCGAGGCCTGGATCAGGCGGCCGGTACAGCTCTGAAGCAGCTCTATGATCCCGTCAAAAGCCTGGCTGTCCTCTACACTCTGTGGAGCGCGGGCCGTCTTGACCTGCTCGGCCAGCTTGCCGATATCTCCATCCAGTTCAGCGAGAAAAGCTTCAAATTCGGAAGAGGCGGAGCCTCCGGCAAAGAGGGAATCCAGTTCCCAGGTTAGGGAAAGCGGTTGTTTCATCGGTCAACACCCATCCTTTATAGTTGTTGTATGCTTTTATCATAGCATTCCATGTTTGCTTTGTAATGCTTCGCGCTACATGGTAAAGTGGATTACACGCTTATCATTTAAAACGATTGGGAGGACAATTACAAATGCGGCCACTTCAAATTTCGCCGGAAACGGCATTGGCGCTCTCGAAGCAGCTGGGTGTCCCTCTGGAGCATTTAATGCATATGCCGCAGCACATCCTGATGCAGAAGATAGCCGAGCTCTCCAAGAAGAACGCCAGCGAGGGCGGTTCGCCTGAAGGGGAAGGCAAGAACGAAGCATGATTCCTTTCGACCGCGCCTGGCCTTACGACATTATTCTTGGAGATATGTATGTGCAGACCTGCCCGTTCTGCGGCGCCGAGAACGTGCTGCTTCCCATGAAACCGAAAGAGCTGAAGAGCGTCAGGGAAGGCAAGAAGAAGCTGCTGGTCTTTCCATGCTGCAGCGAAAGACCCGTCGTAATCGACAGCGACGACGATTATCTGCTGTTTGACCGGTCGGTGCGCTAATTCCGTACGCTAACGCTAATTCCGCTTGTACCCGCCAACAGAAACAGACACCGTCCTCAAGGAACGGCGCCTGTTTCTTTTTTTGTGGTCATATATGAAATAAGGGCATCCTTATTCTTGAACACTCTATTGATCATTCCACAGATTGGTCAGGCCACAGATATCTCAGGCCACAGGACCGGGCTCCTGGCCCTGCATCTGCTCCCGAATGACTCCCCACTGCTCGCGTGCCGCCCGGATCATTCCGGCATCCATAATCTTGCGGTCGTTGACGATCCGCGAGAACCACTTGACGGCTTCGTTAAACTGGCCAGTGCGGCGGTTAAGCTCACCGATCAGGAACATAAGCCGGGCGTCGCTTCCCGATATGCCTTCCTGCTGGAAGACGTTGATGTAACTGTCAAGACTATGCTTCAGGAAGCGGAGCTCCTGCGCCTCATCGCCATTATACCGGTACATCCAGGCGATATGATGCAGCAGGCTTGCGATCAGCCGTTCCTTGTCCTGCGTAGCCTGGGCGCAGAGCAGAGCAAGCTTGTACGTCTCCAGCGCCTCGCTCCAGCTTCTCTTGCCTTCGAAACTCCGGGTCTCCCAGCGGCTGCCGATCTGGGTCATGAATGCCTTGCGCTGCCAGTCGGTGAGTCTCTCCGCCGAATTCTCCGTGGAAGCGAAGCCGCAGTGCGGGCAGATACGGACTACATAATAATCGGGATTCTCATTCTGGTAATAGGAGCAGAAATCCGCGTCACGCCGGATCGCTCTCTTAAGGCTCGGACGTACCCGGGAGGTCATGAATTCCTCCTCGCAGTTGCAGCACTTCACTTTAATCGAATACAAGGGCTCCAGAGCGACCGTCTGATTCATTGTCGTGGCGTCCATCACACTTCACTGCCTTTCCGGGGGTGTGTTGACAAAATGGCGGGCCGGGCCCGCTAACCGCCCAATCACGAACGTCCGGAGCTCTTCCTCCGTCCCAATCTCCTTTAGAGCTTCATCCATGCATTCGAGCCAATCCTCTGCCAACTCCAGCGTAATCGGCACATGCATATGGCGGGCTCTCATCATCGGGTGACCATGCTGATCGGAGTAGAGGGAAGGACCTCCGAAGAATTGTGTCAGGAAAAGAAATTGCTTGTCCCTAACCAGTAATATATCGTCTGGGAACAACGGACCAAGACGAGGATGACCCTGAATCTTGGCGTAGAATGCCTCCACTAGCCTGCGCAGGCCTTCGGCTCCGCCTAAATTCTCATATAAAGTCTGCTTCGGATTCATGGGAAATGCCAACCTTTCGCCGAATATAATAGTATCGACCTATTGATTATACCAAATTAAGGACCAAAAGACATCAGAAAAACAGAAAAATAACGGAATATGTACCTATAATTTTGTGAGTAGGTCTAAAGTTATAATGTATCAGCAAACGCTGTCGATATTCAGGGAGGACGGTTTTTTTCTATTTATGCCACTGAAAAAGGCTTCAAGACGCAAAAAAGACGCTAAACGAATGTTTAGCGTCTGCAGCATATTAATAGGTCCGCCAATCCTCATCACCAGGAGAGACGAGGGAGGCTCGGATGACATAAACAAAAGCGCACACAAGAACGCCGGCAACTACGCTCATCATCATCACTCCCCAATATACATTTGGTTTGATTCATTTGTTAATTTTCATATTATCACAAACCAAAGCAAATTGCACTATATTTTGCAAACGCTTTCTTTAAGTTTTTTGTGCTGATTGTCCCATTTGCCGCATACAACATAACTAAACAAACGGAGGCCAAGTACCCATGATCAAAAAAATCGGCACCCCCTTGCTGATTGCCGGGCTGGCGGGCTGCATGCTTCTTATCCTGCTATACCCGGAGGCTTCGCTGGATGCGGCCCTGCGTGGACTTGCCGTCTGGTGGGACGTGCTGTTCCCTTCCCTCTTTCCATTCTTCGTGCTGTCCGAGCTCATGCTGGGCTTCGGCATTGTCCATCTGTTCGGCGCCTTGCTTGATCCGCTGATGCGTCCGCTGTTCCGCATTCCCGGCTGCGGAGGCTTCGTTATGGCGATGGGCTATGTATCCGGCTATCCGGTCGGGGCGCGCCTCACCGCCAAGCTTCGCGAACAGGGACAGCTTACCCGGATCGAGGGAGAGCGGCTCGTGGCTTTCACGACTTCGTCGGACCCCATCTTTCTGCTCGGCGCCGTATCGGTCGGCTTCTTCCACAACGCCGCTCTGGGACCGTATCTCGCACTGTCCCACTATGGAAGCGGATTGATCCTGGGGCTCCTCCTGTCCTTCTATGGCAGGAAGGAAGAGCGCCGGCTGGCTGGTGCCGGGAAGAAGCGGCCGAAAGTGCCGACGCGTCCTGGACCCTTGGACCCGGATCGCCCGGAGCAGACTAGAGAGCGGGGTGCCGGGCTGGAACCGGCCGTGCCGGATACGCCAACGCCTGCAGCGGACATGCGGGTACCAGTACCAGGCAAGGTGCGTCTGCGGACGGCTCTTGCCTCCATGGCAGAGGCCCGCCGGAAGGATGGACGGAGTCTTGGCGAGCTGCTGAAGGGCGCAATTGAATCCTCCCTGCGCCTTATTATGGTCGTAGGAGGCCTGGTTGTATTCTTCACCATGCTAATGGAGCTGATGGACCGGGCGGGAATTCTCGGTCTTCTTCTGACGGCAGCCGGACATGTGCTCGCTGCCTTGGGATTTCCGGCCGGTCTGACCGAAGCGCTGACCAGCGGCTTCTTCGAGGTCACCGTCGGCGTCAAGGCAGCCGGAAGCGCGGCCGCGGCTCTCCCCTTCAAGGCTGCGGCGGCAGCCTTCATCCTCTCATGGGGAGGGCTGTCGGTCCACGCCCAGGTCGCCAGCATCTGGAACGGCACCGGCCTCCGGTACTTGCCGTTCATGGCCGCCAGGCTGATACACGCCGTGCTGTCGGCAGTTCTCGCGCTTCTGCTCTGGCGGCCGATGATGGGATCGGCTCCTGCCCTGGCTCCGCTTGCGGCGGGGCGCCCGGTCCAATCTATTCCCTCCGGATTGGCGCTTCTCGGACTGGTGCTGGGAGCAATGCTGCTGCTCTCGCTTGCAGCGGCTGCGGCCAGCAGGATTGGCCGCTTGTACAAAGGAAGATAACCCGCCTGCGGTTTCCGGCTCCATGTCCCGAAAGACGGCGAATTCCTTAAGCCGTTCAGTCCCTTAGACATTGTGTTCCGGCCCGAGATTGATTATGATCGGTGTATGACAGAACCCTAACAAAGGAGTCCATTCACCTTGAGATATTATGTCTTGGACCGGGGCGATCAGTTGTCCATCGATCTCAGCCAGCAATTTCACAAGCTGGCGGAGGCTCGGGGCATGCAGCTTGACGCCGAAACGCCGGAAATCGTCGTCTCCATCGGAGGAGACGGCACTATGCTTCATGCTTTTCACACCTTCATAGACCGGATCTCCCAGCTCGCCTTCGTAGGCGTTCATACCGGTCATCTGGGCTTCTACGCCGATTGGCAGGCCGACGAGCTGCCCGCGCTTGTGGACTATATGTGCGGACGCTCCGATGCCGGAGCGCGCCGGGCCAAAATCGTCAAATATCCGCTGCTTGAGCTCGAAATTCATAAGAAATCGGGCACTACTTCGCATATCGCCCTTAACGAATTCACACTGAAGGGCATAGACGGAACGATCGTCATCCAGATTGATATCAATGACGAGACGTTCGAGATGTTCCGGGGAGACGGTATCTGCATCTCCACCCCTTCCGGAAGCACAGCCTATAACAAAAGTCTCGGCGGAGCGATGGTTCACCCCACGATCGAGGCGCTTCAGATTGCAGAAATTGCATCGATCAACAATCGGGTGTTCCGGACGATGGGCTCCCCTCTGCTGCTGCCAAAGCATCATCACTGCGATATTTTCTCTTGCAAGGAGCAGCGGCTCATGCTGACAGTGGACCATAACAACTACCCGATTGACGATCTGGTTTCCGTCCGGTGCCAGGTATCCGATAAGAAGGTCAGCTTCGCGCGCTACCGTCCATTTCCTTTCTGGAACCGCGTGCGCTCGTCCTTCCTGGTCTAGCGTACATCGAAGAACGGACGAGCGGCAGGCCCGGCCAGGTCTTAAGTCCTTCTGCGCCCCGCTCCGCTTGCCGCTCTTCCGCGTCTTGCAGCACCTGGAAATCTAGTAAAATAGCTGTCGAATAATAATAGACACCAGAAATAAACGGATGGTATAATGATCCTATTTTACAAAGACTTACATAATTAAAGGAGAGAACAAATTGAAAAAGTGGTGTGCTTCGCTGGGGGCAATCCTGTTGTCCCTGGTTCTCGCCGTGCCCGCATTTGCGGCGCAGACGCCGATTAAGGTGTATGTGGACGGCGCTCAGGTTTCATTCCCCGCCGGCTCTCCGTATATCCTGAACAGCTCCGTCATGGTTCCGTTCAGAGCCGTATTCGAAAGCCTCGGCCTTACGGTAGGCTGGGACCCCTCTACCAAATCGGTAACCGGCACCAGCAATGGACTTGCAATCACGTTGACGGTGGGCAGCAACCGCGCCTCGGTCAATAATGTGGTCAGCAAGCTTCTCGCAGCGCCTGTGCAGAATGGAGGAACCGTATACGTCCCGTTACGTTTTATCGGCGAAGCGACCGGCGGAGATGTGAAATGGGACCCGGCTGCAAGAAGCGTGCAAATATCCAAGCCCGCGGCTGACACCGGAAATTCGGAGGCTGACATTACCGCTGTCATCAACAAGCTGAACGATTATTTCAACGCTGAGGATGAAGCGGGAGTCAAATCGCTTGCGGCATCCGGCTCTTCTTTTGCCAACAGTCTCGATAGCCTGGACTCCATGTTCAAGTACTATGATCTGAAGTACGAGCTCAAGAGCCTCTCGGTCGTAAGCGCTACGGCTTCTGATGCGACCGTCTCCACCGTTGAAATCAACACGCGGACGGGCGGCTATTACGTGCCGAATTCGCAGGATGAGACCATCTATTATCTCGTCAATACCGACGGCAGCTGGAAGGTATCGAAGATCACGACCGAGAAATCGACCATTCTTCTGACCCGGGAACAGGGCATCACCAAAGCCAACGTTCCGGTAAGCGAGCAGGCGGCCATTCATACCTTGCTGACCAATCATTATCAGAACATGAATACCGAAAATGTTGCCGGAGTGATGAGCGGCCTTACTTCTTACGATGATAAAGATTACACCGACGCGCAGCAGAGCGCTCTGGAAAAATTCTTCCAACAGTATGACCTGAGCTATTTCGTGAAATCATCCAATATTTTCTATTATGGCGACGGTGAAGCCGCCGTATATGTGGAGCTTCAAGTGACAGATAAGAGCGATTCGTCCACGACTGATCAGACTCTCATTCTCGTCGTGGACAAATACGATCGGACATGGAGCATCAGCGACAGCTATACTGTCTCCCCTTAAGGGCCGGGACAGCAAATAATCCGCAAAGGATGTATGAATCATGACATTCAAAAAGTTCACGGCTGCGGCGGCCGGCAGCTTCCTGGCCTTATCCCTTGTCTTCTCTCCCGCCGCTCTCGCCGCAGACAGCACCCAGACAACAGCCCAGTCTGCCTCCAGCACCGATCTGATCAATGAAGTGATGCAGTATGTCGAGAGCTACAATCTGACGGGCGCCGACAAGGATGCGCTGATCCGCGCGGCCGTCGACGGCATGGTGGAATCGCTTAACGATCCCTACAGCGAGTACTTCAGCACAGAGGAAGCCAAGGAGCTTCAGAGTGAGCTTGCACTCGATTATGTGGGCATCGGCGTACAGCTCGTCTATTCGGGCAGCGAACTGTACATCGAATCGGTAATGGCAGGATCTCCTGCGGAGAAAGCCGGAGTGAAGCGCGGCGACACCCTCCTGAAGATCGACGGCGTCAAGATTGAAGATCTGCAGAGCGACACGCTGAGCGGCAAAGCGGGCACGAACGTCACGCTGACCATCAAGCGCGGCAGCACCGTCAAGAACGTGGTCGTGACCCGAAGCGAGCTTGATTATCCATCCGTTACCGGTCAGATACTCGGTTCGGGCATTGCGTACATCTCCCTGAACGGCTTCACGGAGGACGCCGACGAAGAGTTCACGAGTGTGCTGTCCAAAATGCGCGCCGGCGGAATGAAGTCCATGATTCTCGATCTCCGCAACAACGGGGGCGGCTACATGGATTCCGCCTACAACATCGCCTCCCAGTTCATCGACAAGGGAATTATGATGTACACGGCCGATAATACCGGCACCCTGACGCCTGTGACGATCACGAACGGAACCAAGATGAACGTACCAGTCGTCATCCTGACGAATGAATACACCGCCAGCGCCTCCGAGGCGTTGACCGGCGCGCTGCATGACAATCATCTGGCAACGGTCGTCGGCGTCAAGACATACGGCAAAGCCCGCATTCAAAGTCTGTTCAACCTGTCGGACGGCGGACTGCTCAAGCTGACCACTGAGCGCTACCTGACACCGGACAAAGTCGATTTCAACCATATCGGCCTGACGCCGGATATCGAAGTAAAAGGCGATGCAGCCCAGATCATCACCGCGATGCAGCTCGCCGGCAGTAAATCCATCGAGGCAGCCGGAGACAACCACATCCTTGACGTCAACGGCAAGGCGTTCTCCGGCAATGTCGGCCTGGTGAAGCAAGGCAATACGGTCTACGCCTCCGCCCGTGTTCTGGCGGCTCTGGTCGAAGCTGACCTTACCTGGGATTCCAAGAACAAGAAGGCGGTTGTCACAACCGGAGCCGGCAAAGCGTACGGCTTCAGCATTGCCTCCAAAGAGGCGCTGTACCAGAACGACGAAACCCTTATCTCCCTGGATGCGTTCAAGAAGAAATTCCCTGCGCTCGTCTATAAATACGACACAGCGCAGAACCGGTTAACATTGTCCGTCAAGTAATCGCACAGCTTCTATAACTGAAATAAAAGAGTGCCGCAAACGTTCCCGGGAACGTTAGCGGCACTCTTTGTTATCCATCATATAGGCAGGCTGTTATGAGGTCTGCTGCGGGTTATTATTCTGTGCGTTATTCTGCGGGCTGTTCTGGGCTTTGGGAGAGCCTTGGTTCTCGCGGTTCTCACGGCTCTCCCTTTGCTCCCTTGCCTTTGGCTCGCGGTTCTGGGATTCGCGGGGGCCGCCGGACCGGGAACTATTCTCCCGTCCCTGCCCTTCGCGCACCTGATTATCCCGATTCTGATTATCCCGATTCTGATTATCTCGATTCTGATTATCTCGATTCTGATTATCCCGGCGCTGCCCGCCGCGTGCCTGGCCCTCGCGGCCAGCGGCTTCCTTGGGCTGGCTGTCGCGGTTGCGCTTGCCCTGGAACTCCTTGTTCCGGTTGTCGCGCCCCCGTTCTTTGGCGCCCTTGTCACGGGGAGCATTCTCCCTGGCTCCCTGCTCCTTGACCGGCTGTTCCTTGGACACCGCCGATTCAACCTGATATTTGCGGGAGGAAATCTGGGGGATTTCCTCGTCTCGGACAGGCGCTTCGGCTCCTGCGGCATCCCCGGCTTCGGCCGCACCTGCGGATTCCTTGGGAACTTCGGCCGGTTCCTTGATCAGAATGTCCTTGGCGAGCGGATCTCTCGGAGCATCCTTCATCTTGCGGAGCACAAAATAGGCGCAGCCGAAGTTGCAGTATTCATTAATATAATCAACGAAGCCCGAAATCGCGCTGTCCCTGTTCGCCTTCGGATGATTATCCCGGTAAAATCCTTTCAGGCGCAGCTGGCCGTAGCCCCAATCGCCGACGATATAGTCGTAGCGGTCCAGCACTTCGCTGTATCTTCCGCGGAAGCCCTCCGGGTTCCAGCCTTCCTTATGATTTGCCATGAGCTCGTAGCTTTTTCCGCCAATAACGATCAAGCAAGACTCGCCTGCCTTTCCACATATAAATTCGGCGAAGCCTTATAACAAGACTTCGTCTCTTCCTAATTCGCTGCCGTACGCTCCTCGCGAGATTTCGCGGCAGACTGGGTCTGCTCATGCGCATGATAGGAGCTGCGCACCAGCGGGCCTGATTCCACATGGCTGAAGCCGCGCTTCAGTCCTTCCTCCTTCAGCTTCGCAAAGTCCTCCGGCGGATAATATTTCACGACATTCAGATGCTGTGGCGAAGGCTGCAGGTACTGGCCGATTGTCAGAATATCGCAGTCGACTTCGCGCAGATCATCCATCGCCTGAAGAATTTCATCCCACTCTTCGCCCACGCCCAGCATAATGCTGGATTTGGTCGGAATCTTCGGCTGCATCTCCTTCGCCCGGCGAAGCAGCTCCAGGGAACGGCGGTATTTCGCCTTGGCCCGCACCCGGTCCGACATCCGCTCAACCGTTTCGATGTTGTGGTTGAGAATATCAGGCTTGCTGTCCATGACGATCTGCAGGCTGTCCCGGTCGCCCATGAAGTCGGGAATCAGCACCTCCACGCTGCACAGCGGCAGCCGCTTGCGCATGGCTTTTACCGTCTCGGCAAAAATCGTCGCCCCGCCGTCCTTCAAGTCGTCGCGCGCTACGCTCGTTATGACGCAGTGGCGCAGGTTCATATTCTCGGCGGCTTCAGCCACCCGTTCCGGCTCCTGAAGATCCAGCTCGGTTGGCATGCCTGTGTTGACTGCACAGAACCGGCACGCCCGGGTACAAATATCGCCTAATATCATAAACGTAGCCGTCCGGTTGGCCCAACATTCGTAAATATTGGGGCAACGGGCTTCTTCACATACTGTATGTAAAGTCTTGGAACGCATCATACCTTTAATATCCTGATAGTTCTCTCCTGTTGTCAGCTTGATCCGAATCCAGTCCGGCTTAAGTGGTTTCGCATTTTTCTGTGCCATATGAACAATCCCCTCTTTCGCCTGAATGTGAAAAGTTGTAAAGTGCTGCCTTACATTATAACATGCGCGCAGGGGAAATGCTTCTTTTTGTGAATGAGCTGTGTCACTTCACACCCTTGCACTTTAGGCGGATAAAACTTCCCGTTTCGCGCAAGCTAACCGGGCGAGGCCCTCATCTGCAATTCAGCCAAAGGCTTAAGGCCTTATTCATTAAGGACTTCACATAAAACATCAAAGGAGGCTTTCACCATAATGTCCCTTATCAAGGCGGCCTTGCGGACACTGGTGTCCCTGTCAGCCGCCTCCCTGCTGGTTGCCGGCGGGCCGGCGGTCTTCGGCGATTCCGCGAACGGCGGTGCGGGGAAGCCCGTACCCGGGATCCCGCGCGCTCGAAGCGCCTCTGCGCAGGGAAGCGGCGATGTCTACGCCACCCGCCAGGCGCTCTATGACCAGATGGAGGCGGCCACGGGAATTCCCTGGTACCGGCTGGCCGCCATCGACCAGTATGAACGGACAATTGCCAAAGTCAAAGCGTCCGGCAGCCATAACCCGGATCAGCCGGCCAAGACCGCCCGTCTGACCGCGATTCAAATCCCGGCTCCGGTCTGGTGCGGGCCGCTGAATCCTGATCAGGAGGACGCCTCTCCCTCCTCGCTGTCCTTCTTCGGCGGCTTCGGCCAGGACGGCTCCGGAGACGGACGAGCCGACCCGGAGAGCGATATCGACGTACTGTTCAGCATGGCGCAATATATTCGGAAGCATAGCGCCTCCGCCAATGATTTCAATATTGCCGTCTGGGAATATTATCATAACGGGCGGGCCTCCCAGCGCATCGAGCAGTTCTCGAACCTGTACCGCCATTTCGGACGGCTTGATCTGTCCGGCAGCGCGTTCCCTCTGCCACTCGGCAGCACTTATTCCTACCGCAGCACCTGGGGCAGCGGACGCAGCTGGGGAGGAGCCCGCATCCACGAGGGCACCGATCTGTTCACACCATACGGCGTTACCGTCCGGAGCACCTGCTATGGCATTGTCGAGACGAAGGGCTGGAACCGGTATGGGGGATGGCGCATCGGCATCCGCGATATCGAGAACCGCTACCATTACTATGCCCATCTGTCCGGCTATGACAAGACACTCAAGCTCGGCGATATCGTCGCCCCCGGCCAGCAGCTCGGCTGGGCAGGGAGCTCCGGCTACGGCAAGCCGGGAACGAGCGGCAAATTCCCGCCCCATCTGCATTATGGAATTTATAAAGACCGGGGACTCATGGAATGGGCCTTCGATCCGTACCCTCTGCTCAGACAATGGGAAAATGCGGAGCGCAAAGCCCTCCATAGCAAAAGAAGCGGCCGCTGATATGCGGCCGCTTCTTGGCATGTGCGAGAATTATGCGCGCCCCGCGGAGATGGAATGGAGGATGGACGGTCATTCCATTCCGGTATTTTTTTCCATTGAAATAAATCTCAGCACTTCGGACAGAACCTTGTCCTTCTCCTCACTGTAGCAGAGCAGATGCCCGCTTCCCTCCACCATCAGCACCTCTGACCGTGGCGATCCCAGATGCTGCTGCAGATAAGATGCGCTTCTGGTCTTGACCAGATGGTCGCGGGTTCCCTGCACAATCAGGGCAGGAGCCGAAATGCCGGGGTATACGGTGAAACTCTCCCGCACCAGAAGGTTAAATTCACGATTGGCCCGAAGCGGCGTAGACCCGAATTTCCGGAAATAGTTCTTCAGCATGGCGGGTTTTCCCAGTGTCCGGACGATCTCACCCGGATTCAGCGGAAACACCGGCGCGGCCAGCAAAGTCAGCGATTTGACCATCTCCCGATACCGGTTCGCCAGATGGCACGCGAGCAGCGCCCCCATGGAGAAGCCGATGACATGAACGCCTGCTGCTGCGGCCTTGGCCAGTTCCGTCAGTTCCCCTTCAGCCTGGCGAAGCCATTCCGCCCGCCCGAAACGGGCAAGATCGGATCTTCGTCCCGTGTGCCCTCCGAGCGTAAAGGTATGGGCCTTCAGGCCCCGCCGCTCCGCATATTCCGCCAGAGGCGATATTTCAAATATGCCGCCTGTAAAGCCGTGTATGAACAGACAGTGCTCCATAAGATAAGCTTCCCTCTTTCACAGGATGTACAAGTCTCGCCCGGTCTCCTATCCAGCAACTCCCGCAGCCTTTCAACAGACTTTCGGCATAGTCAACTGCTATTCCCGCATTTTGAACAATTAATGGTATTGACCGGTTATGTTGTCATCTCTATCTTTCAGCAATTTAGAAATCAGCACAATCTGCCCTGCATGGTAACCGTAATGTGCGGCAACCTGAATAAGCAGAGTTCTCACTTTTCTTACATCATGGGCTTCGTCTTCCGACGCGTTAACCCGGTGCATCCTGTTCCAGTCCTCCAGAGAATAACGGATGATAACTTCCCTGTTAAGATCCTCCTCGGTTAAACTGGATAAAATACGGGCCGATTCAGCGCGTGTACTTAAGAGAAGCTCCTTCAGTTCCTCCTTCGTTATGCCGCCTTCCGGATCAAACTCACGCCGCGAGCGTTCTCT
Organism: Paenibacillus stellifer; assembly: GCF_000758685.1. Taxonomy (NCBI): domain Bacteria; kingdom Bacillati; phylum Bacillota; class Bacilli; order Caryophanales; family Paenibacillaceae; genus Paenibacillus; species Paenibacillus stellifer. The sequence goes on from NZ_CP009286.1 coordinate 4,698,577, forward strand.
GATGAACGGTTTGCCGCCGATTGCACTTGCCAAGTTTTGATATTCATTTCCTGCCAAATGCAGGCACAGATTTCCGATACTGTTCGTCGAAGCTTTCAGCCTGGTCCAAATCAACTCATCATCGAGATGATCCAGACTCTTCACAATGCGATTGAGCTGCTTGTCCATATCTTCGAGCACGTCCGTTACGATCTCCAGCATAGCTGTACCTCCCGGGTGTTATTAATTATCGAATGATGCAAAATGCCGAAATCAAAAAAGGCCCTGTTTCGAAATACAGAGCCTTCTGTCCGCAATTAACAAGACTTGCCTGCCAATCATTCGAATGATTGATCTGTCCATTAACAAGAGGCTGTTAAAAAAATGCTTCAAGAAGCTGCGCTCTCTACCATTATAGATGGAACAAAATCTCCAATCAACACAACCCGGACCGGCACGCTTCACTGCCGGACTCTCTATTCGCCGCCCTCTGCAGGCGTTTCCGGCAGCGTCGTCCCGCCGCCTGACGCGCCGCTCCCTGCGCGGGCTCCTCCGTCCGCAGCAGTTCCGCCGCCGGATTTGCCGGCGGACGCGCCGCTGCCTGTACCGCCATCACCCGCCGCTGCGCCGCTCTGGCCGGTGCCCGCCGCCGCTCCGTTCGACACGCCGCCCGTGGAGGGGGCGGGCAGCGCGATATTCGGCGCGCTCGCGCTGCCTTCGCCAACCGGTCTGCCCTGGTTGTCGTAATAATACATCGGCACATCGCCGACGACCATGAGATAGGAGACGGGAATCTCCGTATCGACCACCTGTGGCTCCATGTCGAACGGCACGACGACCGCCAGCTCGGTTACGATGTGGATGTACACTTCGACAAGGATCATGTTAATTCCGGCATTCTGCTGCCGGGTGCTCAGCTCGACCTTGACGGCCCCCTGAGGCTCGATCTTAACCGGAATGTCCGGACCGAACGAAGCGATGAGAGGACTGTCCAATGCCTGGCCCAGCGGAATATGCTCTTTCCGGGTCTGCAGCTCGCTCAAAGTAGACTGGATGACATCCGCCGCCTCCGAGGTAATGCGCATATGCTCGTTGTAATTGAGCATGAAGCCGGAGATTTTGCCGGCGCTGTCCGTCTTCCAGTCGATCAGCTTCTCAGCGCTGCTCCCTCCCGCCACCTGGGAGGAGATCGCCTTGTTGATCGCCTCCGTCGCGATCTGCTTCACGCGGATCTGCGCGAGATGCACAATCGGCGGCTTCATCTGCCGCTCGACATAGCCCACGCCGGCCAGAACGACGGCGAGGAACAGGAGCGCCGATATCAGCCATGCCCGTCGGCGGCTCCTTGGCCTGCGCCGGCTGCCGTCCGCCGGCGCCAGGCCGGGTCCGCCGCCCGAGCTGCGGCGGCGGCCAAACCCCAGGGCCGGGCGCGGCGACCGGCCCGGCCTTGCCTTGAAGCGGGCTCCCGGCTTCAAGGCCCCACCGGCGGGGAAGCCGGAGCTGCGGCTTCCCCATGACCCGGCCGCCGGCCTTCGCGGCCCGGCGGAGCGGAACGCCCGCCGTCTGGCGGGCGGCGTCCAGCTGATCCGCGGCAGACGCAGCCGCGGGAACCGGACCTGCGGCGTGCGAAGCCGCCGGGGTCCCCATCTTTTCACTCTGGCCATTCCGCCATCCCTCCCGCACCTGTGGCGGTCAAGCCGCCTTATACTGTATCGTATTCGCGGAAGTCCCAAAAAAGAAGAACGCCTGCCCCGGCCAAGCCGGAGAGGCGTTCCCGATTTCATTATGAATGTTCATGATTTTGCTGAGCCATCGGCTTTTTCAAATCATCCGCTCCCGTCTGTCTTCCTGCAGATGGCCCCAATGCTTCCAGATGAAGACGGCAATCATGACGGCTAGGAACAAGCCGTAACCGGTCAGATAGAAGCTCCACTGCTCCCGGGGAACGATCAGCGACGAGCTGATGGTGCCGAAGAGCCAAATGAAAGAGAGATTTCCCAATAATGTTCCCCAGATAAACGCGGAAAGAGAGACCGGCGAGACCGCCGCCATTATATTAATGATATTATTGGGAACAATAGGTAGCGTGCGCAGCAGCACAATCGTCCAGATGCCGTAGCGGTTCAAGTAGCGCTGCCATTTGTCATAACGCCTGAGCTTGCGGCTCCATCTCGTCTCGAACCATTGAAATAAATAGCGCCGGAACAGCGCGAATACAATCAGCCCGGCCAGCGTGCCGATCAGCCAGGTGACCAGCATTCCGCCGATAATATGAAACACCGACACATGCAGCACAATCAACAGAATAAACGGGATTAATCCGATCAGACTTTGAAAGACCGCCAGCGGAATCGTCACAAGGAGAATTTCCGGACCGCTGAGACCTAAGTAGCCCAGCAGCCATTCGACCCAGCTGTTGATCGCATCCGTCATGGATTTCTCCCCCTTTCTTCAAAGAAAACACCCCGTCCGGGGTGTTCGTGCATTACGCTATTCTCGGCCGCGTCCAGGCGCAGCTCCTCATATAAATATGACAATGTTAATCCTGAAATAACTACGCCCTCTGGGGCAGGTCCAGTTATTCGCCGCGAAGGGCGGCATGAATGCGTTTAGTTTTGTTCATCATAGCACATTCGGGATTTCGGTGTAAAATAATCCGGGCGAATCTTACGCGTATGCGCATTTCGCCCGGTTCCATCAGCGCGAGCGGGAATGAACCATTTCCCCTTGAACCCACACCTCGCGGATATGCTCGGGACGGCAGAGATACATGATCCGCTGGAACAGCTCGCGCTTCGAATCGCCCCCTCCGAAGACCGGAAGCTTCATGCCCCCCGCAGTCAGATCGATGATCTGCACGTCCCAGGCATAGCCCTCGGCCAGCCGGCCGATCGGCAGACTGAGGCTTTCGCCTCCGCCGGCTGTTGCCAGATAGAACGCCTCGTCGATCGTAATGCGAGATTCCGGGACGCCGCGCCGATCGGCGGGAAGCGCAGTGTCAACGCCATCCTCCAGCATTCTGGAGGAGATGACGGCTTGTCTCGCATTATCGAACAGGCTTGGCGTGTATCCGGCCGAAATATCGGTTCCCAGCCCGATCTCGACCCCCTTGTCCATCCAGCGCGCGAGCGGGAGGACGCCGTTGGCGAAATAGGCGTTGGAGAGGGGACAGTGGCCGATCGCCGTTCCCGTTCTGGCAAAAAGGTCCGCATCTTCGTCATCGAGAAAATTGCAGTGCGCCATTACAGACTTCTGGCCCAGGAGCCCGAAATCATGAAGTGCCGCAGCATCATGCTTCCCGAAGCGTTTCTGCACATATTCATGCGCCCAGTCGCTCTCGCTGCAGTGCGATTGAATATGGACGTCATATCGGGCGGCCAATTCGCCCAGCCCCTGCAAGGCCTCGTCCGTGCAGCTTGGGATGAACCGCGGCGTGACGACGGGGTAGACGCCCTGCTTGACGGATTCCGCAAGCTGTTTGACCTCCCGGATGAACTGTTCCGTCTCGGCCAGCGCCGTCTTGGTGTCGGCATCCCGGTAGTACTCGGGGTTCTGCTCCGGATCATCCATCACAACCTTGCCGACCAGCCCCCGCTGCCCTTTATTCGCGCAGATTTCGGCCAGAAGCAGACTGGCTTCCTTATGAACCGTGGCAAAATAAAGAGCGGTCGTCGTTCCGTTCGCCAGCAGCGTACCGACCAGGTCATCATAGACATCCGCAGCGAACTCCAGGTCGGAGAACTTCGACTCAAGCGGAAACGTATGCGTATGAAGCCACTCATACAGCGGTACATCCAATGCAAGACCCGCCTGCGCCCACTGCGGGGCATGAACATGCAGGTCGATAAATCCGGGGAGCAGATACTGCCCTTCGGCCAAGCGCCGGACTTCATGGGTATTCTGGGTCGCACGGTAAGCGGGATCGCCGGGAGCAATAACCATCTCGATCATTCCGTCATCGTTCACGCAGAACAAATAATTCTCCAGCACTTCGACCTCTTTGGGAGATTTGCTTGTATAAGCCGTCCCCTGAAACACGAGCGCATAAGTCTTCATATCTGGTTGTCCACCACTCTTTATCAGCGTTATCGTCGATGATGATTCATCTCCTCCTATGTTAAGCTTGCGCCGGATGCATGTCCACATAGGAAAAAGAAAGCACCCCTTTCGGGGTGCTGTGATGCAGGTGCATAGGGTGCAGTTGCGTAGCTTGCTGTGGCGTAGGGTACAGCTGCGCTGCTTGCTGTGGGGCAGGGATGCAGCTACGTAGCTTGCTGTGGGGCAGGGGTGCAGCTGCACTGCCTGCGGTGGCGTAGTGGTGCAGCTGCGTTGGGGCAGTTGCACAGATGCAGCTGCCTCTGGGGTCGCGGCGTAAGGTGCAGTTATGCAGGTTACTCGATGCCCGCGATCCAGCGGTTCACCTTGTCCGGGTTGGCTTCCACCCATGCCTTGGCGGCGTCTTCCGGAGACTGGCCGCCCTGAATGGCTACCATCACCTGAGCCATATCGTCAGGCGTCCATTTGAACTGGTCCAGCAGCTTGTACACATCCGGCTGGTCGTCCTGGAGTCCCTTGCGCACCATCGTATGGATTTGCTCGTCTCCGCCGTACACGCCCTTCGGATCGTCCAGATATTTGAGATCCATCTTCGCAAACATCCAGTGCGGCGTCCAGCCTGTCACGACGATCGGCTTCTTGCTGTCATAGGCCTTCTGCAGTTCCTGGGCCATGGCGGCCGAAGAGCTCTCGACCAGCGTGTAATTATCCAGCTTGTACTCCGTCAATGCCTTGCCGGTAGCGGTCATGATGCCCGCGCCGGGTTCGATGCCGATAATTTTATGATCCAGCGAGCTGGCCACGGCGTCATCGCTTAGATCTTCGATCGAATCGATATCCATATAGGCCGGCACCGTCAGGCCGATCTTCGTTCCTTCCAGATTGGCTCCGAGATCCTCCATATCTTTCCCGTACTTCTCCAGGTAGGAAGCATGTGTGCTTGGCAGCCAGGCGGCTACCATGGCATCCGCGCTTCCGTCAGCGACGCCGGCGAACATCGGACCCGCGTCGACCTGAAGCATTTCCACCTTCTTGTTCAGCTTGGATTCCAGCACCTCTTTCACAACATATGTGCTCGCAATTTCGGAATCCCAGGCCACATAGGCCAGTTTAACGTTGCCCGAGCCGCCCGAAGCGGAACTGGAGCAGCCCGCCAGCATGACGGCGGACAGCATAAGACCGGACATAAGGACAGTGAACAGCTTTCGGCGATTGGTTTTTTTCATGAATGAATCCTCCTATTTCTGTTTCAGTTTGAGTGCATTCTGGGTCAGACGATCCAGCAGAATGGCGAGCACGACAATCGCGATGCCGGCCTCGAAGCCGGCGCCGGTATTGGCCTGCGATACGGCACGGTACACATAGGCGCCAACGCCCTGGGCCCCGATCATCGAGGAGATGACGACCATCGACAGCGACAGCATAATCGTCTGGTTCACGCCGGCCATAATGGTCGGCAGCGCGATCGGCAGCTGCAGCTTGAACAGCTTCTGGCCCGGAGTCGAGCCGAAAGCGTCGGCCGCTTCAACAAGCTCGTCCGATACTTGCCGGATGCCCAGATTGGTCAGACGGATTGTCGGCGGAATCGCGAATATAATAGAAGCTATGACGCCGGGAACGACGCCCAGCGAGAAGAACGATACCGCGGGCAGCAAATAGACGAAGGCCGGCATCGTCTGCATGAAATCCAGCACCGGCGTTACAATATTCCGGACCGCTGTACTCTGCGCGCAGAGAATGCCGATGGGAACGCCGATCAGCACGGCCAGCACGGATGCCGTCAGCACCAGCGCCAGCGACTGCATGGACGGTCCCCACAATCCCAGATTGTCAATCAGCAGCAGGCCGATCAGCGCGAACAGCGCCAGACGCCATTTGCCGATCCAATAAGCAAGTGCCGTAATCAGAAAAATGACCACAATGGCGGGCAGAAAGGTCAGTCCTGTCTCAATACCGCCGACCATCCCGCCGATGACCGAATGAATGAAGTCGAATAGAGGACCGAAGTACAGCGTGAGCCAGTCTTCAATCCTTTCAATGAAACTGCCGAGCGGCAGCTTGGGAATATTCATCTTGCACCCCCTTCAGGAACGGCATTGCCCGCAAGCGCGGACAGTACCGCTCCTTTAATGACGATTCCTTTCAGGCGGTCCCGCTCATCCGTCACAGCAACGGGCAGATGGGTCTCGCCCATCAGCTCGAACAGATCGTTCAGCAGCGTATCCGGGCTGACGCGCGGAACCTCCCGGTGCATGACATCCGGAATCGTCTTGCCTTCCTTCAGAGCGGCCGAAGCATCGTCCGCTGTAACAATCCCCTGCAGCTTCATGTCCTTGTCTGCAACATACAGACTGGACACGCCGCTGTCCCGCATCAGCTGAAGCGCGACGCGCGGTCCGCGCTCGGGGCGGATCGTTTCCGGCTGCTTCATGACATGAGCAGCGGTAAGCACCTTGGACAAATCGACGTCTTCAACGAAGCGTTCGACGTATTTGTTGGCAGGCTGAATCAGAATTTCCTCCGGCGTTCCGATCTGAACGATCACGCCGTCCTTCATCAAGGCGATCCGGTCGCCAATCCGCAGCGCCTCGTCCAGATCATGGGTGATAAAGACGATCGTCTTCTTCACCCGGTCCTGAAGCTCCAGCAGCTCCTGCTGCATATCCTTGCGGATCAGCGGATCGAGCGCGCTGAACGCCTCGTCCATCAGCAGAATGTCGGGATCATTGGCCAGACCTCTGGCCAGGCCGACCCTCTGCTGCATGCCGCCGCTGAGCTGGTCGGGACGATGATTCTCCCATCCGCCAAGACCGACAAGCTCCAGCGCCTGCCGGGCGCGCTCACGGCGCTCTTTTTTATCCACACCTTGAACCTCAAGGCCGTATTCTGCATTGCCAAGCACTGTCCGGTGCGGGAACAGGCCGAATTTTTGAAAGACCATACCGATATTCTTGCGCCGGAACTGACGAAGCTCCTCGGCATTCATCTTGACGACATCTTGCCCCCGATATAGAATCTGGCCCGCCGTCGGGTCGATCAGCCGATTAAGCAGACGCACGAGCGTCGATTTGCCGCTGCCCGAGAGGCCCATGATCACGAAGATTTCGCCTTCTTTAATTTGAAAGTCCGCCCGGTTCACGCCGACGGTCAGCTTGGCTTCCTTGGCAATCCGCTCTTTGGACCAGCCCTGGTCCAGCAGCGCCAGTCCTTTGCGGACGTCCTGACCGAATATTTTGGTCAACTGCTTCACTTCAAGTATAGACATGGAACGTTCATCCCCCTTCTTCTGTCTTTGATTCCGGGTCATTCACTTGGATTAGTGTATCGTTTTGGGGGAGTTTTGGGCAAATAGTGTATACCGTTATAATTTAACGTACAGTTTTTACTTTACAAACTTTATGTAACGAATGCTCCGTTTTCCTCCCTTTTTCATCTTTCATGCTTTCTTTACTTCTTTTCCGGGTTGAGATTACAATACACTAGGAGAGATTTTGCGAAATCATAAGCTTCCTTCAGGAGGGACAGCATGTACGATATAGAAGGGCTGACGCCCGAGCAGACTGAACGCATACGCAAGACACGGGAGCGCGTCATCGACTCCATCGGCAAGAACATGGATCTCTATGGCGTTACCCTGTCCATCGGGCATTTATATGGATATATGTATTTCAAACAGGGACCCGTCACGCTGGACGAGCTGAGCCAATCGCTTGGCATGAGCAAGACGTCCATGAGCACCGGCGTCCGCACGCTGCTGGATTTGAAGATGATTGAGAAGGTATGGGGAAAAGGCACGCGCAAGGATCTCTTCGAGCCCTCATCCGACTGGTATCAGACCTTCAGCGATTACTTCTCCATCAAATGGAGAAAAGCGGTCGAGAGCAACATGAATGTCATGAACCGGTCGCTTAAAGAAATTCAGGACATGAAACACGAATATGGAGACAATGAGCAGGTGACGGCTCTGCTGGCGAACGATGAACAGAAAATCGCCGACGCCATGAAATATTACCGCTGGCTGCTGAGACTGATTGAGGCGCTGGAGACGGGAAAAATTTACGAACTTATTCCAAAAGAAGAATAGGAAGAATCGTCAGGCATCATTCAAGAGCACGGCATTCATACGGGTTGAGGTGAAGACAGTGAACTGGCATCTGAAGACATTCGAGGAATTGTCCAATCTGGAGCTTTACCGCATTCTGAAAGCCAGAACCGATATTTTTGTCGTGGAGCAGAACTGCCCCTATCCGGAGGTGGACGGCAAAGACCCCTCCTGCCATCATCTGTTCCTTGAGGATCAAGGGGAATTGATCGCCTACCTCCGTATTCTGCCGCCCGGACTGTCCTATCCGGAAGCCTCAGTAGGCCGCTTTATCGTGGACGCTTCGAGGCGCGGAACCGGGCTTGGCCGCGAGCTGCTAACGCGAGGTCTGGCCTTTATCCGGGATACGTCGGGAGATAGCGGCGTGAAAATCCAGGCCCAGGCTTATTTGCAGTCATTTTACGCCTCCTTTGGGTTCATTCCGGTATCGGAAGTCTATGACGAAGACGGCATTCCGCATCTCGATATGCTGCTGCAGGAGGCGTAGCCTATGGGGCGTCTGTTCATTCTCTACGGACCGTCAGCCGCTGGCAAAAGCGAGCTCCAGCGCCGCCTGCTGGAGGAAGGCTATGTCCGGATCATAACAGCGACGACCCGCCCGCCGCGGGCCGGTGAGCAGGATGGCGTACACTATCTGTTCCTGGACCGGGAGAGCTTCCGGAAGCGTACCGGAGAAGGCAGGTTCGCCGAGTGGACGGAATATAACGGCGAGCTGTATGGCACGCTGCTGTCCAGCATCGGGGAGGCGCTGGCTGGTCCGAATGACGCGGTCATGATCCTGGACCTGAGAGGCGTGACTGCGCTGAAGGCCGCTTATCCGGACAAGGTGTCGGCCGTCTACGTCGGCGCCGATCCCGATTCGCTGGCCCGGAGGCTCTCGGAGCGGGGCGGCGATCCGGCCGAGAGCGCTGCCCGGCTGAAGAAGGCGCTGGCGCAGGAGCTGGGCGAAGCTTACCGGGCAGCGGCGGATGCCGTCATCTGGAACAGCGACGGCACCGGCATCGATGAGACGATGGAGAAGCTGCGCGAAGCGCTGGCGGCTCTGCAGAGGCGGAGCAATTGAGAGTCCGGGACGTTAACGAACCTTCACGCGAATTCAGGAAGGACGACAGCCACTCCGCCGGAGTGTGGGCCTGCCCAGTGGACAGGCGGGTTTTCCGACCTGCGGTAAGTCCGCAGCATAATGAAGAGCCCGGCCTTCGGCCGGGCTCTTCTAATATTACAGCTATTACAGCGCCGAAGGGCGCTTTTCCTGGCTTCGGGCTGTTTTTAGCGCTTTGGTGAACATTTTGAGCGCAGAAAGAATCAGGACGGCTCCAAGAACGAACTTAAGAAGACGGGACGACACATAGCTGATGAGCAGGCCGCCGGCAAAGGTCCCGATGATCGAGCCAATCCCCATCGGCAGCACCAGTTCCTTCCACTCCTTGCGCTCCGAGTAAGCCCCCTGGGAGGCATGCTTCAGCATGCCCATCACCACGGTAGGAAGGCTGATCAGCACGCTTGCAGTGCCCGCCGTTTTGATATCGACGCCGTAGACGAGCAGCAGAGTCGGGATAATGAGCTCTCCCCCCGCAACCCCCAGCATGCTGCTGACGATGCCGATCAGAATGCCAAAGACTACGCCTGAAGCCACGGCGGCCGGAAGCGGCATCGGAATGCCGCCCGGAACGATGGGAACGAAGCCTTCCGTGACAAGCAGCGTGCCGATGGAGACAAGCAGAATCAGGATGACCTTCTCCAGCGTCCGCTCGGACATTTTCTTGGAATAATTCGCTCCCGCATACGCCCCGCCCAATCCGCCCGCAATAAAAGACAGAATGACCGGCAGCGTATCCGCAAGCTCCTTATAGGACGCATGGGGCAGCCGGAAGGCCAGGGAAGACAGCAAGGTGACCAGGCTGACAGCCAGGTTGAAAGCAACGGCCTGCCGGGTCTTGTAGCGGAACATCCCCACCAGCACGGGAAGGCGGAATTCGGCGCCGCCCAGCCCGATCAGGCCGCCAAGGCAGCCGATGGGCGCACCGGTCAGCAGGGCGAGCAGCATTTTTCGGGGTGTATCTTTCACGGAGAAACAACTCCTTCGGCGGAGACTGTAAGACTCCACTGCATTTTTGAATCAATTTTCGAATCAATTTATTGAATAAAACCGAACGAAACGTTACATTTTGATACAAAACACAACAAAACCGGATTTTTAAAAAAAGTTTATCCCAGTTTATAATCAGTTACAAGAGCAAAATTAAACGCAAATTTACGATATGTTGAAAAATCATGCGAGGTGACATCATTGACCGAGCCTTTGTCCTACTCTCCCGAAGAAGTGGCCAAAATCCTGAAAATTTCCAAGGGCACCGTCTACGATCTGCTGAAACGCGGCGAGCTCCCCTCTTACCGGATCGGCAAGAAGCTTCGCGTCGCTCCCGCCGACCTCGAAGCCTATACCCGCCCCGCCTATGGCGCAGGCCAGCGGCCGACTTCAGCTCCCCCGATGTCCGTCGAGAAGCTTATTCTGGATAATCACGGCCTTATCATTTGCGGCCAGGATATTGTGCTGGACGTGCTGTCGCGTCACATTGAATCCGGCTATCCCGGCGTCCGGTCCCTGCGCTCCTATATCGGAAGCCTGGACGGGCTGCTCGCCCTGTACCGGGGAACGGCTAATGTCGCCGCCGCCCATCTCTGGGACGGAGAGACCGACGAATACAACCTGCCCTATGTGCGCAGACTGCTGCCCGGGCAGCGGAGCGTCGTTGTCGGTCTCGTGTTCCGCCAGCAGGGCCTCTATGTCGCCCCCGGCAATCCGAAAGGCATCGTCTCCTGGGAGAGCCTGCTGGAGCCGGGAATCACCATCGCCAACCGGGAGAAAGGCTCCGGAACCCGGATCATGCTGGACGAATGGCTGCGGGGCAAGCAGCTTGAGCCGGAGCGCATTCAGGGGTATGAGCATGAGGAGCTGAGCCATATCGCGGTGGCGAGCGCGGTTGCCCGGGGACTTGCGGATACGGGACTCGGCACGGAGAAGGCTGCGGAGCAAGTATCCGGGGTCGATTTTATCCCGCTCAAGAAGGAACGCTATGATCTCGTCTTTGACCGGAAGGATATGGACAAGCCGGCGTTCCGGGCGCTGCTCGCGGTACTCCGCTCGCCCGAATTCAAGCATGAAGTGGCCGGTCTTGGCGGCTACGATGTCTCGCTGTGCGGGGAAATCGTGGGCGAGGTGTGAGGGGGAAGGCGCGGTTATTGGTTACGGGGAGAGATCCGATTAGACCAGAGGCCGATTGGATCAGACTCCGGCAAAATAAAAATGCTCTTGTCCAGCCCATCTCGGGCAGACAAGAGCTTTTTTCGATGAGAACAGCATTTATCAAGCACAATATTGAACGAACCAGGGCCGCTTGCTTCACGCCCTGATCCTGATATATGGAATTTTTTTCCTTACACCAAGTAATCTTCAAAAGACACCGGCACGCCGTCAACCAAGGCATTCGGCCCCTCCGGCCCGGCTGCAAGAAATATCCGCTCGCCCGCCGAGCTGTCCCAGGCGACCGACCGGATGGCCGATCCATCCCAGTCGAAGGCGGGCTGTCCCGTCTCCATCGCTTCCGCGAAGGCTTCCAGCCCGGCGATTCCAGCGGCTGACGCTTCAGCCGCTCCCAGCGCCTCGACAATGACTCCGCCCTGTCTCTGCTGCAAGTTAACCTCTGTATAATCCGGACGTTCGGTTAGTCCGTATTCGCCGGACAAGTAGACGGCGAAATAGACGGAGTCCGTCTGTCCGTACAGCGCCCGCGGCTTCGCCAGCCATGTGCCGGGCGGCAGTATGCCGACAGGGCTTGGGCTTCCCTCCGGCCCCGTGAACAGGGCGGCCGTCACATTCCGCCGGTACAGCACCTCCATATGGCGGCTCTGGTGGCGCGGATCGCCCTCGCTATAGCCGTCGCCGGGCGGGAAGAAATACAGCCGGTTGACCCGGCGACCGGGCTTCACCGGAAGCGAATAAGCCCAGCGAAGCTGCTCGTTGTCGAATTCGTCCACCCGTTCCCACAGCCCGCCGGCGGCGTAGTCCTCCGTTATATAGGCGTAGGAATGAAGCTCCGGCTGAGCCGGGCCGACCGGGACAACCTTCCGCGTAGCCTTCTTCGCTTCAGACGGCTGGCTCCGGTCCAGCGCCAGACGCCGCGCCGCTTCCGGAGCTTCATAATAGAGAAAGCCGGCATATTCCGTTCGCGGCATCTTCTCCGGCAGCGCGAAATCCCCGAACTGCACATAATCATGCAGCACATTGGCATCGCCCGGCACATCATGCGGCCAGCCTCTGGAGTGGGCGCCAACCCAGGCGCCCTGCAAATAGAACAACGCCCGCTGGCCCCACAAGTAATCCAGCATCTCCTTCAGACCGCTGCGCAGGTCTTCGTCGCTCTCCCCCGCCATCTCCAGGGCGCAGGTATAGGCTTGAACCCAATGCCAGAACCAAGGCAGGCTGCCGTATTCGGGCATGCCGCTCTCCCGGATATACCGCAAGGTCTCCTTAAGGCAGGCTCTCCCGTCTTCCACCAGCTCCTTGTCGCCGAAGAGGCTGCCGAAGATCAGCTTGGCCGCCGTGTATTTCGCCTCGTGATGTCCATAATATTCAAGCGGCTTGCGGAAGAAGCCGCTGGCGTACACATGCTCGATCGCCGAATCCAACAGTTCCCGAACGCGCTCGCTGAGGGCATCTCCGTATCTTTGACGGAAATAGGCCATCAGGCTGCCCATGATTTCAACCGGAAGCTCATGCGGCAGAGCCTCTGCCGGAACTGGCGCCAGCCCAAGCGGCCAGTGGCCATACTGCTTCGTACCGGGGACACGGTTCTGCAGCAGCAGCGTCCGCTCCAGCACGCCTTCCGCCTGCGACACCGCCTCGATCCGGTCGAAGGTTACGTCCAGGGACTGATCCTTGGCTGCCGCAAACAAGTAGGACGCATAATAGAAATTATTCCGCACATCATCATGAAACCATAATCCGCCTTCAAGCAGCGGCAGTTCTGCCGCTGCTTCCGCAATTGCAATGATCAGCTGTCTTTGACGTTCCCGGGGTGTTCCCGGAACTGCAGCATCTTTCCCCATCATTATGCCTCCGTTCATACGGTTCATTTTCTGCTCACGCGTTCATTTTACAATAAAAAAGTCTTCACATAAACCTAAACATACAAAATAATCCGAAAACACACCTTGATAAATGAACGTAAATGGAGTAGATTGTACTAATATGAACCACATTTTTTATAAAAAGGAGCATGCAAAATCATGGAAAGACGCTTTGCTTCCCATCCGAATGAAGTCAAGCAGTTCGATACCGGACGTCTTCGGCAAGAATTTCATGTGCCGGTGCTGTTCGCAGCGGACGAACTCAAGCTGGTGCTGACTCACGAGGACCGCATGATTGTCGGCGGAGCCATGCCGGTGAAAGAACCGGTCGTGCTCGCAACCGATCTGAAGGAGCTCGGTGTCACTTATTTTCTGGAGCGCCGCGAGCTCGGCATTATCAATGTCGGCGGCAAAGGAACCGTGGTAGCGGACGGAGCCGAGTATGAGCTGAACGCCAAGGAATGTCTGTATGTCGGCGCGGGGACGAAGGATGTGCAGTTCAAGAGTGCGGACAGTGCAAATCCGGCGAAGTTCTATCTGAATTCCGCTCCGGCCCACAAGACATATCCGACGGTCAAGGCGACGCTGGAATCGTCCGAATTTGCGGATCTCGGCGACATCAAGAACTCCAACGAACGTTCGATTCACCGGCTTATTCATGCGAATGGCATTCAGAGCTGCCAGCTCGTTATGGGCCTGACCCAGCTGAAGCCGGGCAATATGTGGAACACAATGCCGGCTCACACCCATCCGCGCCGGATGGAAGCCTATTTCTATTTCGAGCTTCCGGAAGACGCCGTAGTCGTGCATCTGATGGGCGAGCCGAAGGAGACGCGCCACATCATCATGCGCAACGAAGAAGCCGTCATCTCCCCAAGCTGGTCGATTCACAGCGGCGTTGGCACGAGCAATTATACCTTCATCTGGAGTATGGCCGGAGATAATATCCGGTACGACGATATGGACCCTGTCTCCATGAAAGAGTTACAATAGAGACAAAATACGCACGGATAGAGAGGCAGACAGGTCATGAACCCGATCAGACGGCACGAACTAATCATGGAAGTGATGCTGAATCAGAAAGACGTTACGGTTAACGAACTGAGCGAGAAGCTGCAGGTAACCGGGAAGACGATCCGCGAGGACCTCACCAGACTGGAGGAGCAGGGTCTTATCAAGCGCGTGCACGGCGGAGCCGTGCTGGCGCAGAGCGACCAATTCGGCATACTCCCCTCCAAAGAGCCGCTGGGCACATTCTCCGGCGAGAAGGCGGAGATCGCCGAGCGGGCGGTCCGCTATATCGAGCGTGAGGATATTATCGCACTGGACGGAGGCAGCACCACGCTGGCCATCGCCCGGCGTCTGGACAATCTTCCCCTGACCGTGATAACCAACGACGTCCATATTATCAGCGAGCTTGTTCCCAAGGATCAGATTCAGCTTGTCGTCCCGGGGGGCTACCGCGTCCGGAACACCTTGACCGGTCCAGAAGCCGTCTCCTATGTAAGCAGTCTTAATATAAAAAAAGCATTTCTGTCGGCTACCGCCGTCCATATCGAGCACGGGCTCTCGGTGTATACGGGAGATGCCCTGGAATATAAGCAGGCGCTCGTCAAGACGGCGAACCAGGTCATTGCCGTCGTCGATCACCATAAATTCGGCCGGACCGCGCTCCGCACCTTCGCGACACTGCGGGAAGTCGATGCGCTGATTACCGACAAGGGCCTCCCGTCCGAAACAGAGGCTTCATTCCGGGCCGCCGGCGCCGATATCGACTGCGGGTGAACAGATTACACATTCATCTCTAACCCGAAAAGGAGCATATCGCTTATGTCAACTTTATTCAGCCTGAAAGGCAAGACAGCGCTCGTAACCGGTGCCGCCCAGGGCTTGGGCCAAGGCATCGCCCTGGCGCTTGCCGAAGCCGGCGCCGATATCGTATCCGTATCGCTGAATACCAGCGAAGAGACCGTGAAGCAGGCCGAAGCATTCGGCGTGAAAGCCCTCAGCGTTGAAGCGGATCTCGGCGACCACAGCGTCCTGCAATCCGCATTCGACCAAGCCATTACGCTGACCGGCAAGGTCGACATCCTCGTGAACAACGCCGGCATCATCCGCCGTGCACCAGCCAAGGATCACAGCGAGAAAGACTGGTTCGACGTCATCAACCTGAACCTTAACACCGTATTCCTGCTGTCCCAGATCGCGGGCAGACATTATATCGAGAGAGGATCGGGCAAAATCATCAACATCTGCTCCATGCTCTCCTACCAGGGCGGCATCAATGTGCCGGGCTATACCGCCGCCAAGCACGGCGTAGCGGGCCTGACCAAGGCGTTCGCCAATGAATGGGCGCAGTATGGCGTGAACACCAACGCCATCGCTCCGGGCTACATGGCGACCGAGAACACCGCGCCGATCCGCGCCGACGAGAACCGTTCGAGCTCCATCCTTGACCGGATTCCGGCCGGCCGCTGGGGCACGCCGGATGACGTGAAGGGGCCAGCTGTATTCCTGGCTTCCGCCGCTTCCGATTATCTGAACGGCCATATTCTCTGCGTCGACGGCGGCTGGCTGGCGCGCTGATCACCCGTCCGCAAGCAAGCACAAGAAACCGGTTCTCCCTGGGGAGGCCGGTTTCTTGTTGTGTTGCAGCAGCGACCTGTGCTTATTTTGCAAAAAGGTATTCATCCGGTATTGTTATCCGGGCCGAATGCTCCAGGCATCCGGATGCCGAAGCGGCTGCGGGATGATTATCATGCCATCGGGGAGCTTGTAGTCGATAAGTTGGCGGACGAATGCCGCTCTTACTTCGCAGACTCTTGCTCAGCAGCTTCCTTCAAGAACTCCAGCGCTTTATCATGATTTTTGGAGTTCGGGAATATCCCGGCGATCAATTTCGTATCGTTATGAAGAACCGGCAGGGATGCCGCCAGCTTGCTATCCGTAAAATTGATGCCATAAGCCGACTCAATGCCGTCTTCCGTATTGACAGCCTTCTCCACAATGCCGTCTCCGCTCTTGCCTCCGAGCCATTCCGCAAGCCAGGAATCCTTCAGCTTCTCGATACCTTCTCCCTGTGCCAGCCAGGCAAGGGTATCCTTGTCGAGCACGACGAGATCCGGCGGATCAACCGACATCTCCGCCATCGCCTTCTGTCTGTAAGCGACCTCGGTCGCTCCTCCATTCGAAGTTAGCGGGATAAGCCGTGTCTCCACCCTCTTCCAGTCCGGGAAGGACTTCAGGATCGCAGCCTCCAGCGGGGCGCCGTCTCCCTCGGGGTCATCCTCGGCCATGAAGTTGCCAAGGAACAAAATATTCAGATCAACCGGAGGCAGACTGGCCAGATAGCGCTGTTTATCCAGATGATTCTTATAGGCAATTCCGCCTCCGATTAGCACGGCCACAGCGATGATTCCCAGTATGACCTGTGTCCGGTATAGTCTGAAGAAATCCTCAAGCCGCCGTGCCGTGCCTGCAAAGCGCCCGTACTTCTGCAGCCGGTTGCTCTCGGCTTCTTCCACCTCCTGCTTGGCATGCGTGTCCAGAATCAGGCGGTAGGCCTGCACCTCCTTCTCGAAGGCCAGTGCTTCCGCGGTCCCGGGTGCTCCGATCGAGCGGCGGCGCTTCAGCAGCATGTCAAAACGGCGGTTCACTTCTTCCATCTGGACCTCTTCGGGAAGTCCCAGAAACTCGTAAGCTTCCTTCACCTTATCGTTCAACGGTTCTCTCTCCTTCTTGAGCGGACAAACGAGTGTATATCTAGATCATATCACAGATTTAATGCGCTTTCCTTCTTCCACAAGAAGGGGGCGGAAGAAGGCGCGTCTCTCGCCCTGACAACTTCTGCTTACCCTGCTGCAGCATCCAAACAGCCCGGGCGAACAGTCCGGGACAAGAGACATTTGCTGCAAGCGGATATCGATCTTGGAACATTTACGCCCACTAGTCGGCCAGGACAGCCCGTGTTCTCTGCCGATATCTGCTTTTCTCCATTCTTTCCACACAATTCCCCCTTACACTGAGTGTGATAGTAAAGAATTGTACTGGGGGAATTGTTGGGTATGAATATGACGCATTACATGTCCCTTCTGGCGGACAACCAGCCTTGGAATCTGATTATCTTCATGGCGATCCCCGTGATCTTCGCCGAGACGATTACGGTGACGGAATTTTTCATTCTGTTCGGCAAAAACACAGGCGGCGGCCTGCGCTCCTTCAACCGGGTTTGCAGCATCCTGGCCGGCCTGTATTTTACAGGCATCTTCCTGTATCTGTTCCCTACCGCATTCGTGCCTTTAACCGTGAACGGGGAATGGCATACCTGGGTGGATGTGGTGGCTGTCAGCTTTTACCTGAGCGGCGTATTCTTCCTGCTGCCATTGGCTCTGCTCGATTTGGGACTTATCGCCCGCCGGAGTCCGGAAGAGCGGAAGATGAAGCTGCATTTCATCTTCGTCAGCGGCTTTCTCGTCGTCGCCCACATCGCCATGATCTTCGGCATGGTTAATCCCGAGATCATCAGCGGCATGGCGGGAATGAGTCACTGATTCCTGTTTCCGACATGGCGGAACACCGGCCTTCCTGTTTTATGTGCACGAATGTATTTAGCTGCGATTGCTTCATTCAAGCCTACTGTACTTACATATGAGCTATCACATTACACAAGATACCGCCCATTGGGACAAGATGGGCGGTATTTCTGTATCCGGATAGCGGAACTTCGGGCCATGCTGGCCCGAAGTTGCAGGGCTTGGG
Source organism: Paenibacillus stellifer (assembly GCF_000758685.1). Taxonomy (NCBI): domain Bacteria; kingdom Bacillati; phylum Bacillota; class Bacilli; order Caryophanales; family Paenibacillaceae; genus Paenibacillus; species Paenibacillus stellifer. Next base: position 4,716,602 of record NZ_CP009286.1, read on the forward strand.
GCGGCTTGCCCCAAACCAATAGAGCAATATCATACAAGAATGCTGATGCCTCTTGGGGTACACTAAGTATCAGACATTCAGGAAAGGAGGAACGTTTTTGAAACAAGAAATAAGAACGGTAAAATATGATACGGAGCTGAAAGTGGAAGTCTATCATTTTCAAGGAATTATGCAGAAATTCCCCAATCATTTTCATGAGTATTATGTGATTGGTTTTATTGAAAAAGGTCAGCGGCTTTTGTCTTGCAAGAACAAAGAGTACACCATAGAACCGGGAGATTTATTACTGTTTAATCCGCGCGATAACCATGCTTGCGAACAAATCGACGGTCAAACACTGGATTATCGCTGCATCAATATCCAACCGGAAATTATGAGCAAGGCAATCTGTGAAATAACAGGAAAAGAATATTTACCCTACTTTACGTCACAAGTAGTTTTTCATAGCGATTTGGTTGTTGTGCTTCGGGAATTACATCAAATGCTTATGGAGGAGGAAAGCGATTTTAGAAAAGAGGAAATCTTTTTTTTCCTTCTGGAGCAGCTGGTAGAAGAATATACGGAGCAGGCCGTACCAGCAGGAAATACAGAGCAAAGCATGGAAGCAAGGGCAATCTGTGATTTTTTGGAAAATCACTACATGGAAAACATTACGCTGAACGACCTGTGCAAGCTGACCGGACTAAGCAAATACTATCTTCTTCGCTCTTTTACCAAGCAGAAGGGAATCTCTCCTTATAGTTATTTAGAAACGATCCGAATTGACAAAGCAAAGAAAATGCTGGAGCAAGGCATTTTGCCAATAGATGTGGCATTACAGACAGGGTTTACCGACCAGAGCCACTTTTCCAACTTCTTCAAGAAGTTTATAGGGCTAACGCCAAAACAATACATGAACATTTTCAAGGATGCTCACAATTGAGTCTTTGTATAGAAAGGGTTCTTATGGACAGAAGACAAGAGATTACGGGACATTTATTCGCATTTATTACAATCTTTATTTGGGGAACAACATTCATATCAACAAAGATACTTTTGAAAGCCATTTCTCCAACTGAAGTACTGTTTTTAAGATTTACAATCGGTTTCATTGTGCTGCTTGTGGCTTACCCTCGCAGGCTAAGAGTCAAGAAAAGAAAACAGGAGTTGTATTTTGCTGCGGCTGGTTTATGTGGTGTCACCCTATACTATTTGCTTGAAAACATCGCCCTGACTTATACCTTTGCATCCAATGTAGGGGTCATTATTTCAATTGCACCGTTTTTTACTGCTATCTTGGCGCATCTGTTTTTAGATGGAGAAAAATTGAGATTGCAATTTTTTATAGGTTTTGCGGTTGCTGTTATCGGAATTTTTCTTATTAGCTTTAACGGAAGCAGTCATTTGAAATTGAATCCATTGGGAGATATACTGGCTGTTTTAGCCGCTGTGATATGGGCCGCCTATTCGGTCCTGACAAAGAAAATCAGCGGTTTTCACTATAACACGATCCAGGCAACACGGAGAATTTTCTTCTATGGATTAATATTCATGATTCCCGCCTTATTCCTCTTTGAGTTTGAACCAAACCTTGATCAATTGATACAGCCGGTCAATCTGTTTAACATTCTGTTCTTGGGATTGGGAGCATCCGCCCTGTGTTTTGTAACGTGGAACTCTGCGGTTAAACTATTGGGTGCAGTGAAAACCAGCGTTTATATTTATATGGTTCCAGTCATAACCGTTGTTACCTCTGTTCTTGTACTTCATGAAACGATTCCCCGTACTTCTGTGTTCGGGATTGTACTTACATTAGCCGGACTATTTATTTCAGAGATTAAAACCTCTGCAAAAACAAAAGGAGCTTTAGAGAGTGGGCGATTCTAATCTGAATCGTTTTTCACGTACTCAACGGGCTAAAGCCTGCAACAAAAAGGACCCGGCGCTTATGCCCGATCCTTTTGTCCATTTTCCCCGCTTACTCAAACAGGCTCTGCCCATTCGTCCCGATCACCTCTTTGTACCAATGGAACGACTTCTTGCGGTACCGCTCAAGCGTTCCCGATCCGTCGTCATGACGGTCGACATAGATGAAGCCGTAACGCTTCTTCAGTTCCGCGGTTGAGGCGCTGACGAGGTCGATGCAGCCCCAGGTCGTATATCCCATCACATCCACACCGTCCGCGATTGCTTCGGCAACCTGAACGAGATGCTCCTTCAAATAATTGATCCGGTAGCCGTCCTCCACCGTCTTCTCGCCATTCTCCAGGGTCACCAGCTGATCGGCGGCGCCGAGGCCATTTTCCACAATGAACAGCGGCTTCTGATAACGGTCCCAGAACGCATTCAGAATGTACCGGAGTCCCTGAGGATCGATCTGCCAGCCCCAATCGCTCGATTTCAGGTACGGATTCGGCACGCCGCCCAGAAGATTGCCTTCTCCCTTGATCTGCTTCGCCGGGTCGGCCGTCTCACAAATGCTCATGTAATAGCTGAACGAGACGAAATCCACTGTATGCTTCAGAATCTCCTCGTCCCCCGGCTCAAAATGGATCTCGATACCGTTCTCGCGGAAGAACCGCTTCATGTATCCCGGATAATAACCGCGTGCGTGCACGTCTGCGAAGAACGTATTGTTATGGTCGCTCTTCATCGCTTGGATCACATCGTCCGGGTTCGGCGTTAGCGGATAGATCGGCATGCTCAGCACCATGCACCCGATCTTGAAGTCCGGATTGATTTCATGTCCAATTCTAACAGCCGCCGCGCTCGCCACAAGCTCATGGTGAATGGCCTGGTACAGGTCCTGCTTGCTCAGCTTCTCTTTGGGCGTACCGATGCCGCCGCTCATGAACGGAAACTCCAGAATGGAGTTGATCTCGTTGAAGGTCAGCCAGTATTTCACTTTATGCTTGTAACGGGTAAAAATCGTCTCCGCATACCGCTCGTAAAAGCCCACCAGCTTGCGGTTCACCCAGCCGTCATATTCCCGGGCCAGATGCAGCGGCGTTTCATAATGGGAAATCGTGACCAGCGGCTCGATGCCGTATTTATGGCATTCATCGAACAGATCGTCGTAGAACTGCAGCCCCTTCTCGTTCGGCTCCAGCTCGTCCCCTTTCGGAAAAATCCGCGACCAGGCGATGGACGTCCGGAACACCTTGAAGCCCATCTCCGCGAACAGCTTGATATCTTCCTTATACCGGTGATAAAAATCGATGCCGATCAGCTTCATATTGTCTTCGGTCGGCACATCCGTCGGCGGCGTCTTGACGCCATGAGGACTCACATCCTGGGTAGACCAGCCCTTGCCGTCCTCCTGATACGCCCCTTCCAGCTGATTCGCGGCTACCGCGCCGCCCCAGAGAAATCCTTCCGGAAACTGAAGTTTCATGTTTTTTCCCGCCTTTTTCGTTATGATAAGGATATACCGGCATCCTAAACCTTGGAACGCGTTACATGTCAAGCATTAGATCACGGCAAGGAGACAACCCATGTCCACACTCGATCAAATAGCCAAGCTGTCCGGCTTCTCCAAAGCGACGGTATCCCGGGTGCTCAACGGCTCACGGCATGTAAGTCCGGACACCCGCAAGAAAATACTGGCCATCATGAAGGAACAGGACTATGTACCCAACCGGAACGCCATTTCCCTGTCCAAAGGCCGGACCCAGCAGATCGGCATGATTACGATGAATCTGAACGAGCTGATTCTGCATTTCATGAACGGCTTCGTGGAGAGCGCCGGACGGCACGGGTTCCAGACGATCATTTATACAACCGGAGGAGACAGCCAGAAGGAGCTTCAAGCCCTTGAGGATCTCAAGCGAAAAAGAGTAGACGGCCTGCTCATCCTGACCTCCGTCAGCTCCCCGGGCCTTATTGCCTCTTACCGCAAATACGGGCCTATCGTGTCCTGGCAGCGCATGGACCATCCAGATATCCCGTCGGTCGCCATGAACCAGTTCGAGGGCTATGCCCTCGCCCTTGAACATTTGCTCACGCGAGGATACACCCGCATCGCCAATGCGTTCGGCCGTCCCAGCAGCATCAATACGCAGAGCCGGCGGGAGGCGTACGAGCAGGCAATGGCTGCATACAGCCTCCCTGTAGATGAGCAATGGTACTATTCTTCCATCTACAGCATCGCGGACGGCGAGCGCGTGCTGCGCTCCCTGATGGAGCAGCAGAACCGTCCCGAGGCGATTCTATGCGCGAACGATCTAGTTGCCGCAGGTATAGTAAGCGAAGCTCGCAGACAGGGACTGGGCGTGCCGGAGAATCTGGCGATCGTCGGCTTTGACGATACGGAGCTGGCGAAGACGATGGGCATCACGACCGTGCGGAACCCGGTTGCCGGCCAGGCGGAGAACGCCTTCAGGCTGCTGGCTCCTGCGCTGCTGGGAAAGGCGCTGGCGCTTCAGCCCCTGGCATTCAGCCTTGCCATCCGGGAGACGACCTAGTCTAACGGCCTGCCTTTGGAACGGTTCTTCTAGTTATATAGAACCGTTCTTTGTTTTTCGCTAAAAAATGACAATTTTCGTTCCGATAGTAAATCATGAACCGCTGCAAGACTTTGGCTGTACCGGCTTTCATCCTAGTAGAGGCATACGTACCAATCGCACTTCCCCCTCCTTCGCCCTCAGCCGCAGCGTTAACATAGATGCTGCCCGCCGCTGTTGTCCCATCCTGATACAAGTTGCATGTACCGTCCCACCCATTTGTGACAAAGGCAAACTTGCCGAAAGGCAAGGACGCAAAGCCATAGGGCCTTCTTCGTCTCACACGAGCCGAAGGTGGCAGCCGCGCTGCCGGAAAAAAGAAATGCGAGAAGCTGCGCCCGCCTCAGGGCGCGGTTCCCGGACATTTCGGGGGAAGAGCTTTTTTGAACGAATCCGCTATTTGAATATTGCCACCGTTTGTGAAAGTCATTCCTCCTCCGCCCGTACCGGGCGCCGCGACGCTTACCCGAGCGAAGCGGCGGCGTACAAGGGTATCCAGAACCGGAGGAGAATTAGCATGAGAAATCCGCATCCGCATCAAGATCAGTCCGTCCCCGCTGCATCCGCAGCAACCGCCACGACCACAACCGCGCGTCGGCGCCGTCTCTTGACCAAGGGTATCGCCCTGCTGACGGCGCTTGCTCTTGTGTTGGGCGTCCCATCCCTCCCGCAGCACACCGTGTTCGCCGAGCGGCAGAGCGCCGTTTCCGCCACAAGCACCGGCAACGGCATCGGCTACATTGATAACGGGGAGACCGCAGTCACCGGAGCGACCGGAACAGACGGGGAACCCGCTGTTACCGGGGAGACCGCCGTTACCGGGAAGATTGGAGACAGCGCCGTTACCCAAAGCGTGTACGCCGCTTCGGCGGACAGCCTAGCCGTCCAGCCGGAGGGGCCGCTCTGGACCATCGGCGCCCATGACGGCAGCTCCGCTGAATTTTCCGATTATCGCGCCATGACCGGCAGCTACTCCGCCTATTTGCCTGACGGAAGCGCGCCTAACGACTGGAAGACCTTCCCCAAAGGCATGAAAGCCAGCGTGAACAAGACGCTCTCCATCAGCTACTCGCTGGAAGCCCTACCCGCTTACGGAGCGGAATTCGACGTTCATATTCTGAACGCCTATATTTCTGTGCCCCAAATGGCCGTCTACTCGAACGGCCGTCTCGCGGGCCTGCTGCAAATTGCCGGAACCTCGGGCAGCGGAGCCGCCTATCCCTTCCGCGAGCTGTACCGGCTCTATATCCCTAAAGAGCTGCTGAAGGCCGGCGTCAATGAGCTGAAGCTCGAGGTATACGCCGGCTCCTACGCGACCACGGCAGGCGACGCCAATCTGTGGTACGAGTGGGATGAGCTGTCCTTGACCGCACTCGCCGCCCCGGCGGACGAGCCAATCCACGGGCGCTACATCCATCTGGGGACTGCCATCGCGAACGGCTTCGTTATCGATGACAATGTGACCCGGCTGCTGCCGGACCTGACCCGCTGGCTCGGCATCGCCTACAGCGGCAACATGCTGCGCACCGGCTTCTGGTCGGACACCAAGAGCACCTGGCAGAACGGCATCGTCTCCTACTTGCAGACGATGAAAGATCTGAACCTGCAGCCGATGGTCGGTATTTTCGGCTCCGATTTCATGAACAGTCCGGACATGCTCGCCGGTCATATGACAGACAGCATGAAGACCTATTACCGCCAGTTCATGGCCTCGTACGGCTCATACTTCTCCTATCTCGAAATGGACAACGAACCGGGTGTATTCAGCCACAATCAGGCTTCGATTGTGGAGCTGGCCCAGTTCCTGCAATCCGAGAAGGCGAGCACGCCCTGGCTGAAGATCGTCGCCCCGGGCTGGGCCTACTGGCCGACCAAAGGCACGCCCTACGGATGGGAACGCGATCCCGCGCAGCGGAAGCCGATCGAGGCGCTGTCCGATCTGACGAATGGACACAGCTATTCGCTGTCCGGCCTGGCCCAGGCCCGGGGCGGTGCGCTGAATGAGAATCTGCTCAGCTATGACGGAGGCACCGATGACGGCCTGCCCAAGGAAATGGTTATGACCGAGAGCGGAGCGAATGATCTGCACACCGACCAGAGCAAATTCGGGGCATCGGCCTATAAATACGCAGCCGTCTTCGACCGGGAGATGCGCGCGGACATCGGCTACGCCGACCATATCATGCAGCATACCGCCTTCGACTCATCTTATCCGAACTATGCACTGCTTCTTCGTCCGGCGAACTGGAGCACGCATAAAGCCGCCGACACAATGGCCTGGGCGGCCAATTCCGCCGAAGGCGGCGAGACCCGGCTGCGCACGTTCCGCCGCCTGGCCGCGGCCTATGCCACGCACGGCTCGCCGCTGCCGTACTCGTTCCTTGGCGGCGACGATTCCGCCGGCCGCAAGATCTATGTCCGCGCCGTCGACACGGCCGGACTCGGAACGTCGGCCGTAGGAGCCTCGGCCGACAAGCAGATCGTCAGCGTCGTGAGCTTCGGGCCTGCCGGTACGCCGGCGCGGCATGTGAGCGTGCGCGTGACGCTGCCGGAGAGCGGCACGTACCGGGCTCTGCAGTACCGGGACGGCCAGACGCTTGACGCGGCTTACTCTGTCAGCGACCTGGCCGCGTCCCCTTATCTCGATCTCGACCTGACCGTGGCGGCCGGTGAAGCCGTTCAGCTGTACCTGACTAAGGAGGAGACGCAGGCTCCGCAGAAGCCGGTTCTCGTGAAGGCCGAGATGGCGACCTGGAACACCGCAGTCATCGGCTGGAACGAATCGTCGGACAACGCGGAGACGACCTCGTACCGGGTATATCGGGACGGTGAAGAAATCGCCGTACTGCCTTCTTCGCTGACCAGCTACACCGATACGACGATCAGCTATGACCGGACTTATTCGTATACCGTCAAGGCAGGCGACGATTCCGGCAATCTCTCGCCAGCGAGCGATCCGCTGCAGCTCACCGTGCCGGACATGCCGGTTACGCCGGGCGGACCGCTCTATGAGACAGAGAAAGCTCAGCTTGGCGGCATCGCCAAAACGACGCCGGACTCCTACGCCTCAGGTGGCGCCTATGTCCGGGACATGCATGCCAGCGGCTCCAGCGTCAGCGTCATCAACATTATGCCGGGCGCCGGGAGCTACACCCTGCGCGTCGGCTACGCCACCTCGGCGGATGCCACGCTGAATCTGTATGTGAACGGCCAAATGATCCGGAAGCTGACGTTCGTCTCGACCGGCAAAGCCTCAGGAGCTGGCGCCTACAAGAGCATCTCGACCGACATTGCGCTTGCAGACGGCCCGAACACCGTCATACTGCGGCATGACGGCGGCAATACCGGCGGCGTCAATCTCGACTTTATGGAGATCACACCTACACAGACCTCACAGACAGACCCGGGCTGGAACGATTATGCCTTCAACGACATCGGAATCTACTACTCGCCCGGCATCACTACCAATGACAACGGCAGCTGGAACGAGACCGAATCGCCATCCGAGACCGCTACCTTCACCTTCACGGGAACGGGCGTCCGCTGGCTGGCCAATGTCCAGAGCAACATGGGCTTGGCGAGCGTGTACATTGACGATATTCTTCAAGAGACGGTCGATCTTACCGCCGCCAATCTCGAAGGCTACAACAAGGTCGTATTTGAGAAAACGGGCCTGGCGGATGGCAGCCACACCCTCAAAATCGTCACCCTGAACGGCAAAATCACCTTCAATAAATACAGCATCAACGGCCCGGAGCAGAGTCTGCAACAGGCGGAATAGCACAGCGCCGCAATCCGCTTCTTAACATTTGGGTTTATGAATGGCAGCAGCCCCAGAGCCGGTACTTACCGGAGCTGGGGCTGCGCTTGTAGCGATTGATATGCGGCTTTCATGCCGCGCTGCAGGAGGGTAAACGACTGGTGAGATTGCCGCAGCACATTCTGTTATTTGACAATGAGAGACCAGCCAAGAACCTTCTTGACCGGCCTCTTCATCAACGTGTAATTCCATACAATATGCATAATTTGAAACAATGGACGTCCTTAAATTGGAAAATTAACCTGAGCTTTCGTCCCTCGTCTCTTCCCCGTGCCACAGCTTCCGGAAGCTTTCGCTGCTGTCCAGCAGCTCCTCCGCCGTTCCCTGCGCTTCGATCTCTCCATCCGCCAGCACGATCACATGGTCCGCCCGGTTGAATGCCGCCTTGCGGTGGGAGACGACGAGGCAGGCCGTGTTGCCCCGGATGAGGGATAATCTCTCCCACAGCCGCCGCTCCGTCTCGACATCCAGCGCGCTGGACAGATCGTCGAACACGTACAGCTGCGCCTCGCGCACCAGCATCCGGGCGGCAGCCGTCCGCTGGGCCTGGCCGCCGGACAGCTTCACGCCGCGCGGTCCGACCATGGTATCGAGGCCGTTCTGCAGATGCGGAACGTCCTCCTCCATCACGGCGGCGTGAATCACCTGCGTGAGGCGCCCCGGCTGCTCGGGATTCCCGAGCAGGATGTTGTTCCGCAGCGTGTCGCTGTACAGCCGCGGAATCTGCGCGGTGTAGGCGCTCTGCGGCGGAACGAAGAAATCGGCGGGGCTGTCTACCCGCCGGCCGTTCCAGCGGATGTCGCCTGCATCCGCCGTGAGAAGACCGAGCAGCGTCCGCACGAGCGTCGTCTTGCCGCTGCCGATCATCCCGGTGATGACCGTGAAGGAGCCGCGGCGGAGGTCCAGGTCGATGTTCCGGATGCCCCGTCCGGTTTCGGGATAGCGGTATGTCAGTCCGCGGACGGACAGCTCCGTAAGCGGCGGGGCTTGCGCAGGGAGCGCCTCGGCCGGACTGGCGGCGGGATGCTCACCGCCGCCAGGTCCTCCCGCGACGGTTCTCTGCGGCGGGAACTCGTCGTCTCCATCCGGATCGCTTACATTTGCAGATCCGCGTTCGCCGCCCCCGGAATCGCCGACTACATAGGCGGTTTCGACCGGACCGCCTCCTCCTCTCTGGCCGCCTACATAGGCAGTCTCGACCGAACTGCCACCGTCTCTCTGGCCGCTTACATAGGCGGTCTCGACCGGACCGCCTCTTGCTGGCCGGCCCCCTCCGCCCTCGCTTTCGCGGCTGCGGGCTTTGCGCTTCCGTTCGATGCCGATTTCATTCGGCTCTGTCAGCAGCGTCGCCGGCGCGCCCTGAAGCATATTCTTGATCCGCTCGAAGCTGACGCCGAGCTGTTTATAGTAGGTCATGAAATTGCCTACATTGGAAATCAGCGTCGTTACGAAGGTCAAATAGTAGACGAACAGCGACAGATCGCCGACCGTGAAGCCGCCGCTGCGCATTTTGTACCCGGCCAGCACGAGAATAAGGCCGGTTCCCAGGTTGACGGAGTTCGTGAAAATCGACGACAGCGTCTCCGTCAGCAGCTTGTCCTTGACCATCGATTGGCGGCGCCGCTCGCTGAGGGAGACGAAGCGCTCCACGATCCGCTTCTCGGCGCCCGCCACCTGAATGGCCTGCACATTGGCGAACATCTCGCTGATCGCTCCCGTTACCTTGGCCGTCGATTCACGGCTGGCCGCCCGGTATTTCTGGATACGGGCGGTGGCGATTTGCGCGGCGGTAACAACCAGGATCAGCGGAACGAATACGAGCACGGTCAGCTGCAGATCGATCGAGACGAGAATCCAGCTCGCAGCGATGACGAAGCCGACGAGACCGAGTGTGTCAACAGACCAGCTGGTCGCTTCCTCCGCCTGCTCCACATCGTCCCGGAAATTGCTGATCGCCTCGCCCGGCGAACACGGAATGGCTCTGGCGCCCGGCTCCTTCAGCACATGGCCCAGCATGTTCCGTCGCAACAATGTCGTGACCCGGTAGCGGAAATTCACGTCGGTCATGAATCCGGCGTAGATCAGCGCGATCCGTCCGAGCGCGGCAGCGACAAGCAGCGCGGCGATGCCCCATACCCCATAAGGGAAGGAGTACGTCCCTTCCAGGTGATCGAAGAACGCCTTCGTCAGCAATCCGGGCACGAGCGGAGCCATATGAATCAGCGACCAGGCGAGCAGATTCAGCAAATATAGGCCTGGTCTGTACAGAATTATCCGCCAGAAGAAATGTCTTGTCTTCATGCCAGCTCCTCCTCCATTCCGGCAGCCAGCATATGGCTGAACCGGGAATCCGGGTCCTTCGCCAGCGCCTCACGGGGACCGTTCTCGATCATCCGGCCGTTCTCCAGGATGAGAATTTGATCGGCACGCTGCACGGTGGCCAGCCTGTGCGCTATGATGATGCAGGTCTTCTCGGTCAGCAGGCGGCTGATCGCCGCCTCGATCCGGTGCTCCGTAAGCGGGTCAAGACGAGACGAGGCCTCGTCCAGAATGACCAGCCCCGGCTCCGTCAGGAAGACGCGGGCGAAGGCCAGCAGCTGGGCTTCCCCTGCCGATAGACCGCCGCCTCCCGAGGCCAGCTCCGCATCCAGCCCTTCGGGCAGCGAAGCCAGCCAGCTTCCGAGTCCCAGCTCCTCCAGGACAGCCGATATTCTTCCGTCTTCGATCCGGTCATCGAACAAGGTCAGATTGTCGCGGACAGAGCCTTCCAGAATTTCGATGTTCTGCGTGACAAGTGCCACCTTGCGCCGCAGCTCATGCAGCTTGCAGCTCCTTATATCGGTGCCGCCGAGCATGATGCTGCCCTCCTGCGGATCGTAGAAACGGAGCAGCAGGCGCGCGAGTGTCGTCTTGCCGCTGCCTGTGCGGCCGAGAAGGCCGAGTGTCTGCCCCGGCGCAAGCCGGAGGCGAAGATCACACAGCGTCGCCGCCTCTCCATCCTCATAGGCAAAGGTCAAATCGCGAAATTCCACCGCAAGCGGACCATCCGGAAGCTTCGCACCGGGGCCGTCTGTAATCTTCGGCTGCGTGGACAGCAGCTCATGCACGCGCATCAGGCTGGCGTCGGCTTTCTGCAAATCTTCAAGCTGAGTGCGGATCTTCTCGATCGGCTTCGCCAGCAGCTCCGTATAATAGAAGACCATATAAATGGAACCGATGGTCAGCGTGCCATGCCCGTTCTTCCACAGGGCGGCGCATACGAGAAAAGCCGCGGCATTGCCCAGCGTAAAGACGAGAATCGTCGTGCTCCACATCAGAAAAAAGCCTAAAAAAGAGCGCACCCGGACCGGCAGCATCCGGCGGGCCAGCTCATAGAACCGGTTCATCACATAACCGGCCGCCCCGTTCGCCCGCGTATCCTCCGTTCCTTCCAGATGCTCGCCGATGAAGCCGTAGAATTCGGCGTTCAGCACCCGCCACTGCTTCCACGCCGGAACGGCGAATTTGCGGATGTACTGGATCAGGAAGACGGCTCCGATGACGAACAGGGTCATGGTCAGGCCGATCCAGATATTTTCCCGGAACAGTAGCGCCAGAATCCCGATCATGAGGAGCAGATTGCCGAACAGATGAATGATGAAGCTGGAGAAAAAATTCGCAAGCGCGTTCACATCCCCGTCCACCCGCTCAATCAGCGAGCCGGAGGTCTGTGTCTTGTGAAAGCTCATGTCCAGGGACAGGCAGTGCTCCGCCAGTTCGGCCCGCAGCTTGTTCGTCGTCGACCAGCCCAGGTTTTCACTGAAATAGGCGGCCGCTACCGACACGCCCTGTTGAAGAAGCGAGAAGACAATGAATAGACCGGCCGCGTAATAGAGCAGCTTAAGGTCTCCCTGCCCTTGTGCCGTATCGATGAAATAACGGATGATCTGCGGATTCACGAGCGCAAGCCCGATCGACGCCAGCAGCAGTACCGTCATTCCTGCCAGCAGCCGGCGCTGCGGCAGCACATAGCGGACCAGCATGTTGCGGTACAGTCCGGGACTGCGCCGAGTATCGCTCCCGCCAGGCTTATGCTTTCTTCGCATGAAGTTCTTCCTTTCCTGGAGAAAAGATTGCCATTCGCTGGATTTATGCGGAATACTCTCCTATTTTAAGGGTATATAACATCGGCCGCAAAGGCGAAAATCCAACAGATTTATAACCGGTTATCCGACAATCCAAAAAAGCCCGACCCGGTCTCTGACGAAACTGGATTGGGCTTGCGCGATATGCTTAAGACTATTCCTCGTCAGGGGTATACACTTCTACACGATCCCTGCCGTTGTTCTTAGCCTGGTACAACGCATGGTCCGCCTTCTTGATCATCTCTTCGGGCCTGGAATCGGCGCCTCCCTCGCTTGTGTATATGCCAGCCGACACGGTGATGCGGATCTGCTCGCTGCCCGTGGAGAAGAGATGATCCTTGACCTGCTCCCGTATCCGTTCGCACCTGATCGCCCCGGCTGGCCGTGCAGACCGTGAACGCCTCATCCTCCAGAATATCCTGGAGCAGCCTTACGTTGTTGGGATTGTCGTCTACTACCAGCAGAGTATGGTTCACTGCGGCTCCCCTCCCATCCATGTGCTAAGTTTGAGAAAGAACGCCTCATCATCCTTATATCGGCGGCCATAAGATCAAATATAAAATAACCGGGGTGATCAGGCAAAGGATTTCCCGAAGAATTCATCAGCTGAGCTGGACTTAAGACCAGTTGAAAATACAGTCTTAGGTAGGTTTTAGCCGAAGGAATGGGAATGGTACGATCTTTTTGCAACAAATTCCAATTTCGAACGACGGAGGCTGATCTGATGAAAAGGACAAAAGCCGCGGCAGGTTTGCTGGTTCTGGCGATGGCGCTTTCGGCCGCGGTGCCGGTAAATGCGCAGGCAGGCATCCATGCGGCAGCAGTAAGCAAGACGGCTCTGGATGCGAGGGCAGCGGCGGCATTTCTGGACAAATTTTTTGAGGATGAACAAAAGGAAGCGGCGACGAGCGCGGCTGCGGTAACCGTAGTCAAGGACGGCAGCGTTATAGCAGAGGCCGGTTACGGGCAGAGTGACAAATCGTCCGGCACCAAGGTCGATCCTGCGAGCACGCCGTTCAGAGTCGGCTCAGTGTCCAAGGTGTTTACGGTCGTCGCACTGATGCAGCTTGTCGACCAAGGAAAGATCGGGCTTCAGGACAACATTGAGAAGTATCTCGGCGGCTACAAAATCAAGAATCCGTTCGGCAAGCCGGTTACGGTGGAGATGCTGTTGACCCATACGACGGGCTTTGAAGTAAGAGACCCCACGGTGGCCAGCATTCTGTATGATCCTTCCGCCAAAGCGCTTACGCTTAAAGAGTCGGTGTTCGCTAATTTCCCGCCAGTCGTGCGTGAGCCGGGAACCTCCTACATGTATGACAACTTCGCTTCCGAGGTTGTGGGCTACATCGTTCAGGAGGTCAGCGGCGAACCTTTCAACGACTATATGAACAAGCATGTGTTTGGGCCGCTAGGCATGACTTCCAGCACCTTTGATTCGGCAGGCAGCCTGGCCTCACAGCTTCCGGCGGTGTATGACGCCAGCGGTAAGGAAGCGCCGTTCTACCGCCTGTCGCCGGAAGTGCTGCCGGAAGGCAGCATGATTACAACAGCGAAGGACATGTCGCGGTTCATGATCGCTTGGCTGAACGGCGGCAAGACGGAGGACGGGCATGCGCTCCTGTCGACTTCCTCCGTAGAAGCCATGTCGACCTACCATGTGTCGATCAACCCCGATGTCCCGGATATGACTTACGGCTTCGAAGCGCCCGCACCGCTGACGGATGCCAACGGCCGCCGCATCATTGCGAAGGGCGGCAGCATACCGGGATTCGAATCCTATATGTTCCTGCTGCCTGACGAGAAGACCGGCGTCTTCGTCTCGGCCGTGACGGGATCGGATGTAACGACGCAGCTATATGCAGCCTTCATGGATGCCTTCTATCCCGGAACGGAGAAATTAGGCGACGCGGAGTATACGCCGCAGCCGCAGTCCGAACTCAAACGGTTCGAAGGCATTTACAGAGACCTGCGAATAGGCATCTTGCTGAACAAGGTAACGGCCAGCGGAGACGGGACGCTGACCAGCAGCAATCAGACGGGCCGGCACACGACGCTCAAGCAGGTGGGAAGACTGCTGTTTGTCGATGAGGACGGCTACCCGATGGCGTTTAAGGAAGACAGCCAGGGCAATATCGCCTATCTGAAGTACAGCAATCCCGGCAGCTATGCGGGCCGACTGGCTGAGGGGTCCGGCTTCCCGGATGTGCCCCGGGATCATCCGTATGCCAATTACATTTACGGGCTGCAGTCGCTCGGCGTATTGACGGGCGATTCGGCGCAGGCTTTCGGTCCCGGGGAACCGGTTACCCGGGAAGCTTTTATTCATGGAATCATGAGCCAGTTCAATCTGCCACCGTCACAGAACGAGCATGTCTTTAAGGATGTAGCGAAATCGCCGTATGCAGCGGAGATCCAGGCGGCAGCCGAGCTCGGATTGCTGTCCGGTACAGGCAACGGCCGGTTCGAGCCGCAGCGCGTCATCAAGCGCGAGGAAGCAGCCATGATAACGCTGAAGCTGCTGCAGATTTCCGGATATCAGCCGCAGAAGAGCAGCACCAAGCTGGCGAGCGGAACTTCGCCGTGGGCGGAGGCGGCCGTGAAGACGCTCATCGATCTTCAAATGTACGGACCCGAAGTTACGGAGCAGAACGGACGGTATGACTACGGCTCGCAGAGGGGTCTGACGAGAGCGGAATGCGCCGCGATCCAGTACTCCCTGGTGCTGCCGGAACAATCGCTGATTCCCTGACCCCCGGTAGAACGTTCGGCTTCATAAGCGCATAATAAAGGCCCCCTCAAGCGGTTGAGGGGGCCTTGTGCATTTTGAATTACAACATTTTGAAATACAATTTACAATTTGTGGACTCTTTACTCACTGCGCAGCGCTGCGACCGGATCTTTCTTCGCGGCCATCTTGGCCGGAATGGAGCCGCCGATCATCGTAAGCCCTACACTGATTACGCCAAGAATGAGCGCATGCAGCGGATTTAACTGAGCGACATTCGACAGATCCGTCAAATTTTGCAGGATCGCATTGACCGGGATCGTCAGCAGATACGTAATGCCAATCCCCAGAATGCCTGAGCAGGCCCCGATAATAAACGTCTCGGCATTGAACACCCGCGTAATATCCTTCTTGCGGGCACCCAGCGCGCGCAGCACGCCGATCTCTTTCGTCCGTTCCATGACGGAAATATACGTGATAATTGCGATCATGATCAAGGATACAACTAGAGAAATTGCGGCAAAAGCAATCAGTACCAGCGTAATCCCGTCCATAATACTGCCGGAGATGTTCGTAACGATAGCCGCCAGGTCGGTATAGATCACCTGATCTTTGGTGTCACGTCCTTCATTCCACTTGTCCAGATAAGCGATAACCGATTCCTTGGCACTGAAGTCAATCGGGTACAGCGAGACGGAAGTTGGGATATCTGTTGCTCCCAATGACGCCAGCGCCTCCTCTTTGGTCAAGGAAGCTGCGCCTCCCGCTGCACCGGCGCCAGCGCCCATTCTCTCTAGCGGACTTCCGCCCGCTATGGCTGAACCACTGCCTGACACCTCATCAGACAATGCCTGACCGGTCAACACGTTGAAATCTGCTTTCTGCTGTGCCAACACGATTTCCGACTTCTGCGCATCCGCTATAAAAGAAGCGGCAAGCTCGTCTGAATAGGCAATGCCCGGATTCAGCGAAGATATGCTGGTTCCTTCCTTGGCGCGAAGCACCCCAACGATGTTCAACGTCTCTGCTTTAGGACTGTTATACAGCTCCATTAAATTCGCTGCTGTTCCGTTTACGACAAATTGGTCGCCATTTTTACGGTAATAGTCATTGTTCATTACGAGCTTCAGCTTCGTTCCGACGAGATCGCCCAGATCGATGCTGTCCACCTTATAATCCAGTCCCAGAGCAGATACCGCTGCATCGGTCAGGCGGTTATATTCGTCGACGATAAGCACAACATCGTTCTTGCTTGCAGGGAACTTACCGTCCAGCACATCATAATATTGCTCCAGATAGCTTCCCGTTTCACTTCCCTGTTTGCTGGGATACGCGGTCAGACTGATTCTGCTCTTATCCAGAGCCGCCGCCTTTTCTCCATCCGACACCAGTACATTCATATTCACGCTGCGGGTATAAGAGATTCCATCAATGAGCGCCGGATCGATTTTATTCAAATAGTCGATATATTCCTTGGTCAGCACATTGGTGTGCTGCCTGGAATTCTCGCTGGGGTCATAGGGATATAATTTTTTCTCTGCGGGATAGGCGGGAAGCTTCGATTCTCCCTCGTCCGGCGGCCCGATCTGCACACTCGTTGCCGTCTGATTAATCGAGATCGGGAAGTTGGAGAGCGCCCCGGTTTCGTACGAGCTGATCTGCTTATCGAATCCATTCGACAGGGACAGGATCAAGGCAATGCCGATGATTCCGATACTTGAAGCAAAAGCGGTCAGGCCCGTCCGCCATTTCTTGGTCGCGATATTTTTACCCGATAATTTCAAGGCCGTGAAGAAGCTCATGCTGGTTTCCTTCAGCTTATAGGAGCTTGTGGTCTTCTGATTCGCCAGCGGATTGCTGTCCGATACGGCATGACCGTCCGAGAAGCGGATGATGCGGTCCGCATAGCTCTCGGCCAACTCCGGATTATGCGTAACCATGATAACCAGCTTGTCTTCCGCGATGGTCTTGATCAGCTCCATGATTTGCTCACTGGTTTCCGTATCCAGCGCACCAGTCGGCTCATCCGCGAGAATAATATCCGGGTTGTTGGCCAGTGCACGGGCAATGGCTACCCGCTGCATCTGTCCCCCTGAGAGCTGGTTCGGTTTCTTATGGATATGATCCTTCAATCCGACCTTCTCCAGGGCTTCAAGAGCCTTACGGTGTTTCTCAGCCGAAGCCACCCCACTGAGCGTCATTCCCATTTCTACATTATCCAAGAGACTTAAATGCGAAATCAGGTTGTAACTTTGAAAAATAAAACCCACACTATTGTTACGGTATGCGTCCCAGTCACTGTCTTTGAAGTGCTCCGTCGATTGTCCGTTAATAATCAGCTCTCCGCTGTCATATTGATCAAGTCCGCCGATGATATTTAACAGTGTTGTTTTGCCTGATCCGCTTTGGCCCAGGATCGCGACGAATTCACTTTTCCTGAAATTCAGATTGATCTTATCCAGCGCAACCTGCGTGAATTCTCCAGTCCTGTAGCTTTTGGTGACGTTTTTCAATTGCAGCAATTTTTCCACTCTCCATTTCTATTCCATCCATGTAATCTTCTGTCTCTGCTCTTCTTGCTGCCCCCATTGTAAACGTCTAATATAAACTCAACCTCAACTGCAGCAGTTGAGATTCAGTTGATCTTGATGAGGTACACTTGAACTATCTATGTACGGAATACAACGACCCGCCCGGGAGGAGACCTTATGTTTAATGTACTTGTCGTTGAAGATGACAGTAAATTGCGCCAGCTCTTCTGCACCGTTCTGACCCGAAATGGATACCATGCCATACCGGCAGTGAACGGCGAGGATGCGCTGGCTGTACTTGATAAAGAATTTATCGATTTGATTATTTGCGATGTTATGATGCCTCGTATGGATGGCTTCGAGCTAACGCAGACGCTTAGAGAGAACAACCAGCAGCTTCCCATTCTGATGGTGACTGCGCGGGAGAATTTCGCGGACAAACAGCAGGGGTTCCTCGTCGGAATCGACGATTATATGGTCAAGCCGATCAATGTCAATGAAATGGTTCTCCGCGTCGGGGCGCTGCTCCGCCGGGCCAAAATCAACAATGAACGCAAGATCGCATGGGGGGGGGGGCCGTGCTGGATTACGATGAGCTTACTGTTCATCAGGGAGGGGAGAGCATAATTCTTCCGCAGAAGGAGTTCTATCTTCTCTACAAAATGATCTCCTATCCGAACAAAATCTTTACCAAACAGCAGCTGATGGATGAAATATGGGGGATGGATTCCGAATCCGACGAGCATACGGTAGTTGTCCATATCAACCGATTGCGTGAGCGTTTCAGGGAGAGTTCCGACTTTGAAATCGTCACGGTAAGAGGACTCGGATATAAGGCTGTGAGGCTGGGATGAGACGTAAAAAAAATAGAGGCTTGTGGTGGTATTTTGTATCGCTGGTGTTTGTTATTATTCTGTTTTTTATCTTGATCATGTCGATTCTTGCTTATCTATACTTCCAGATAGACAATAACACTACGGTGCACAAAAATCCCTTCCCTCCCATTCTGCTGCTTGTCTTGTTCAGTCTGGTCATCGGGACATCCATCACCATAGAGGTCGGCCGGAGAATCTTATCCCCGATTAAGGATTTCAGCAATGCGGCCAAGGAGATCGCCAACGGCAACTTCGACATTTATTTGAATGAATCGCACCGGGTCAACGAGATCAGCGACGTAGCCCATCACTTTAATATTATGGTTCAAGAGCTGCGCAGCATTGAGACTCTCCGCAATGATTTTGTGGTCAATGTATCCCACGAATTCAAGACGCCTATTGCGGCTATCGAAGGCTACGCAACCCTGTTGCAGGAAGACAATCTTAGCCAGGAAGAACATGACGAATATACCAGGATGATTATAGAGAGCGCCCGGCAATTGTCCACCCTCTCCGGCAATATTCTCCGAATATCCAAGCTGGAGAACCAGGAAATGCTCACAGAACTAACGGAATACCGGCTGGATGAACAGCTTCGGCAGGCTTTATTGCTACTGGAATCGATGTGGACTCCCAAGCAGTTAAGCCTCAATATTGATTTGGACGAGCTGCGCTACTATGGCAATGAAGATCTCATGATGCAGGTGTGGCTCAACATGCTCGGCAATGCGATCAAATTCACCCCGGAGTGTGGGGAAATCTCGGTTTCTCTCCATCTCGACGGCCCCTGGATTTCGGTAGTCATATCCGACACCGGCATAGGCATGCCGCCAGGCGTCAGCAAGCATATTTTCGAGAAATTCTATCAGGGTGATCCAGCCCGCTCTGCCGAAGGCAACGGCCTTGGCTTGCCTTTGGTGGCCCGCATTATCAGCTTGAGCCGAGGAACGATTGAGGTAACCAGCGCACCCGGGCAAGGCTCAACTTTTACGGTCAGGTTGCCTGCGGTTGCTGGGGGTTGATTGAAGTATTCCTTGCCGAAGAATACAACCAATTGGCAAAATGTCAGAATTAAGAATCTGGAGTAACCCAAGCGAAAAATAAAATTGTCTGAAAGCAAAAGGGTTGCTGTTCTGTTAGTCAGCAACCCTATTAGACATAACTGCTCGCACACATTGCATCATAAAGAGCATCTGAGACATGATAAAGACAGCTGAGCTCTGGCTAGCCATTAAGTATAGATGTAGATAGCCTTTTCCAGTTATCGGTACCGATCATGCGAAGTATAGTCTCTTTTTGTCTTGTATCATACTTATCTACGTTGTAGTCGGATGTCATATCGAAAGGTTTAATATATTGATTCTGGCTATCGTCAAGGATGTACATAAAATATTTTGTCTCTACAACAGATCCATTCGATTCATAGGATAACTGTAAAATATAAATTCGATCCAATCGGTCGGCTTCGGGAATATTTGCAGGTTCAGCCTTGTCAATTTCTGATACTGTTGAGTTCAAAGATTCAGGGTCAACTGTAACATCAATCAATTCAGGCTGTGATTTGATCGAGTCCGTTCTGTACAGAAATAGATTAATCGAGGATAGCGTCCCTGAAGGTTCTTTTTCCTTAGTAAATGTACATGCTGTAAGAAAAAAGCTACAGAGTATAACGAATAGAATTGCTTTAAATCTCATCCCCGCCTCTCCTATGCATTTCCCGATACGACCTTAATTTGCTCAAGCTCTCAGCCAATTGAAGGGGAAGAGCGATTTAGACAGGGCCGCCTTCTGGCTTTTCCCTGGTGCTCTTCCCTTGGATTTTCCTTGCTGTGGCGGGGGTTGCGGTTTTAGCCGCAGTTGCTGCAACTTGTCGCATTTGCCGCAGTTGTCGCACTTCGCCGCCCTTGCCGCAGTTCGCCGCCCTTGCCGCATTTGCCCGTGGTTGGTTTGGGAAATGAGTGGAAAATGGGTGGGGTGAGACGACTTTAATTGCTGCGGGATGAGTTTATTTGCTTTGAGATGGGTTTATTTGCTATGCATCCCCCGCTGCCGCATCGCTTCAAACAGCAGAATCGTTGCGGCCATTGCTGCGTTGAGCGATTCGGCCCGGCCGCGCATCGGAATGATGATGCTCTTGTCGACCTGGGCCGCCGTTTCTGGCGAGATGCCCCGGCCCTCGCTGCCGATCAGCAGCCACTGGCTGCCGCGAAAATCATGGCTGTAGCAGGAATCCTCTCCCTGCAGCGAAGTGCTGACCAGCAGCGCCCCGTGCTCCCGCGCCTTGGGCAGCAGCTCCGCAAGATCTGCCTCCACTACCGGCAGATGAAACATCGAGCCCATCGTGGAACGGATGGTCTTCGGGTTGTACAGGTCGGCACAGCCCCGGCCGAGCACGACGCCATCCGCGCCGGCCGCATCCGCGCTGCGGATGATCGTGCCGACATTGCCGGGGTCCTGCACACCGTCCAGGACCATGACAAGGGCGCCTGGCCCCAGCAGCGCCTCCTCTGCCGCATTCTTCGCCTTGCGCACAATGGCGAATACGGGCTGCGGCGTGCCGGTGCTGCTGCATTTGGCGATGACAGCGGCCGAGACCGCCACGGTCTCCATGCCGGAGACGGCTTGAAGCAGCCCGGCCAGCTCGGCGGGCATGCCTTTGTCCAGATCGTAAGCCAGAACCTCCACATCCGCTTCCGCCAGCAGCGCCTCCTGAACGAGATGGATGCCTTCGACAATATATTTGCCCTGGCGGTCGCGATGCTTCTTCTCCTGCAGGGCCGCCCATTCTTTAACCCGCGCGTTCTGCGGGGACATAATCTCCATAGGGTCCAACCTTTCTTCACAGCTTGTAAGAACGTATCAATTTTCAAACCGAAATCATGTTCATGTACTCGCATGACGCCAACTACCGGCACATTCTCGCGCAGCAGGACTGCTCTCCGTTCCCCCGCACCTATTGATACGCCATCTCCAGCTTGGTCAAGCTGTCCTTGTGCCCAACAATAACCAGTACATCCCCTCTGGTGAGCCGGTCATCGGCGTTTGGCGTGATGTTCATTTCATCCCCACGCCGGATGGCGATTACGTTGCAGCGGAATTTAGCTCGAATATCGAGCTCCTGCAGGTTCCGGCCGATCATTGGCGCCGCCGCTTTCATTTCGAGAATGCTGTAGTCCGGCGAGAGCTCTATATACTCCAAAATATTCGGCGAAGCCAAATGATGGGCCACCCGTGTCCCCATATCCCGCTCCGGATAAATGACTTTATCGGCTCCGATTTTGCTCAGCACCTTGCCGTGCAGCTCGCTCTTCGCCTTCACCAGAATGACGGGAACGCCAAGATCCTTCAGGATCAGCGTCGTCAAAATACTGGACTGAATATCCTCTCCGATCGCCACGACAACGACATCGAAATTGCGGATGCCGAGAGCCCGAAGCGCCTCCTCGTCCGTTGAATCCGCCGACACCGCATGCGTGACAATAGCTGAAATCTCCTGAACACGCTGCTCGTCCGCATCGATCGCCAGCACGTCATAGCCCATGCCGCTCAGCGCCCTGGCTACACTCGATCCGAACCGGCCCATCCCGATGATGGCGTACTGCTTCTTGGCCATTCCTCCGCAACCTCCCGTTGTCTACAATATCGGTAACAGTATAGCATACGGCCGGAGAAACTTGAATTTTCAAGGCCTATTCCGGATATATTAAGGCAAGCTTAGTTGATTGATCCAGCGAAGCATAACCCATTTGCTTATCAAAAAAGGAGGCTGCCCCATGCCCGTCACGCTCGATTTGCGACAGGCCATTATCCATAAGACCCACGGCCAGTCCAAGGATACTCTGCGGGAAATGATCGACGGCTCCGTCGACGGTCCGGAGACCGCCTTGCCGGGACTCGGCGTCCTGTTCGAAATGGTCTGGAAGGACCTCGATCCCGCGAAAAAAGACAAAGTGATCGAAATGCTCCACGATCGGCTGGACAAGATTTCGCTCGGCTCGCTGACGACGGAGAACTGATACGCGAGCCGTAGACCGCTGCGCAGCGCGCTTGACGACGTAACCCAGACAACGGAAGGATGCTCTGTGCAGGTGTATATCATATGTCAGACATCTTTTCTCACGCAGCCAGATACAGCCGGACACAATCAGACATATCCGACGTAGCTGACACGGCTGACACAGCCAAGGATAAACGCCTGACGGCGTCCTTAGACGCCATGCGTTTGCCGAGAAATAGAAGACTGTGATAAGCGCGCAGCTTATACTTTCTTATATTTCCAAAAAAGCCTTCGCGAATCGCGCCGCTTCCTGCGGCGCTTTCGCGAAGGCTTTGCTGTATCTTCTCCTATCGATCGAACACTGATCGAATACTGATCAATTCGAATGGAGCGAACGCCGCTCCCGCCGTCGCCACGCTGCTTACGGCGCGGTTTCGAGGAATTTGGCGCCTGGATTCTTCTCCATCGCCGTCCGCATCGCGTACTCATTCTCGAACAGGACGACGAAGTTGCCCTTCTTGTCCGTCACAAGCGTCGAGTTGATGCGGAACTTGCTCGTATCCGGTTTGTTCTCATCGATGATCCAGCGCGCGAACTGATACGGCATGCGCTGAAGCTGCACATCCACCCCGTATTCGCCCTTCATCCGGTATTCGAACACCTCGAACTGCAGCTGTCCTACAACACCGAGAATAATATCGTCGAAGCTGACGGTCCGGAACACCTGGATCATGCCTTCTTCCGTCAGCTGGTCGATCCCCTTCTGGAACTGCTTCGATTTCAGTGCATTTTTGATGCTGACCTTGGCGAAAATTTCCGGAGAGAACGTCGGCAGCTCGTCGAATTCCACATCCCCTGCTTGACTCAGCGAATCGCCGATCCGGAAAATGCCGGGATCAAACAGGCCGATAATATCGCCCGGATAAGCCTCCTCAACAATGTCGCGGTCCTGGGCCAGGAACTGCTGCGGCTGGGAGAGCTTGATGTCCTTGCCGGCCCGTACATGCTTCACGCTCATGCCCCGCTGGAACTTCCCGGACACGATCCGCAGGAAGGCGATCCGGTCGCGGTGCGCAGGGTTCATGTTGGCCTGAATCTTGAACACGTAGCCGGTGAACTTCTCATTCGTCGGCTCAACCACGCCCGCCGTGCTCTTGCGCGGCTCCGGCTTCGGCGCCAGTTGCAGGAAGTTCTCCAGGAACGTCTGCACACCGAAGTTATTGATCGCGCTGCCGAAGAATACCGGCGTCAGCTCGCCGCGCAGCACCTTCTCGTAATCGAAGGGATCGCCCGCCACATCGAGCAGCTCCAGATCCTGGCACAGCTGGTCGTGTAAATATTCGCCCGCCATCTCACGGATAACCGGGTCTTTATAATCTTCCACCTTCTGCACCTTGATGACCGAATGATCGTCACCCTGGAACAGCTCGACCTGGCTCTTCATCCGGTCATATACGCCGCACAGCTCGCGTCCCGAGCCGATCGGCCAGTTCATTGGCACCGAACGGATGCCGAGCACCTGCTCCAGCTCCTCCATCAGATCGAACGGGCTCCGTCCTTCGCGGTCGAGCTTGTTGATGAAGGTGAAGATCGGAATGCCGCGCTTGGCGCATACCTGGAACAGCTTGATCGTCTGCGCTTCGACGCCCTTCGCGACGTCGATCAGCATGACCGCGCTATCCGCGGCAGTCAGGGTCCGGTAGGTGTCTTCACTGAAGTCCTGGTGACCCGGAGTATCCAGAATGTTGATCCGGTGTCCATTGTAATCGAACTGCATTACCGAGGAGGTAACGGAAATCCCGCGCTGCTTCTCGATCTCCATCCAGTCACTGGTCGCATGCTTGCTCGCCTTGCGGGCTTTGACCGTTCCGGCCAGCCGGATGGCGCCGCCGAACAGGAGCAGCTTCTCGGTAAGTGTTGTTTTACCTGCGTCAGGGTGGGAAATGATCGCAAACGTCCGGCGTTTGTCCACTTCCTGCTGCAGCAGTTGATCGGTTATTTGACTCATTGCACATATCCCTTCATATCTGTATTGTGAACCGTTCGGTAAGCAATCGGTTTACATTTACAATCAAATCGGTGTGGCTTTCATTCTTCCGCGCTCCTTATCAAGCAAATCGGGCTGGAGTCCCGGTTCTATACATGCGATCCCGGAGCTCTGCTTGAGAACCGGCAGCACGGGCATCCTTTAAATTATATCAAAATGGGGCATACGTTATCTACCCAAAACCCTGCCGTCCGAAAAAATATGTCGCTACCCCAAACCGCCTCAACTCTCGGGGATAATCACCTAACACATGCCCTTCTCAAGTCAAAGCATTTACCGGGAAAATGAAGCCCTTCATGAATGCTCGACATCGAACATTACCAGTTTGCAGAACTTTACCTCTACTAGCCTTTACTAACCTTTACTAACTTATATTCATGCAAAAATCCACCCTGTCCGCACTCTCAAGCCGCTTCCCTCAATCCCCATAGTGTCCCTACCAAACTCTGTATCCATGCAAAAAATCCCCCCGCCTTTCGGCAGGGAGACTGTCGGTTACAGCTATAGAGATTCCGTAGTGTCCAGTAATTCGCCGGTTATTCGTTAACCTTCCACACCACATTGTCTTCTTCCTGGCCGTTCACCGGCCACCAGTGGAAGCCGTCCTGTGCCAGCAGCTTGTCTGCTTCTTCCGGTCCCCAGGTTCCGGCCGGATAGAAGGCCAGATCGCCGGGTTCTTCTCTCCAGGCTTTGGCGATATGGTCCACGAATGACCAAGCCGACGATACTTCGTCCCAGCGGGTGAAGTACGTGGAGTCGCCGCGCGCCGCATCATGAAGGAGGCGCTCATAGGCTTCCGGCGAGTTGATTCCGACCATGCAGCTCTGGCAGAAGTCCATCGCCAGCGGCTCGATATCCGATTCCGAGCCCGGCTTCTTGGCGTTGATCTTCACATAGATGCCTTCCATCGGATTTACGCGGATGACAAGCAGATTGGGCTCCAGGTTATGCTTCTGTCCGAGATAGACATTGGTCGGCATGCGTTTGAACTCCACTACGACCTCGGTTGTCTTCACCGGCAGGCGTTTGCCTGTGCGGATGTAGAACGGCACGCCAGCCCAACGGAAGTTGTCCACGAACACGCGGGCCGCAAAATAAGTCTCCGTGTTGGACTCCGGATTCACCTTGTCCTCCTGGCGATAAGCCGGAGCGGCCTTGCCCTTGAACAGGCCTTGGGTATACTGTCCGCGGACGATATTCGTGCGCACTTCTTCAGCAGTAGGGTAAGGCCGCAGCGAGCGCAGCACCTTCACCTTCTCGTCGCGGATGTCCTCCGCAAGCAGACGGCTTGGCGGCTCCATCGCGATCATGGTGAGCAGCTGAAGCATATGGTTCTGAGCCATATCGCGCAGCGCGCCGGCATGGTCATAGTAACCGCCGCGTTCCTCTACGCCTACGGTCTCGCCAAGCGTAATCTGGATGTTGGCAATATGCTGCTTGTTCCACAGCGGCTCGAAGAAGGCGTTGGCGAAACGGATTATTTCGATATTCTGAACCATTTCCTTGCCGAGGTAGTGGTCGATCCGGTAAATCTCTTCTTCCTTGAACACCTGGCGAATCTGCTCGTTCAGCTTCTCGGCCGATTCCAGATCGTAGCCGAACGGCTTCTCGATCACAAGGCGGCTCCAGCCTTCCCCGTCCAGCATGCCGCCTTCCTTCAGGTTGAAGGATACGCTGCCGAACAGCTCGGGCGCAAGCGCGAGGTAGAACAGCCGGTTGCCCGGAATGTGGAACCGTTCCTCCAGCGCCTCAGTCTGCGCTCTCAGCTCGCGGAAGCCGTCGATGTTGTTGATATCGAGGGATTTATATTCGAAATGATCGACGAAGCCGGCCCACTCCTGGTCGTCAACAGCCTGGTAGCGGCTGAATTCGGAGATCGACTGCTTGACATCATCCTTAAATTCGTCCGGTGTGCGGGGACGACGGGCCACGCCGATTACCGCAAAGTCTTCAGCCAGCTTTCCTTCGCGGTACAGGCTGTAAATCGCCGGGAAAAGCTTGCGCCGTGCCAAATCGCCGGTTGCGCCAAAAATAAAAAATACTGCGCCTGGTGCTTTCTGTGCGTCAAAGGTTTGATTTTCAGCCATGGCTCCTCATCTTTCTCTATGTAATATAGTTTATTGAAATCGATTCTCAGTCGTTAGTTACACAAAAATGATATCACGACGTGATGTCATTTTATCATATTCCGAAAAAGGATGCCATTAGATTCCTGACAGATTACATCGGGATTTCGCAAATTTCCATTAATCTTTCTTATGGATAATTTTATTATGACTTATACGGTGTGGAGTCCTGATCATATCCATGAAAAAAAACTCAGCCGCCAAGGCGTTCCGCCCGGACGGCTCTGTCATCTCTCAATATTCGATCGTAATTAACGGGAAGCCGATGGTCACCCGGTTGATATCCCGGATGCCGTCATAATGCACGGCGGCTTGAACCCCGAGCAAATGGTTCCCGCTTCGAATGGAGCGTCCCAGCCCCGGCGCCGAGTACGACAAGCTCGCCGTGGCCGCGTCGGTGTAGCTCTCTTCCGCCTTCAAGCCAGGCAGCGACGCTGCGAGGCCGCGCTGCGCCAATGCCAGAGCGGACTGCGGATCTCCCTGTCCAGGGGCCGTGCCCTGCATCGACATGTTCCAGTCCGCCGTGATGCCTGCGCGAGCCAGCGCCGCACCAGCAGCATCCGCTCCCGCCCGGAAGGCGGCCTCCGTCGCCGCCAGATCGGCGGTCTCCAGCGTGACGATCACATAGCTGGAGCCGTCATCCAGCGCCGTCTCCATCAGCTTGATCTGCACGCCGCCGCTCTCTCCTGCCGCCCGGTAAGCGGCATGTCCCTCCATATCCGCCGGAACGGGGAGCGAGAGCCCCAGGTCTTCCGCCAGCTCCGCAGAGGCGGACGCGCCTTCGGCAGGAGCAGTCTCCGTCTCGCCCTGCCACTTCAACACGACCCGAACCTTCGAGCCCGGTTCGGTCACCCGGCCGGCAATAGCGGCCAGCCGGGTCAGTGTCTCCGCCGGTTCTCCGCTTCCGGCGCGCTGTACTTCTGCTCCGCGCTCCGCCCCGCTCGCCTCGGCTTCATTCCGCAATGAGTCGCCGAAGCCGGCAAGCGCCGCTGCGATAACGCAGCAGCCGGCCAGCAGCACAATCATTTTTCCCCATCTCACTGTAACTCTCATCCCGTATCTCTCCCTTACCGATTCCGTTCTAGCAATCTACTAGTCAGGATAACCGGTTTGAGAGATTTTATACGGGGAATCAGATCCAGCAGACAGGACTACTCAGCCAGCCCGTTCTTGTAGGCGTAGATCGCCGCCTGTGTGCGGTCCTCAACGCCCAGCTTGGCCAGAATGTTCGTCACATGAAATTTCACCGTCTTGATGCCGATAATGAGCTGGTCGGCAATGTCCTGGTTGGATTTGCCCTGGGCCAGCAGCTTCAGCACTTCCATCTCGCGGTCCGTCAGCTCCGCATGGGCCGGCGCTTCGATCCGAGCGTCGCTGCGGAACCGGTTCATCATCTTCGAGGCCACCTGGGAGACCAGAACGGACTGGCCGCGCGCGGCCGCCCGGATCGCGTCGGCCACTTCGTTCGCCCGCGAGGTCTTAAGCAGATAGCTGAAAGCTCCGGCTTCGATAACTGGATACATTTTCTCATCATCCAGATAGCTCGTTAACACGATCACCTTGCACTCCGGATACAGCTTCATAATCTGCCGGGTCGTCTCGATGCCGTCCATGCCTTCCATCACCAGATCCATCAGCACGACATCCGGCTTGTACTCCCGCGCCAGCCGGACGCCTTCCTCGCCGCTTCCGGCTTCTCCAACCACCTCTATGCCATCCTCGGTTCCCAGCACCGCCGCCAGTCCGATCCGCACCATTTCATGGTCGTCCACCAGCAGCACCTTAATCGGCTCACCCGTTTCCATTGAAGCATTCCCTCCCAGAATTGAATTTTGTATCCGACCTTTGGCAAATATCCGGTTATCGCAGCCGTGAGTTCCGGCGGAACTCTTCCCTCGAATCCCCTCAAACGCTTCTCGTCCTTGCTGAAATGCCGGACTTGACGTTTGACGGGAACTGGACGAAAGATTTCCGGCAGTCTCCATATCCATATCCATATCCATATCCATGTCCATATCCGCACCGCCTACTGCCCTTGCACGAAGAACAGCCTCCGCCTCTAGCTTTGTTCTGCTCCCGCAGCTTCCTGCGATTTCATATTCCCGCTCTCGGCGAGCAGCGGAACCATGATTTCAATGCGCGTGCCTTTGCCCGGCGCGGTTATGAACTGAATGGACCCGCCGGTCTCCGTGATCCGTTCCTGCATGTTGGACAAGCCGTAAGAGGTCTGCTTCGACTCATCCATCTCAAAGCCGATCCCATCGTCACGGATGCTCATGCGGACGGTGTCGCCCCTGCGGTGAACGCGAATTTCCATCTTCTCCGCCTTCGCATGCCGGAGCGTATTGGAGATCGCCTCCTGGACAATGCGGAACAAATGATTCTCCACGCCCTTCACGAGCTGAACGCCGGGGTCCATTTCAAAATGAATATCCATCGGCACCTTGACCTTGAGCTCCTTGATCAATTCGCGAATGCCTTGCTCCAGACGCTTGCCGTCCAGATAGACCGGACGCAGATGCAGCAGAAGCGCTCTCATCTCGGACTGCGCCACAGCGGCCATTTCTTCGATCAGCGCGATTTGGCGCTGGGCCTTGTCGAAATCCTTCTCCAGCGTCCGCCCTACGGCCGTCGCCGTCATGGAGATGGCGAACAGCTGCTGGGAGACGGCGTCATGCAGTTCCCGCGCCAGACGCTGGCGCTCCTCCACGATGGCCGACACCCTCGCCTGCTCCGCGAGCTGGGCGTTGTTCGTGGAGAGACGCTGAAGCGTCGTGACCTGGTTCTCCCACTTGCCGCCGATGACATTAAGCTGCTCGGCGAGCCGGCCCAGTTCATCCTCGCCGAGGGACGGCATCGTGAGAGTGAGGTTCCCTTTTTCCCACATGAGCAGCGTTTCCCGCATCCGCTCCAGCCTGCGCTTGACCCGGAAGCTCTGGTAGAAGCTGAAGCCGATCCCGAGACCCACCGGCAGCAGCAGCAACGATACGGTGCGCACACCGAAATCCCAACTGGTGAACGGCTTTAAATATCCGTATGTATACAGGATGTACAGTATAACCAGAAGCAGGACAAAGGAGAACAAAGCCCCTTCGCCCATGCTGCGCGACATGATGTTGGCGTTCTTTTTATCCACCTGAAGCTTCTCCTCCTTAGTGCCAAGCTACGGCAGTCTGACATCCAGATCTCCCATTAAATAAGATACGCTGACCTTGATCCGCTGTTCACTCGTTTCGTAATTCGGAGATTTCCAGTTCAGCCGGTTCATCATGCCCGTATCGCGGTGATTGCCGAATTCGATAGAGCCGAACAGCACAAACGCCTCAATCTCTACGCCGTAATTATCCGCCAGATGCAAATCCATATCGCCGAAGATGCCCTGGAACAGCATGATGGTCTCCTTGTCCTCCGCCATAGCCAGCGACAAATCCAGATCCGTCTCGCCAAGCACATGCCAGGCGCTAAGACTGTGCATCACCCAAGGTGACCGGTCCCAGTTAAAGCTGGAGGAGAAATTCTGCTTCTGCATATGGTTTCTGCCCTGCTGAAGCCCCTTCGACTTTACAAAGAATATTCCGAGGGAGATCAGGCAGATGCCCAGCACCAGCACCAGATGATCGAGCAGCAGCATGACCGCGCCGATTCCGAGCAGCGTGTAGCCCTGTTTGACTTTCCCCGACGTTGTCCGGTATATCCCCAGCAGCAGAAACAGAAGGGCGGCAATGGAAAAAAAGCCGATCCATCTGCCGAATATCATCATGCATCCGACCGCGATCAATCCCAGGGCAATGATTCGATTCCGCTTCTCCATTCCCGCACCTCCCTCGTATTATCATCCGGACAACCGGCTTATTTATACTTGCCGCCAAACGGAGGGAAAAGCCATGACGTGATGGATATCCACCCGTATGGCTTTAACCTCGTTTCAGCATATCATAACCTTCTCGTTTTATGAAGATAGATTCTTAGAGACGGCCCAAGAGACCGACGCTTACTCTTCTTTGCTCAGCGAAGGGCCTGGAGCATCGTTCAGCTTCGCTTTCAGCGCGTTCAGCTGTTCTTCCACTTTCAGCTGCTTCTCCGCATCTACCGGGCTGTAGGCAACCGGCGATGCCGGACTGTATGGCGCCCGCAGCACATCGGCTTCGGCTTCGAGCTGCATAATCTTCTCTTCCATGCGGTGGAATCCGAGCGAAGCGCTGCCGCTCTCGATGCTGTGGACGCTGCTGATCTGCGACATCTGCTTCTTCGCCTTGGCCATCTGGGCGCGGGATACCAGCTCATTGCGCTTGTTGCGCAGCTTGTAGAATTCATCCTTCATGTCGTGCAGCTGCTGAACCAGCTCTTTGGCGTGAACTTCAGCCTGCGCATGCAGATCGCTGTATTCGGCGAACTTCTGATCGAAATAGATCTTCTCTTCCAGCAGCTTGCGGGCCACTTCCTCCTGGCCGTTCTTCAGAGCCAGCTCCGCCTGGGAACCGCGCTGTGCGGCCAGCTTCGCAGCTTCCTCTACGCGCTGCTTCATACGGCGTTCGTTCGCCATCTGCTTGGCAACCGTTACTTCGGCTTCGTGAATTTCAGCCTCCATATCGCGGAGGTACTGGTTCAGCATCACAACCGGATCTTCCACCTTATCCAGCAGATCGTTGACAGAGGCTTTGGTCATATCCTTAATTCTTTTGAAAACTCCCATGATTACTTATCTCCCTTCTCGTTCTCGTATTGGGCAAGCTTGCGCTTGAGTTCTTCAATTTCCTTCTGCATCGCTTTCTTCTCAATGTCCTTCATCATGTCATCCAGTCCGGAATCCTGGGCGCCAAATGCGCCAGTTCTGCCATATCCGGCATCCCGGGGACCCGGCGCTTCATAAGGCCGGCGGCCGTGCTGCGAGCCATGCGGTCCGTAAGGGCCGAATGGCGGCCGCTTCGGGTCGCAGCCGCGGCGGGCATAACCGTCGTCGTGGCCTTTATGATACGGTCCGTAGCCTCCCTCCGCCGCTTCGGGACCGAACCCGAAAGGCGGCGGGTAATAAGGCGGGACTTCTTTCGGGAAGATCAGGGCCGCGATCAGATAGACCGGAATCACGGCGCCGCCCGTGAACGGGATGCTGATCAGCAATAAAATCCGCAGCAGCGTGGAGTCGATGCCGATCGTCTCCGCCAATCCGCCGGTAAGCCCTGTAAGTACTTTATCGCGGGTAGAACGATACAACCTCGTCATTTCGCTACTCCTTTCCATCTTTGTTCAGCTTCTCCTTCAGCTTCGCGAGCTCCCTTTCCAGCACGGTAGCCACAGTCTCGCCGGCCTGAACCGCATACTCCTGTCCCATCCGACGAAGATCGCTGAGGCTCTTGGCTTCCAGCTCCCAATCGGTAAGGCGGTCCTCAATGCGGCCGAATACCTTCGGAATATCGCTTCCGCCGTAAGCGGCGGCACGCTGGTTCATTCTCTGCTGCAGCCGGAGTGTCTCCATCCGGGCCGCATAATATTGGCGCTTGCTGTATACTGTCTGATATTCCAGCTTCAGTTCGCCGACCTGCTGCTCCAGCTCCATCAGCGACTGGCGGCTCTGCTCCAGCAGCGTACTGTACTGCTCCAGCTTCTCTTCATAGATGATCTTCTCTTGCAGCGCCAGCTTGGCCAGATTGTCTTCGCCAGCCTTCAGCGCGAGCAGCGCCTGCTCTTCACGCTTGTTACGCATCGACGTTGCCTGATCTACCTGATGCTGAAGCTGCTTCGTATGATTCGCATACTGTTGATACAGCTTCTCGGCTTCGCCGATCTCCTCCCGGGTCGAATACAGAAACTGATCGATGAGCTTCACGGGATCCTGACTCTGCTCCAGCTTCTCATTCAAATTGGCTACCGTTATATCCCGCATTCGTCGAAAAACGCTCATAATTTGCCGTTCCCTCCCTGCCAGTATTAGATGATGTACATCTCCCGATTAATAGTGGGAGCCTCTCTTGCCTTTAAGAACCGAAATTCCCCACACGACCAGCGCCAGACCCAGCAGCGGTCCGATCAGCCAGGATAGCTTCGCGATCAGGGACATCACGCCGATGAACATCACGATCCATCCGATCAGCTTGCGTCCGCTTTTGATTCCGTAATAACCAAGCACCACGAGGATCACCGGGAACAACAGTCTGAAAATACCGTGGATCAGCGGAAGCGCCATACCCAGCAGCATAATTGCTCCGATAGCGATCAGGATAACCGCGAGTCCGTTTCCTTTGTTCTGTCTCATTACTTCTCACCGCCTTTCGTTAACCTCTTCCTTATGTACTTATTGTAGGATGAATCCGCGTTTCTCAAAACGGACCGGGGACGGTTTTTGGAACTGGACCTTAGTCGGGGCACACCTAAGACCGCCGAACGGCAGTTAAATTGAACCGATAGCAAAAGACGGACACACTCCATCTGGAGAATGCCCGTCCTATCCTTTATAAGCTCTTGAAATACCCGGCCAGCCTGCTCCGGTCCACAACGATGATACGGCGGTTCTGCCTTAGAATGAGCTCAAGATTCTCCAGCTCCGTCAGCGCCCGGGAGACCGTCTCCCTGGAACTTCCCAGCATGTCGGCAAGATAGCCTGCGGTAATGTCCAGATCGATGCGAATTCCGCCCTCCGTCTCCACGCCATGGTCCTTGCAGAGCTTCCACAGCTTGGCGGCCACTTTCTTCTCCATTTTCAAGGGGATAGTGTTCTTAATCTGCCAGTACAGCCTGCGGATTTTTCTGGCCATGGCATTCATCAGACACGAAGTGAGCGCAAAATCGCTCTGCATCAGCTGAAGCAGCCCCTCCCGCTGAACGGCAAGCACCCTGCTTTTTTCAAAGGCTTCGCAATTGATCGAAGCAATGTCATGGTCATCCACAATTTCATTGATCAGATCACCTTTGGAAAGAAGATAAATGACCCGCTTTTGCCCGAATTCGGTGTAGCGAAAGACGGTCATATTGCCCGAAAGCACGACATAGGCGTGCGCCAGCTTAGCTTTTTCGGAGAACAGCAGCTCGGTTTTGTTCATCAGGAGCACCTTGGAAATCTCACGGAGCTGTTCCAGTGTATCCTCCCGAACGGTTTGAAACAGCATGAGCTCCTGCAGCTCTCCGATATCCGGCTTCATCGTCGTCTCCCCACTCTCCAGCAAATAGTGAATCTACTAACATAGATTAACTCACGAATCGTGTTTTGTTCAATCATCCGGGATTCCCAAAAGTCCGTCAATCTCAGCGGCCGCAAGATCCAAACCTTCCTTGACCGAAAGTTGGTTCAGAAATATTTTGTGCAGGTAATAGGAATATACCTCATCGATTTTGCCCCAGTTCTTGACAGGCGGCCGTATAAAGCCATCATCCATAGCTTCAACATAGGGATAAAGGTAGGAACTTCCGCTTACTTTCATAGCCTTGAAAGCCTCCCTGTTCGCCGGGATCAACCCGGCTCGGGACATAATGAGCTGCGCTTCCTTGCCGGTCATCCATTGGATAAAAGCCCATGCCTCGGAAGGATGCTGACTGCCCTTCATTATAACCAGATATTCGCCGCCGATAATCGAGGAAGGGCTATATAAGTGCGGGAAAGGTACCGGCAGCGTCTGCTTAAGAGCAGGACGGATTTCCGAAGGCTTTAATAAACTGTAGAACCACGGCGCGTCGTCTGTAACAAGCATCTTTCCGTTCCGCACTTTTTCCCAATTATCTCCATTTAACGTCACCGCCGAGAGATAAACAAGCTTTTCCTTATATAGATCGGTCAACTCCTGGACCGCACGGACGGTGCCCGGAGCGTTCAAATATCCGGTAGCCCTTGTAAATCCCGAGTCCGTAAACGAGCCTCCGAGGCTGTAGATATACGGAAGCGTGTCCCAGGTTTCCAATCCCCCCAGTCCAATTGTGAAGCGGTGCTTGCGGGCAAGCTCCAAAATTCCGGACATGGTGCGGGGCGGCTCGGAATATCCTGCCCTTTTCAGCAGCTCCCGGTTAAATATTGCCGTCTTCGTGTACAAGTTAAGCGGCAAAGCATAGTATTGATCTTTATAAAGGCCCACGCGAATCGCCTTAAAGTGAAATGCAAGTTTGAGCGGCTCAAATCCCGGTAATCCGTCTAACGATTCAAGGAGTCCTTTCTGCGAAAATTCCGGAACCCAGGCAATATCCATACGTACGACATCCGGGCCCCGGTTGGAGGAAGCGCGGGCGATCAAGCTGTATTTCAGTTCATTGGAATTGGCCAAATTTATACCCTTCACCCGGATGTCCGGATGGTTCCGTTCAAAAGCCGGTATGAGCTCCTTTACCAGCAGCCGGGTTTCTTTATCATTGTACGTATGCCAGAAGGTAATGACCGTCTTGTCATTCCCGTGAAGCTTTTGAACCTTGTCCGGTTCCGAGATTACGGACGCACCCGCACAACCGGCCGTTAACATGATCGTCATCAAAAAGGATAACCAACGGATTACCAAGATGGGAATCCCCCCTTTCTTCACGGCTCAACACTGCACTTCAGGCTTTCCCTGTATTCCACCGGAGTGAACCCTGTCCCTTTCTTGAATACTTTGCTGAAATATTTCACGTCATTAAATCCCGCGCCTTGAGCCACATCATAAATCCGGCTGTCATCCTGGGCGAGCAGCCGCTTGGCTTCCCGAATCCGCAGCTCGATCAAATAATCGATAAAGTTTCGGCCGGTTTGTTTTTTGAATAACAAGCTGAAATAGCTTTTGCTTAGGTGGATCGTATCCGCTACGCTCTGAAGCGTCAAATTTTCCGTGAAATGAGCGGCTATATATTCCAATGCCCTGGCAATCAGCTGTCCGCTGTAACCGTTATCGGACAATTGGGGAATGATGGACATGCCATTCTGCTCCAGCTCACCGACCATGAATGAAGCCAGCTGCTCCAATGTTTCCGTCTTGCGGATCAGTTCAAGCTGTTCGACAGGCAATGATTCATTGCTTCCCTGCAGCCGGTACGTGCCGGCAAGAAGTACGCCTGCCTCATACTGGACCTGCTCCGGGCTCTTATCCCTGCTCTTCCAGCGTTCAAGCGCGAAATCAACCGCAAGGGAAGCCGGTTCGCCATTGCGGATCATCTCATAAAAAGGTTCCCAATCTTCCGGATTATCCCGAACCGGGAACGATGGTTCATGAATGCTCTCCGGACCTCTGCTTTCGAACAAACCGCCCACCCCCTCGAAAAAGCGCCTTTGACAGGCCAAGCGGCTTTCAGCATATCCATTAATAAGCCGGCCTGCCCCCTGCCATATAGCTAAGCCTGCCGATGTTGTAATGTTCCATTCCATTTCAACTTCCCGTTTCCACACCTGGAGCTGCCGTAACGCCTCCCCCTTCTGTTCCGGAAAGACAAGGAACAGGCTGCTTTCCGCTACCAGCAGCGCGCTTCCCTTCTCCATCCGCTCATAGAAGGCCTCCTGCAAGTCCTCAAGCAAGAGCTGCACAAACAGATACCCGTTATTTTCTCTCCAATCTTCAGAGCCATCCAGCGTAAGATAGACACAGGCATAGGGTTCTTCCAGCCACCCCGGAGCGCATGCAACGGCATCCGTTGAGACCTGATCCTGTACGATCCATCGTTTCATTTCCTGTTCCTCGCGCTTTCGCTCCAGATAAAGAGCTCCCTGCCGATACACGCTCAGCTCGGAATCCCGCTTCTTCTCGTCCTCCAGCATAGAGATACTCCGACGCAGGACGGCAAGAAGCTCCGCTTTTTCCAAGGTCAGCTTTAACAAATAATCGACAGCGCCCAGCTTAAGTCCTTCTTTTACATATTCGAAGTCGCTGTGATTGCTGATCAGAATCACCTTGATCCAAGGGCAAACCGCCTGTGCCTGCTTCATCAGCTCAATGCCGTTCATCAAGGGCATTTTGATGTCCGTAATCAGAATATCGAAGGACCGGCACTCCAGTGCGGCCATTGCCTCCACACCGTTCGCGTAGTGGTCTTCTACAGACATCCCTTCTTTCTCCCAATCGATAAATGCGCTGATCCCATGGCGGATTACCGGCTCGTCATCTACGATAAGTACTCTGTACATAGTGTTCCCCCTGCTCCGCTAGTTCCAAGAGGTTGTTTCTTTCGCCTGTTTTAATACAATGCGTACGATCGTTCCTTGCCCGGGACTGCTTTCAAATGAACATTCCCAATCATTGTCGTAATAGAGCCGCAGTGAGTCAAAGATATGGCGCAGGCCGATGCCGATTTCTCCTTCTTCCGCACCGTTCTTCGCTTTATTCAACAGTCCTAATTTGTCCTCCTCAAAACCCCTGCCATCGTCTTGTACCCGAATTTCGAGGCCTTCCCCTCTATTCCGGATCGTGATGGTGATCCTGCCATCTGTATTTTTCGGTACAA
The DNA here is from genome assembly GCF_000758685.1 of Paenibacillus stellifer. Taxonomy (NCBI): domain Bacteria; kingdom Bacillati; phylum Bacillota; class Bacilli; order Caryophanales; family Paenibacillaceae; genus Paenibacillus; species Paenibacillus stellifer. Next base: position 4,753,711 of record NZ_CP009286.1, read on the forward strand.
TTCCATGGAATATGGCGTTCTCCACCAGCGGCTGCAGCAGCATCCGGGGAATGATGATTTCCCCTGTTCCTGGCTGGACGTCCAGCTCCAGATGAAAGTGCTTCTCGTAGCGCAGTTCCAGAAGGATCAGGTACTTCCGAATAATATTGAGCTCCTGATCCACTGTAATCATGACGCCGTTCTTGCCCATGTTGGCTTCAAGCAGATGGTTAAGCGCCGATAATACCTCGGATGCGCGGTCTTTCTGGCCGGAATCGATAAGCCAACGCAGCGTGCTCAATGTGTTAAACAGGAAATGCGGCTGAATCCGGTGCATAACCGCCCGAAGTTCCGCATAATGCTTCTCGTTCTGTTCATTCTCCACCTGCTGCATCAACTTCCCGATTTCATGAACCATTTTGTTAAACTGCTTGCTTAAAAATCCGATTTCATCGCTCGTTCGAATATCCGTCCGTGTTTCCAGATTTCCTTGCTGAACGCGAAGCATGCTTTGGGTAAGCTGCTTTACGGGTTTGGTCACTGTCCTGGCTACAAAAAGCCCGATACCTACTGCCAGGATGGAGAATATGGCGGAAGTCAGCAATATCTGGGTCTGAAGCCGTTCCAGCTGTCCGCTGATTTCATTTACGGGAACGGTTCCCACAACCATCCAACCATTGCTCAACGGCTGCTTAACCCCGTAATATGGGATGCCTTCCATTTCAAATTCGAACTCCACTCTGTCATTGTCGACAATGCTTCTATACAAATCGGGATTCCGCACTCTCTTATTGATCATTTCGATGTTGGAATCGATCATGATCCGCCCTTCGGAATCGGCGACGAAGAACTTCCCCGTATTTCCGAGCTTCAGCTTCCGGATTGTATCCAGAATCGATTGACCGTCCAAATTAACCTGTACCAGTCCGATATTGTTCAGCGTGTCAAAGTCCTTCAGCAGTCTTCCAACCGGTAGCACCAGGTCCGTATTCTCCCCCCCGCCGCTGAAATGGTCATACTGGAGGCCCTGCCACACCAGCTCTCCGTCCTTCCGCTTCACTTCTTTCACCCACTCCTCGTCGGAAAGCCGTATCTGCATAAGCTCAGAGTCGGAAAAGGTTCCACTGCCCCATCCTTTGCCCTCCTCCTTCAATAGATACACAATTTTGACGAAGGAGTTGGAGTAGACATAATTATTCAACAGTAAATTGATATATTGAAAATTCCAGTTGTCTTCATAGGACGGATCGGCGTTAACCTGCATTGCGGCACGCTGGATATTCGGATCGCTGGAAATGAAATCGGAGGTGTCAATCCCCACGTTAAGGATAAAAGAGAGCGAATCCGCCGTCTGCTCGGCGATTTGGAGAGTGGACTCCCTCACGTTCTTTTTGAGGATAGCGTCCGATACCCAATAAAAGGACAAGCTCGTAAAGATGGTCGGGATCAAAATAACGAGCAGGAGGACCACGATGATTTTGGCGGTGAAGCTTTTGGATATGGTCATGTTTCGCAGCATACAGTCTCTCCTATTTCGTTTCTCCCCTAAAAGGATACTCGATGTCAGACTCAATACCAATGTATAAAACAGGAAAGACCTCTACTCCCAATATTCAATAACGGCCATGTCCCAGTATTTCAGCACGGGCAGCTCCCATTCGACAACCCCATCCTGCTGCGAGAACGGCAACGCTTGGGGTGATCCTCCATTTTGATCCGGGGAGGCGAACCATATATTAGAAATCGGGCGATCCGTTTTTACAGAGACGGAAACATTCCGCCTTTCCTCCGGTTCCGATTGCGTTCCGTGAGCATCATTCCAATCCATGGTGGAAGCATCCGTGAAATTGATAAAGTGCATGATTTCTTTTCCATCCTTGTATTTGGAGAAGGACCATACTTTGCCTTGTTCCGCTTGATCGGATACAGCGATTTCTTCCGTCCCTTCAGCTTTAAGGCTTGACTCTTTCGGGTGATCCCGTAGAAGATTCTGATAGGCAACCAGAAAATCGTAGTACTTGATCAACTGTTCTTCCAATTCGGGAGATACGCTTAGATTTTTATGAGGAAAATATTCTTTGGACAGCATATTCTCCCCAAGCTCCAGATGGGACCCCCCGGAGGCAAATATCACCGCATCCGTCAGCAGAATTCCGGGTGTGTTGAACATTCCCGGCGAATCGGATAAATGATAATTCATGTATGCGGCCAATACCGTGTTCAGCCGGTTTCCGCTGTACCTCGAATTCTCATCAATCACTTCCTTCAAATTCCGATAATGCGGATGATTGCCCCAAACCTCGGTGTACAGAAACTTGACCGGTGCTTCCCGGGCAATCAATTCCTGGCCGAACTGGCCGACTGCGTTCATGACATAATCGACATCAAGCCTTTCCTTGGCCGCATTCAAGAATAATGGATAAGTGGCGGCAAGGTTGACGCTTTTGCCGTCATGGGTCCATAATTCTCCCCTGTCTCCGAGCTGATCCACATGCCATCCGTCAAAAGGAAGCCATTCGAAAGTCCGGCTTTCCTTCCCGATCAAGTAGTTCTGCCAATCGGGGTTAGAGGGATCATACAGATCAATATCGCTTGCCCAATCGTCCGGAAGCGGGTGTTTATCCTGATCGGCACCGCCCGGGGACTTGAACAAGCCCCACTCTCTGCTCACTCCGTCCTGTTCCGCATCCGTATAGGCGCCATACAGCAGGTTGTAATTCATAGCCTTCATGCCGTGATTGTGGGCCAAGCCGATATAGTCTCTCACCGTATCAAACGATACGGATCGGTTGGCAATATCCTTCCACTCCGCAGCCGGCCTGCCTTCTTCCAGACGAATAGGCTCCTGGTGCTTGTACTGCCAATCGTAGAATTGGATGCCGTTGATATGGAAACGGTTCAAGCGTTCGATGACCCGGGACATCTCGCCCGTGCTCATAGACTGGAAATCAGCTACATAACCGTAACGGGGAAATTTCCCCCAATCGGAGGATACGTCCACAGCGATGTTGATCTGATCCCCCTTGCCGTCACGCTCATACACTACTTCGGCCAAATAACCTTGCCCTTCTTCCATGGGCGGCTCCCAGCTCCAGACCAGCTTGTCCCCTTCGGCCTGCAGCCTCTCTTCCTTTATGATCCGGTTCAAATGCAAATACCGGATATTGACGGTTCCGCCCGGTGAAGCCTGCTTGAACTTCAATTGAAAGCGAACGGCCTCCCCGGGCCAATAAGCCGCTTTATCTGTGGACAGCTCCTTCAGCAGGGAAACTTTTTGAATTTCTTCATTTTCAGGAGGGCTCTCGACTGGATCCGGCGCTTTCCCGCAAGCCGAAGCCACCATTACAGCAGCGCCGATCGCTATAGTGCCGGCCATCCGAATAAACCTCGTGTATCTCATACTCCCACCCCGGTTCTTAACTTTTTGTTCATTATCCGGGAAAATCTTGTGTGGAGCAAATCGTCATTTTTTAGCACTCCGTCCGAGTTTTTGTTGTCATATCAAGTATGTATACGCTGACAATTTGATACAGTGTCTTATTTTTATGAAATTACAAAAGAATTTTCCCCCTCCTCTTTTTTACCTGAGCATTTTGCATAATTCATATTTTGATTTAAAGTCAAAGTTAGGTTACAACGAAATCTCAGTGTTGTGAGAGTGGAGTGAAAAATAGACAGACGGACAGAATTTCAATGAATCGGAAGTTTTTAAGCGGCGTTCTGTACTCGTTGCTTCGCAATGGCAAGCGCAGAGGCAAGTAACACAATCGCATTTAAATATTGGTGAGTTGTCACTTTTTGAATCCCCCAGACGTGAAGCTGGTCTGCAGTTAAATAGGTCTTCATTCGAGAATTGCAGCGTTCTACACTGGTTCGTTTATTGTAAAGTTCCTTCCAGCCTCGGCTTTCCCGATGCGGTAGCGCATAACGCCGGAGATCCGTTTGACTGTTGATTTTAACCACCATTCCATAATTGGAGGACGAACAAGCGGCCATGCCCAAAGGACAATCCACTTGACCTGTCGCATGTGGACAACGGAATTTTAAATGCACCTTTTCCTGTCCCCAATACGTCATGGGAAATCCCATCGAACAACAGGGCGTGCCTTTGCGGGTAATCCCCGCTGGCGGTTCCTTTTCATTCCGTGGATTCAGCGGAATAATGGCTTGCGCCTTGACGTTCCGGGCGGCCTCGTAGTTTTTTATTTGGTCGTAGCCCGCATCCAGCATGAAGAATTTCACTTTAGATTTCGCAGCGACAGTCGTCATGAGTGCAGGCCCTTCGTCTCCGTCGTTCACATGGGCAGAGGTCACCTTGAGCGCCATGGGAAGTTCACTTTTGGCATCGACGGCCAGATGCAACTTATAGCCAAACCACTTGACTTTGTTGCCAAAGGTGTCAAACTTGGCACCCCAGTTGGCATTGCCGGTGAGTTCACTTTTTCGCTTGGGTTCCTTTTTCTCGTAAGCGTGAATAGCGGCGCTGTCGATAGCGACATGAGTTCCGTCGATGATTCCAGCTTCTTGGCACTGAGTCACAAGATCCTCAAACAACTGCTTGGCAAGGCCTTTGCCAGTCAACTCGGCAAAGACTCGACTTAATGTAGAAATCGAAGGAGCGGGGATATCCAGTCGAAGCCCACATTGGTAACGGAAACGGAGGTCAAACTTTAGTCTGCGCGCTAGGCCGGTGAACGTATCGATATTCTCTAAAGGAGCTGCGAGTAGCGCGCGAAGAATGCCTTGACGACAGTGTCCGTCTGCTCCTCGGGGTGAGGGATTTCTCAATTCTCTTGCGTAAGGTCGCAGGTCCAAAGCGCTGAAAAAGATGGGCAATCGCTCTTTCGATTCGATTTTTTGAAGCTCTTCAAAGGAAAATAGACTTTCTTGGAGAATATACATAGTGACTTCACTCCCTTGGGTTTTCTCGTTTGGTCACTTGAAAACTTCTCCAAGTTGGGGTGAAGTCCTTTTTTATGCTCAAAATTGCTTTGTGTAACAAGGGCTTAGATTAATGCAAAATGCTCACCTAAAAACCGGGTTATTTTATTAAAAATCGTGTATTCGCTGAAGGATTTTCCGGTTTCAGTGTCCTATTTTATTAAATCCAATAAATGAAGAGGTTGACTCTCGCCTGATGAAAGCTTCAGAGCAGCAGTCCCTTAGACTTGCAGAACTATAAATTTACATATACTCCCATATTAGTGTTAATAAATTCAATTCCTTCACGAAAGGAAAATAAAAAGCGAAAAAGCTCGAACTCCTTGTCAGACCTGGTTTTATCCGGAACGGACGTTATGTTTGGGATCGTTTTCATTTAGCTCTTATCTGTTTTTCCGACAATCTCATAGGAGGTTCTCCCCATTGTTCAAGCGTTTTATCCTTGCTAACTTGATATAGGCGGCCGGAAGCGGGAGCTTGCGCTCCACGGAATGGATACCTGCTGCACAATACAATTACAGAGTGGGAGAGAAACGAATGCGTAAAAGGTTAAAGCCTACAATCATGTCAAAAAAACTGGCGAAGGCAGCCGTGTGCCTGAGTCTGCTGACCGGGACATTTGCTGCAGTCCTGCCGGCAAACGTAGCTTTTGCGGAAACGCAGCCGGAAGCGGATACTCCGCTGGACAAGCAGAATCTTAAGCCATTATCTGTACAATCGTTGGAAACTCTTGAAAACGGAGTAAAGTTGAACCTGGGGGATTATCAAGGATTTATTCGGCTCTTTTCAGAGGACATGGCCAAAATCTCGGTCGTTAAAAACGGCGAAGACGAGTTCATCTCCCCTGGAATTGCCAAGAAGGACTGGAAGACACCGGACTTTGAAACAAAAGAAACGGATCAGGAGTATATTCTGTCCACTAAGGAAATCACGGTGAAAATTAACAAAAGTCCGTTCGGCGTCAAATTTTTGGACAAGCAGGGAAATGTCATTAATGAAGATGCCGCGCAGGGTGTCGGCTATGAAAACGGCAAGCCGTATGTATTTAAAAAAACAGACAGCACGGAGAACTTCTACGGTTTCGGCGAACAATCCGGCGGGCTGAACAAACGCGGCAAAAGCCTCGGCATGTGGAATACGGACGCTTATTCCTATAACAAAAATACGAAGTATCTGTATACGTCCATTCCCTTCTTCATCGGGCTGAAAGATAAAAAGGCTTACGGTATTTTCTTCGACAATACGTATCGCTCCTATTATGAAATGGCCAGCGAAAAAGACGACTATTACTATTTCTACGCCAATGGCGGCACGCTTACTTACTACTTCATCAACGGTCCGGAAATCGGCGACGTTATCGATCGGTATACCGAGCTGACGGGGAAAACGGAGACGCCTCCGATGTGGTCGCTGGGCTTCCATCAAAGTAAATGGGGATACACACCGGAAGAACTCGTGAAGGTAGCCCAAACCTACCGCGAGAAGAAAATTCCGTTGGATACGATGCATTTTGATATCGACTACATGGATGGATACCGCGTGTTCACCTGGAACGACGAGTATAAACAAGCGCTGAAGACGCTGAAGGACGAAGGCTTCCACGCCATTACGATCAATGATCCGGCCGTCAAGCAGGACGAGAACTACAGCGTTTATCAAGAAGGAACCGCAAAGAATTTTTGGGCGAAAAATCCGGACGGCTCCACTTTCATAGGTGAGGTATGGCCGGGCAAATCCGCTTTCCCGAACTTCCTGAAGTCGGATGTCCGGAACTGGTGGGGCAACAATCTGGGCACTCTCTTAAACGAGGGAGTTGACGGCATTTGGAATGATATGAACGAGCCTGCCGTATTTGACGGCCCTTTCCATACGATGCCGCTGGATGTCGTGTTTGAAGACGACAATGGAGAGAAGGTAACCCATTCGGAATATCACAATCTTTATGGACATCATGAAGCTGAAGCGACCTATGACGGCTACCTCAAAAACAAACCGAACACCCGCCCATTTGTGCTGACTCGCGACATGTACGCAGGAACGCAGCGCTACGCGGCGCTCTGGACCGGCGACAACGTAAGCAACTGGGAACATTTGCAAATGTCGATCCCGATGAATGCAAACGTCGGTTTGTCCGGTGTTCCGTTTGTCGGCAATGATATCGGTGGCTTTGCGAAATCGCCAGGCAACGTTCCGACGCCTGAACTGTTCGCAAGATGGATCGAGGTCGGCGCCTTCCTGCCGTTTGCCCGCGATCACTATGACAATAGTGCCAAATCAGGACTCGGAACCGGACAGGAGCCTTGGGAATTTGGCAAAGAGGTTGAGGATATCAGCCGCAAATACATCTCGATGCGCTACGAGCTGATGCCTTACTTGTACAACCAGTTTAAGGAGTCGTCCGAGAACGGCCAGCCGGTTCAACAACCGCTCGTATACCAGTTCCAGGACGATCCAAAAACGTATAACATCGAAGATCAGTTTATGTTCGGCGATTCGATGATGCTTGCACCTGTTGTTAAAGAAGGCCAAACGAGCCGTGAAGTGTATCTGCCTGCAGGCGAGACATGGGTAGATTATTGGACAGGCAAGAAGTATGAAGGCAACCAGTCGATCACGGTAAACGCCGACCTTGGAACACTGCCGATGTTCGTGAAGAACAATTCGATCATTCCTCGTCAGGAAGTGGAGCAATCTACTGATGAGAAGAAGCTGGAAAATCTAATTCTCGACACGTACCTGAACGATAAAGCCACCTACAGCTTCTATGAGGACGATGCCGAGACTCTGGACTACAAGCAAGGCGAATTCAACATCACTGAATTCCAAGTGGACAAGAAAGGCAACCACATCGAGTTCAAGCAGGATAAAAAGGCTCAAAACTACGCTTCCGCCATTACGTCCTACACGCTTAAGCTGCATGATGCGGAGCAGCCGAACAAAGTTCAGGCAGCCGATCACAAATATGACCAAGCGGGCAGCTTAGAGCAACTAAACGGACAGGAAAACGGCTACTATTTCGATTCAGCCGAAAAAGTTCTGTATGTCAAGATACCGGCCGGTGAAAACCACAGCGTAAAAATTCAGTAATACCACTCAAGGTTGTTACTGAAAAAAAAGGAAAACGGGTAAGCCATTTCGGCTTCACCCGTTTTCTTTTCTGTCAAAATTATGCGGTAATAACCAGAACAACCTAGGTAAAGGTGTGCTCTTCAATCAGGCTCCGGCTGCTTCTTTGGCTTCCAGTTTCTTAATGGCTGTTTCTTCGTCTTCTACCACACCGAATTCGATCAGCAGCTGTTCGAGTTCGTCCATTTCGATTGGAGTCGGGATGGTCAGCATTTCGTTGTGCAGAATCTTGTCAGCCAATTGCTTGTACTCGTTGGCTTGATTGTGTTCCGGGTTGTACTGGGTAACCGTCATTCTTCTCAGCTCGGCATGCTGTACGACGTTGTCGCGAGGCACGAAGTGAATCATCTGCGTGTTCAGACGGCGAGCCAGTTCCATGATCAGCTCATCTTCACGGTCAGTGTTACGGGAGTTACAGATCAGACCACCCAGACGAACGCCGCCGCTGTGCGCGTATTTCAGAATACCGCGAGCGATGTTGTTGGCTGCGTACATAGCCATCATTTCACCGGAGCATACAATGTAGATTTCTTGCGCTTTGTTCTCGCGGATCGGCATTGCGAAACCGCCGCACACAACGTCACCCAGTACGTCGTAGGAGATGAAGTCCATGCCGTCGTAAGCGCCCTGCTCTTCCAGGAAGTTGATCGAAGTGATGATACCGCGTCCTGCGCAGCCTACGCCTGGTTCCGGACCGCCGGATTCAACGCAGAGGATGCCGCCGAAGCCGGTAGCTACTACGTCTTCGAGCTCGAGATCTTCAACCGAACCCATTTCAGCAGCCAGGTGAAGCACGGTTTGCTGAGCTTTCGTATTCAGAATCAGACGAGTGGAGTCAGCTTTCGGGTCACAGCCAACGATCATGATCTTCTGACCGAAAGTAGTGGCCAGCTGAGCCAGTGTATTTTGCGAAGTAGTGGATTTACCGATACCGCCTTTACCGTAGAATGCGATTTGTCTCAGTTTCTTTGCCATGTGTATCACTCTCCATAATTTTTTTCTATTTAAAATCCTAGGTCGCGATAAAATTCCAGGCTTTCAAGCAGCAGTTCCTCGATGCCGCCTCTGCCGGCCAAGCTTATAATTCCTCTCTTTAGCAGCTTGCTTCTTGGCGAGTCTCCGATCCCCGCACACAGGATAATCCGGCAGTCGCCCAGCATCTCCGCCGTATCGTCAAAAATCTTCTTCTTGTCATCGGGACTCACACAATCGGTTCGTCCGCTGCAGTATGCTTCCACGCTGCGTTTCTCCAGAAACTCCGTCTCCTGCCCGGAAACGTTATAGATCCAGAACTCGGTGGCATGACCGAAATGGACATTGACCTTGCCGTCCCCCCGGGTTGCTACCGCAATTCGGACACTATTGGACGCGGATGACGATGAGTCGGCTTCGGCGCCGCCTTCATTATTCGGCTTCGTCTCCGTGACCCGTACAGTTGATTCGTCTACGGCTTCTCTCTCTTCCACCGCAGCACCTCCCTGCCAAAAAGGATTGTGCAAAGAACGTCAGCAGCAACTCAATGTCAGATTATATAACCCAAAAGGGCATAGGGTTTTACTTATTAGAGCCATCTTAGTCTTCCGCTTCCAAGCCTGTCAATGACACTAAAGCGCATACAGGGCGTATTGACAAATCGTTCAAATTTCGCGTCATATTAACTGACATAAACCTCCTATTATACGCTTTCATATCTCAAGTATAGCGTTTACATATTTCAACTATTTGCCTTCCATGATTTCTTTATTGGAGAGATCGCAGACAGGTTGAAGAGAAGTTTCACCTTTTGTTAACAGTTTCAACAGATGTGTCTCCAACAAATACAAAAAAACCGGCTCCCTTTGATTTGGAGAACCGGTCTAGCGGTAATTCTAGAAGCCAACAAGCATTTCATGCCATTGGAGTAGCGATCCTGATGTTTAAGTGATGCTAATCTATTGACCCGGCAGATCCAGCGCTTGAATGAGGACCGTGCGGTTTCTTCCTTCAGCCTTAGCCTGATACAAGGCATTGTCCGCCAGATGAAACAGCTCCGTGGGTACCGAAGCGTGCAGCGGATATATGGCTATGCCAATCGAGACGGTTACCGTATGATCGACCGGCATGGATGCCCGTTCCACCGCCAGCCGGATTTGCTCTGCTTTCAGATAGGCCTCATCACCATGCGCCCCCTGCAGCAGCACGACAAATTCCTCACCGCCGAATCGGGAGCTTAGATCCTGCGGAGCCACTTCCTCCCGAATGATCGCAGCCACCTGCCTCAGCACCAAATCTCCCGCCTGATGTCCATAGGTGTCGTTAATGAATTTGAACCGGTCAATATCCAGAACAAGTATGGCAAAAGCGATGTGCTGATCGGCCCAGCTCTGGATGGTATCCTCGAATGTTCTGCGGTTCGATAGCCCGGTCAGCATGTCCGTGTTCGCCTCCTGGCTTAACTGATCGTTCTGCCGCTGGAAATTCCGCAGAGCCCCCACTACCGTTCGAGTCAGAAGATCCGCCTCCCGGTTCCAATGCTCTCTCCTTTCGGGCAGCTCCACGCCGCCCTCTTCAAACTGCTGGACCAGATTAGCCAGGACCACGAACGGTTTGGCCAGCTGATGGGCCGCCCAGACCACAATTAGGATCAGCACCAGCAAGGGAAGCGACGTGTAGAGAAGCAATAGCTTGACATGCCGATATAACTGGTCGTAGATGATCTGAGTAGGCGAAACTACGACAAGCCCCCAGTGCGTGGAGGGAATCTTGGCATACCCCGCCAGCAGATCCACTCCGCTCAAATTGATGTACTGTCCCTTTCCCTCATGATCCTTCATCAATTGCTGGACGACGGAAACCGCACTGATATCCATTCCGATTCTTGCCTTGTCGGGATGATACAGCAAGCGCCCTTTGAGTCAGCAGCAGCGAAAGACCGACAAATCCGATTAATACAGCGGACAAGCTTACCCTTTTTCTCGTCTGAAGTGAATGATTATGCGTAATCATGTCTGTGTCTCCCCTGAATCTGGATACCTGTATACCTATATTAATCGACCACATTGTGATGTTTTTTGAGATTCAGCCAATTTCGCACGATCAGAAGATCGGCTGTGTTCTGTTACAAGCAAGAAAGTCCTGTACCCTCCCTTCGGAATGTACAGGACGTGTTACCAGTTATCAGCTTATTGATCCCGCTCTTCTTCTGACTGCGCTCCGCTATATGCGATATCCCGGGTGACATCTGCGCTTCGGTCATCCGCCCACCCCTTGGCATGGCGGGATTGAACGATCTCCGTAAGCATCTCAATCCGCTTGTTCAAAGCCTGACAGATCGCCTCGCACCGGGCCTCATCCACAAATACCGAATCACGAAACACCGCTCTGACCTCTTCCTCTATGCCATGCAATGCCGACAAGTCGAGCCAGTCAAACGACGTGACCAGTTTGATTTGTTCGCCATGCGTCTGCTTGAACGGCTTACAGGTCAGCTTGGCGGTGGGCGAAATCAAGGAAAGCGGCTTGGAGAACCAAAGAGATGTGCCGCTATCGTAGATCGGCGACGGTCCGACCCATTCCAACGTCTCAGCATTACGAATGACGCCGAAGTTGTTCTGATGCCGATCCTCATTGGCGATCAGATAATCCACGACGATCATCCGGTCCAGGGACTTTACAACACCGGGAATGCCCAGTGCCTCGCAACAATTCAAGTAATGCTGATACACCGAAATATGATTGGCCTTCGGCCGGGTCTGCATCACATACCAGGCCGTAACCAATTCTGTCTGCGGTGTGATAAAATCTTCACAGACGCTATAGGGGTACTCCTCCTGCATTATCAATTGGTAGGGAACATGCTCGATTCCCAGCCGGTCCATGATGCGAGTCGCCACTACTTCATTATAGGGTTCCTGCTGGAGCGCGCCGCTCCCGCCCTTCACCAGACAACGCTTGCCCTCAATGATGGTCCATTTTTTCCGCAGCCAGCCATCCGACGTATTGTCCGGAGACATCAGACTGATTGGCTCACCGGATGAGCCTTTGCCAAACAAGACATTCCCGACATCTTCGGAGAACGGGTGGTCAAAGAAATTGATCGAGGACCACTCCATTACCGAGCCCGTTGGGCGAATCCAGTATTTATCGGACAAGCTGAGTCCCAAGCTTTTATCCAGAAGCTTTTGTGTGGTGGACAAATTAAACTCAAGCAACGCCTCTTTGATTCCGTCTCGGCTGGCCGGAATCGCTCGACCTCTCCACCATTCATTGAGTGCAGCCCGGTCAATTCTCCCCTTTTTTACGGGTATGCCTACAGGCACATGCTGCTCAGCATGAACATGGCCGATCGCAGAGATCGAGCCGGACGCCTCATCCAGCTCCATATCGACTACGGGTATGTGTTTGTGCATAAGTGTATAGGTTTTGTTCCAGACGTCCGACATATGATTCCCCCGTTCGAGATTCCCACCTTATTTCTATTATAGCAATCCCTTCAAGGCTTCATAGGAACAATTCAAAAGTTTATTTATTTTTGAACCGGAATCATGATCTCTACATTACAGACATCTGAGGTTTCATTCCATTTAATATACTTTTCAATGGTCGGCAGGTCTAGCTGGCGGTATTCGCTTTGCGGCATAAATTCTCCATAAATACGCTTCCATGTTTGGCCTAGAACACCACTGGAAATTGTGCCTTTTGCAGCGAAGACCAACCAGGCGGTGTTGGGGTATTGATAGTAATCATAGCCGGGAATATCTTCGCCGTCATACTCAACTCCACACATATAGTCGTTGTTATCTTCGGAGTCAAAACCAAAACATAAGCCCAAATCGCACTTTTGTCCGGTTAGCTCTTCCATCTTTTCACGAGTGCCATCGAATTTGACAATTCCCCAAGTGCCGCCGTTAGACGTTGTACGCCGGATGCCGAGAACGCGGAAGGCATTCCTTTCAACAACTCTGTAATCCATTTCCTGTACCCCCGTTATCATAAGTGTGAAGGTCAGGCGAGCATAGAATTTAAGAATGGCCTCCGGTCTGCGCGCTTCCTATGGAGTGATCCCATGCATGCGCTTGAATGCCGCAGCAAAAGCATCCGCGGAATCATAACCGTATTTAACTGCGATATCCAAAATACGCTGATGTGAATGTTGAAGATCATATGCAGCGCAAGACAGTCTTCTGCGTCGCAAATATTCGGATAGCTGTATTCCGGTAATCGGAGCAAAAGAACGCTGAAACACAGAGTAAGGACATGCCATAATCCGGCTTATCTCATCAGGATTGATGTCATCACATAAATGAGCTTCCAAATAGTCGATGGCATGATTCATCCTATCTGAAGTATTTGACTTTGACATTGACGTTAGGTCAATTGATATAATAGCACTAAAATAACATGGAGGACATTGTGATGGACTTAGTGAAAATTACCGAGGTGACGGAAAAATTCGGGATATCCTCGGCTGAAGCAAATTCTGGTGCTGCGGAAAATGCAGATTCCGATCAAGGATATTCTGCGGATTTATGAAAGTCAGGACATGGCCATACTGGTGCAGAGCTTTGTCAAACGCATTGAGGAAATCGAAGATGAAATTAATGCCCTCTCCCAGCTTAAAACTTATGTCAGCGATTTTTTAAACGCTATGACCGCACACGGAATCACGCAGATTTCTGCCCTGCCCCTGCTCTATGACAAGGTAGAGGCAGATCTTCTGTCCATTGAAAAACGGGATTTATCCATGGAAACTTTGAACACGCTTTCAGACCGGCTGGCAAAACCGCTGGAATGGATATTGTGGCTTTGCCACCGATGCTCGCGGCGACTTCTATACGGTCGGATGACGGAATTTCGGACATGGATGGTTTTTGGGACTGGCTTTCCGCTAATCAAATTCCTTTTGGCATGCCGGGAAGCCGAACCTTGTTCGAGTATCAGCATGGGGATGACGTTATTTTCATGAATAGGTTAGACAATCTTGTTGAGAATTGCCCATTTGTGTGCAGAGAATTCTCCGGCGGCTTGTTCGCAGTCTCTTCTGCCTTTGCAGATGAGGATTTAGGAGCTTTGCAGTACAGAATGCTGCAGGGTTTTGACGATAATCCAAACTATGAAGTTGATTTTCTGCACAACGGAGATTTACGCCACGCAACCCTTATTGAATCCGTATTTTCTCCAGATAGCAAGCGAGAACGGGTGAACATTTACCTTTCTGTGAAGCAGCGCAAACCGATTTTTTCGGATTATGATGATTTTGAGAAAGCTTATGGTATCACCGTAGAGGAAATTGAAGAAACCAATCCGGTTTTACGTGAATATGACGTGGATTTCCGTAAAATCACGCCCATTTACTATCCACACTATCAGGTTTTGGAAAATGGTGAAGCAGAGTTTATCGCATGGATTTCCGAAAGAAAGCTTGATACGAACGTTGCCGTAAGACTGCCATTCCGCATTGATATTGAGTTTTTGGCAGATGAGAACAGCGAGGAATACCTTTGGGGGACTACCGAGAGCAATCTATGGTTTTCCCACGGTAACTGCACCTACACTATGAATGCGGATAACTACGCCGACAAAGCCCAGAAAAAGCACGCTATTTCCTTTCACCAGCCTGTACTGGGCAATGAACTTCTGTATCCTGATATCGGCAATTACCCCCACGGCCAATATAACAAGCTTACATGGATTGTCGGTGAAAAGCATTTTGCGGTTATTTTAAACGGCGAGGTCCGCTTTAGTGGAGTAAAATTCACTTATATGGATATGGATTTACATTTGGAAGCACCTCAGACGGTTATAATCGGCACAAACGGACAAGGGAAAAAGCTGTTCCGCTCCATCAAAATTTCACAGCTGAAAACCTCACCGAAAACCAATATAAAGCAAGGCATATTAAGCATAAATGTCAAGCGAAGCAATAATACACTACCGAATTTAAGGCAAATCGTCCATCCTGAATATGGCGAAAACTACTGGTTCAATGGCTGCGCCGCTTACTTGATGGAATGCCTGGGCCACAAGGAGTTAGACTACTGGTTTTTTGCAGGGGTAACAGGCGAGAATTTTGCGCAGATTTTCTCAAACAATCATTTCAGAGGAAACGGTGTGGTAGATTACCTCCTCAGCGAAAAGGATAACCACCATTCTATTGAGCTGATTTTTGAAAAAAGCGGTTATAGCAGTTCTTTTGTTCCGCTGAAGCAAATCTTGGCCGACCGGGATATGTATGTGCAGATGCTGATGGCGTATATCGATAAGGGCCTGCCCGTTATTATCAATGATTACGGCAGTAATCCGCATAACCGTTTTGGCTGGAGTGTGCTCGTCGGCTATGGAGATTACGGCAAAACCCTGCTCTATATGGGCGGTGACGGAACAGAACCCGATTCGATTTCTTTGGAGGATCTACTGCCAAAAGACTATAAGGAGGAGGGCGAGCATTGCTATGGCTGGCTGTTGGTCGGGGACAAACAGGAAAGCAAGGAGTTGGCTGAAATTTACCGAGAAACGATTTTATCTTTGCCGAAATTGCTCACCTTTGAAACCGACAACTACTGTTTTGGAGTAACGGCATTTCGTGCATGGGCCACAAGCATAGATGAAGGCTTCTTTGAGCAGATCCGACTGGAAGCCTTTGAATACTGGGAGAAGCATGCGGCCTACGTGTGCTGTCTTGCTACCAACAGCAGCGTCAGCAAGAGCTTTTTGGAGAAGGCGCTGGTGCTGAATCCCGACCTAACCTTTATCCAGGATATAATTGTGCTGTATGAGCAAATGGAACGATATTGGAACAACGACAACGGGACGGATTTAGAGGCGTTGGGTGGCGGATTCAATGTGACGCTGGATGCCCTACAGGATAAGGAAAGACGCAAGAAAATTGCGGATAAGCTGAGAAGCTTTGCAGATTGTATAGACGAGGTTGTGTCAGCAATTGACCAATTCAAGGCTAAAAATCCACATTCTAAATAACGATAACCCGGGAGGTACTTATGTTCAGAATCATTTCTTTGCCGCCATTCAAGGCGGTAGCATCAGAGGTAGACAAGGAGTTTGATTTTTCTTCCACAGGAAAATTAGGCATTTTCGATGCGTTTTTCTCCACGATTACACCAAAACCACATGAAAGCTTTATGCCAAGAGATTTTCTCTACTATGATGAGCAGCAAGAGGGTATGGTCTGGATTTGGGCATTAACAGAGAGCGGCGAGACTGGCGGCTTTGATACGCTGGATTTTGAGGGCGGGTATTATCTTACGTTTGATTATAGGGATGGCGATGATGAAGCCCGTGACAAGCTGTACCAGGAGGCATTGCATTATATAGAGCAGTCCGCAATATTTGCCCTTGATATTCGCAAGAACCATTATTCTATGGGACACATTATCACGCCGCCAGATATTATTAAAGCTCAAGGTTGGGCACAGATGGAGGCATTTATTCCTGTAAGGTTGTTTGAGTAGGGAACAAAAGTTGATTCCGCTGCTCTGATCTTCAATAACGGCCGAACAAAATGGACTGCTCCCCACCTTCATAGCGGGTGGTTTATTGTTTCGTACACTTCGCGTAATCAACGGGCTGAAGCCTCAAAATAAAAACGGATCTGTAAAATTACTTTTAAAGTAATTTTACAGATCCGTTTAACTAGTGCCGGTGAGAGGACTCGAACCTCCACGGTTTCCCTCACGATTTTGAGTCGCGCGCGTCTGCCATTCCGCCACACCGGCGCGGATAATGGAAACCATAATATTTCTGAAATCATAAAAAGCAATGGAGGCGCCACCCAGATTCGAACTGGGGATAGAGCTTTTGCAGAGCTGTGCCTTACCACTTGGCTATGGCGCCGTAATAATGGAGCGGACGACGGGAATCGAACCCGCGACCCTCGCCTTGGCAAGGCGATGCTCTACCGCTGAGCCACGTCCGCATAATGGCTGGGGATATAGGATTCGAACCTATGCGTGACGGAGTCAAAGTCCGTTGCCTTACCGCTTGGCTAATCCCCAACATGAAGCTTATTTTTGTATAAAGTAAATGGGGCGATCGATGGGACTTGAACCCACGAATGCCGGAGCCACAATCCGGTGCGTTAACCCCTTCGCCACGACCGCCATATTCAAATAAAAAAGTGGCAGGGGCAGCAGGAATTGAACCCACACTAACGGTTTTGGAGACCGCTGTTCTACCTTTAAACTATGCCCCTAAACTGGTGGAGGATGATGGATTCGAACCACCGAACTCGTAAGAGAACAGATTTACAGTCTGCTGCGTTTGGCCACTTCGCTAATCCTCCAGAATAAATGGTGCCGGCGAGAGGACTTGAACCCCCAACCTACTGATTACAAGTCAGTTGCTCTACCAATTGAGCTACACCGGCATATTCAATTGTCAAATATGGTGGCTCGGGACGGAATCGAACCGCCGACACGAGGATTTTCAGTCCTCTGCTCTACCGACTGAGCTACCGAGCCGTACCATGTTCCATAATTAAATGGCGGAACCGACGGGATTCGAACCCGCGATCTCCTGCGTGACAGGCAGGCATGTTAGGCCTCTACACCACGGTTCCACAAGGCCCTTCCTGGTTAAGGAAGATTTGGTTGCGGGGGCAGGATTTGAACCTGCGGCCTTCGGGTTATGAGCCCGACGAGCTACCGGGCTGCTCCACCCCGCGTCAGTTAAAAATATTTTTTTATGTCCCGGGGTCCCCGAAAAGTAATCGGAACTCCCTGCGAAGCATTTGTTTCACTTTTTGGGATGATCATGGTGGAGGCTGAGGGGATCGAACCCCCGACCCTCTGCTTGTAAGGCAGATGCTCTCCCAGCTGAGCTAAGCCTCCATATTGGTGACCCGTAGGGGATACGCCTCGCAAGCGAGCCGACTGCGATGCATTCCTTACGATGTCTATGCTCCGACGAACCTTTAGGGGTTCTCATCCCCATTCGAAGAAGCAAATATGACCCGTAGGGGATTCGAACCCCTGTTACCTCCGTGAAAGGGAGGTGTCTTAACCCCTTGACCAACGGGCCATGCTAAAAATAGTGGCGGAGAGAGAGGGATTCGAACCCTCGAGACGCTTTTGACGCCTACACGATTTCCAATCGTGCTCCTTCGGCCAACTCGGACACCTCTCCATAAATGGCTCCCCGAACAGGACTCGAACCTGTGACAACTCGATTAACAGTCGAGTGCTCTACCAACTGAGCTATCAGGGAACAATATTTAATTCAGGCTTGATCACCTGAAAACTGGATCGAAACGAATCTTGCGTCTTGCCCTTTTCGGGGTCTTTTTGGATAAGCCCTCGACCGATTAGTACTGGTCAGCTCCATGCATTGCTGCACTTCCACCCCCAGCCTATCAACCTTGTCGTCTTCAAGGGGTCTTACGAATTGGGAAATCTCATCTTGAGGGGGGCTTCACGCTTAGATGCTTTCAGCGCTTATCCCGTCCGTACATAGCTACCCAGCCGTGCTCCTGGCGGAACAACTGGTGCACCAGCGGTACGTCCATCCCGGTCCTCTCGTACTAAGGACAGCTCCTCTCAAATTTCCTGCGCCCACGACAGATAGGGACCGAACTGTCTCACGACGTTCTGAACCCAGCTCGCGTACCGCTTTAATGGGCGAACAGCCCAACCCTTGGGACCTACTTCAGCCCCAGGATGCGATGAGCCGACATCGAGGTGCCAAACCTCCCCGTCGATGTGGACTCTTGGGGGAGATAAGCCTGTTATCCCCAGGGTAGCTTTTATCCGTT